>JAXDFO010000210.1:0-7810 GCA_034665545.1 Blastocatellia bacterium
TGGCCCGGCAACGTGCGCGAACTTGAGAACACATTGGAGCGAGCGGTGCTGGTCTGCGAGACCAACGTGATACACGGTCATCACCTGCCGCCGACCTTGCAAACGGCGGAAGGCTCCGGGACCGTCACGACCCTCAAGCTGGAAGCAGCCGTCGAAGCCTACGAGAGCGACTTGATTCAAGACGCGCTCAAGACGACGCGCGGCAATCGAGCGAAGGCGGCCAAGCTGCTTGACACGACCGAACGCATCATCGGCTATAAGCTCAAGAAGTACGGCATAGATTGCCGCCGCTTCCGCAGGTAAGCTCAACGAGAGAAAAGCTGAAAGAGAGTCAGGCGGACCAATCGTTCTTCTTCTTCTTCTGACTCCTGGCTCCTGTGCTTCTGGCTCCTGCTGTTCATTTCACCTCAACCAGTTCCACGTCGAAGATGAGGGTGGCGTTGCCTGGAATCTTGGGCGGCTGTCCCATCTCTTTATAGCCCAGGGCGGGCGGGACGATAAGTCTTCTCTTGCCGCCCACCTTCATCGTCATCAATCCTTCGTCCCAGCCCTTGATGACCGTCCCGCGCCCGATCTGGAAGCTGTAGGGTTTGCCGCCGTGGTCATACGAGCTATCAAACTTGGTCCCGTTCTCAAGCGTGCCGGTATATAGCACGCTAACGGTCTGGCCCACTTTCGGACTCGCGCCCTGGCCTTCGACGATGTCCGTGTATTTCAGCCCGGACGCGGTCGTGACCTGCTGTCCAGAACTGCCGCCGCGCCAAGCGAAGAAATAGAGGATGCCTCCGGCGACCAGCGCGAGGACCAGTGCCCCGGCCAGAGCCTTCGTGATATTGTCCGAACTCTTTTTCCCGCGCCCCTGCTCTCTGCCATACGCGCTCTGCGGATTCTTCCTGGCTTTAACAGTTCGTCTCTTCCGGCTTACAGGCAAGATTAATTCTCCTTAAAATTGAGTATCCGAATCATGAGAAAGGCGAATTAAATTTCTCACAGCAACCGAGTTTCAATCAAGTGAAGAGCCTTTCCGATGCGTCTCCCGCCCGTAACGATTCCGGACCAGTTCTGGACCAATTAAGGGGCGGAAGCAGTGTCACCTCTGGCGCGCGAAATCAATGAAGCCGCGCTCAGGGTTGGTATCCGTGAGGCGCACGCGAACGCGGTCTCCGACATCCAGGCCGCGCTCGCCGCGCATGACGCGCCCCTCTGCGGGCGGCCTGATGAGACGCACGAAAGTGCCCTTCTCAGAAACGCCCGTCACGATGGCGTCGAAGACCTCTCCGATGCGATGGCTCAAGAAGACTGCGGCTGCCGTCTTGCGCATCAATCGCTCGACCTTGCGCGCCGCGCGCTCCCTCTCGTTGCAGTGTTCGGCGATTGCTGCGAGTTCGCTTTCGGTGTAGGGAGTTGGCCCACCGGCGATGACGGCCTTGAGCAATCGTTGCGTGATGAGGTCTGGGTAGCGACGGTTGGGCGCGGTCGAATGCGTGTAATCGTGGACCGCTAATCCGAAGTGGCCTTCGGCGGACGCGCCCGGATGCTGGACCACATATTCGCCGGGTCCGAGCAGTTTAACGACCGCCAGCGAGAGGTCCGGGAAATGCACAGGGTCTGCGGTCTTGCGACGGGCGAGAAAGTCCGCGAGCGAGCGCGAGTCCGGCTCCTGCGGCAACTCTTCATCGAGCGTTTGGGCCAACTCCACGATGCGCGGCCAGCGCAAAGGCGTGCGCACGACGCGGCGTATCGCGGGCACATGCTTGCTCTCAAGAAAAGATGCCATCGCGCCGTTGGCCGCGACCATGAAGCCCTCTATGATGTCGCGCGCGCGATTGTGCTCTGTGGTCGAGAGGTCCACGACCTTGCCGTCAACCGTGACGGGCTTGGCCTCAATCGTCTCAAGGTTGAGCGCGCCGTTCTGCTTGCGGAGCGCGCGCAGTTTTTCCGTTACCTCGTACTGCAAGCGAAGCTGTTCCTCCAACCCCGCGACACGCGAGATGAAAGGCGGGGCCGGGTCTTCGCTCTCAAGCCACGCGCCCACCGTCTCATAAACGAGCTTCGCGTGATTGTGGACCAGCGCGCGGTAAACATCCGTCGCGCGCACCTGCCCCTCTTCATCAACGATTAACTCGATGATGAGTGCCAGCCGGTCAACGCCTTCGAGCAGCGAAGTGAGGTCGGTGGACAATCTTTCGGGCAGCATCGGAAACGTCTCGACGCCCGTATAAACGGAGGTCGTATTGTGTCCCGCGCGCGCGTCAATCGCGGACCCTTGAGGCACAAACTCGTCCACGTCCGCGATGCCTATAAAGAGACGAACGCCGCCGTCCGGCAATCTCTCAAGAAATTCCACCTGGTCCAAATCGCGCGACTCTTCATTATCAATAGAGGACCATAAAAGCCCGCGCAGGTCGCGCGCCTTGCCCTCGACGCCGGAAAGAATCGCAGCCTCGTTCAAAGCCTGCACTTCCCTCTCCACATTCGGGGGAAAGTCCGGCTCGAAGCCCTCGTCAATCATCGCCTGCCGCGCCATCTCGCGCAGGTCCACGGAAGAATGTTGATGCATGCAGATAACCTTAACAGATGATAGCCACGGAGGCACAGAGACACAGAGCAGGATAAGGAACTTAATTGTTGAAAATCTCTGTCTCTCTCTGTGCCTCCGTGGCTGAAATTTTTCGATTAAGAGACTGAAGCGAATTTGCTGGCGAGGACGAGGCTGAGCGCGCCCATCAGTGTCGGTTGCTCGCCGAGTGTTGAGGAGAGTATGCGCGCGGAGGGGAGACCGCGACGGACGCTGCGTTCTATGGTTTGTCCGAGCGCGTCCGCGACGAGCGACCAGGCGCGCGTGATGGCTCCGCCGACGACCACGACTTCGGGGCTGAAGCCGACGACCAGGTTGGAAATCCCTATGCCCAGATAGTGGGCCGTCTCCATCAAGGCGGCCTGCGCCGCATGCTCGCCTTCGAGCGCGCGCTCGACCACCTCTCCGAACTGCGCATCATGAAGAGGATGCGAGCCGTTCGACAGTTGTAGATAGCGCGCGACGGCTGAACGACCCGAAGCGAAAGCCTCCCAGCAATCGTAATTGCCGCAGGAGCAAGCGACCGGCGCATGTGGACCAATAATCATGTGGCCGAACTCGCCCGCCGCCCCGCGCTCGCCCCTGTAAATCTGCCCGTCGAAAACGATACCGGTGCCGACGCCCTCCGCCACCAGGACCATAATAAAGTCGCGCGCGTCGCTCACCTCCGGGCGACCGAACCAGAGTTCCGCGAGCGCGGCTGCGTTGGCATCGTTATCAATCGTGACGCGCAGGCCGCTGGCCTCGGAAATCTCCTCCGCGATGGGAAGGTCGCGCCATTTGAAGTAGGGCACATAGATAGCCCTGCCCGTCGCGGGGTCAACCAGGCCGGGAATGCTGACGCCGATGCTGTCTATACTCTCGCCGTCGCTGCCGCTGGCGAACCGCCTGACAACTTCAATCGTCCGGCTGATGGTCTCTCGATAATCCGTGCTGGTCCAGAATTGCTCTTGAGCGAGCACGCGCCCGGCGAGGTCGCTTGTTACCACGGTGGTCAACGTCGGCGTGATGTCAACTCCGATAGCCATCGCCCCGACCGTGCGCAGTCGCAAAAGAGTCGGGCGACGCCCGCCCGTGGATTCGCCCGCGCCTATCTCTTCGACGAGGCCATCCTCGACCAGCGCATCAACGATGGTCGAGACCGTAGAGCGTTGAAGCTCCGTCTCGCGCGCTATCTCCGCACGCGAAATCGGCCCGCGCTCGCGCACGTAGTTGAGGACGATTCGCCGGTTGATGCCGCGAATAGTATTGGACCTGGCCGCCTGTGCCGTTTTGAGATCAATGCGTCGCATCATAACTATGTCACTTCTGCCGCTCCCCGGAGAGCATTCGCAAAAGATGAGATAATAACGATACGCGACGAGCGCGACAACCTTTATTTATTGATTGACGTTTTTGAGCGGGAACGTTTTAAAGGCAACGTCGCATATTTTAATAGATAGAAGACGCGAGCGCGCCCGCCATTTCATCTTCACTCGACTGCGCTTCGGGCAGCGTCCAGGTTTGGCCCAACTCCGTCAGGGCCACACGCCAACGCTCTTTTCCGGCGACGGCGAGCAGGCGCGTGATAGGCTCCATGACAGGCTCGCGGCTCAAGCGAAACGTCTGGTGATGCATCGGCAACAGATAGCCCGCGCCCATCTCTCGCATCATCGTCCAAGCCTGTTCCGGGTTCGAGTGAGCGTGAATCCAGGGATCGTAAGCTCCTATCGGCAACATGGCGAGGTCAACGCGCACGCGGTCCCGAAGTCTGGCGAAAGCCTTCGTGTAGGCTGTGTCGCCGCCGAAGACGAGCGCGCGATTATTCTTCTCGATGAGAAATCCGCCATAGCCTCTATGCTTGTCCGTCAACCTGCGCGCGCCCCAGTGATTGACCTCCAACGCTTCGATGCGCACCCCGCATACTTCCACAGACTCGCCCCACGCCAGTTGGTCCACCCGCTCAAAGCGGTTCAAGAGGTCTTGGTTGCCATGCTGCACGACGGCCCGCGTCCTGCGCGGCAAGCGTTTGAGCGTGCCCATGTCGCAGTGGTCCATGTGCGCGTGCGAGACCAGCACGGCATCCAATGGCGGTAGCTCTTTAATCTCAAGCGCAGGCTGGACCAATCGTCTAGGGCCAAAGGTCAGGCCCGCGAAACTCACGCCGACATGAGAACGCAAAGCAGGGTCCGTCAACAACCACGTCCCGTAAAAGTTGATGAGGACGGTCGCATGTCCGAGCCATGCAACGGTCAAACTGTCGTCGCTCCAACTCGCGGGCGAGGGCTTGTGCGGGGCCGCCGGAATCGGCGTCCGAATTTCACGGAGACGCTCGCCGACGAAGCGGCGAGCGTGTTGCCGCGCAAATCGCGCATACGTTTTAAGGTCTGATGTTTTGATACTCACGCGAAATTAGATGCCACCGAACGGCCTCTGGGTGCTCACTAAAAAGCGTGCATGACAGGCATCGTGTTATATTATTTTCAGACTTATTAACGAAGCGAACGTGCCGGAAATTCCAGAGCAAAATAATCATGCGACGGTCGCGTGGCTGCCCGATTTGATTTACACGGGCGGGCGTTTTGAGCGCGGGCGGGCGTTGGTGTGCGATGAGGCGGGCCAGATTAGAGAGTTGGCCCGCGAGGTTGACGATGGCGTGAGGTTAGTGCGCCTGGCGGGACGCGCGATGCTGCCCGGAATGGTCAACGCTCACTCGCATGCTTTTCAGCGCGTCCTGCGCGGGCGCACCGAGAGACGCACGCGCGCTCAAGACTCTTTCTGGACCTGGCGCGAGATGATGTACAGCGCGGCCAACCGGCTCACGCCCGAAGACATCTACGATGCGTCCAGGATGGCCTTCATGGAGATGGCTCTCGGCGGCGTCACGGCGGTCGGCGAATTTCATTACATACATCATGGGCCGGACGGGCGACCTTACGCAGAGTCGAACCTGATGGCGAAGCAGGTCATACGCGCGGCGCGTGATGTGGGCCCACGCATAGCTTTGCTGCGCGTCGCGTATGCGCGCTCCGGCTACCGGAAAGAGCCGGACGCGGGCCAGGCGCGCTTTCTCGAAACGGACCCGGAAGAGTACCTGCGCCAGATGTCTCAACTGGACCAGGAATTGCGACGCGAGGATGCGGCCCTCGCATGGTCCGGCATCGCGCTTCACAGCGTCCGCGCGCTCCCGCTTGATTACCTGCGACGTGCGGCCCAATTTGCGCATGAAGAGGGCGCGGCATTTCCGGTCCACATGCACGTCGCGGAACAACCTGCGGAGGTCGCCGCCTGCATGGCAGAGCACGGGCGCACACCCGTCTCCTTGCTGGAAGATTTGGGCCTGCTCAATGAAAGATTCTCAGCCGTGCATGCGATTCACATGACGACGGAAGAGGCCCGTTTAATGGTCCAGTTAAGAGCAGGGGTGTGCGTCTGCCCGACGACGGAGCGCAACCTGGGCGACGGCATCTTTCCTCACGCGCGAGAATTTCTGGATGAGAGGGGAACTCTCTCGCTCGGCACGGACAGCCACGCGCAGATTGACTTGCTTGAGGATGCGCGCGAGCTTGAACTTCACATGCGGCTGCGCAATATGGAACGCGCGGTGCTCGCGCCCGTTGGTGATGAGGGGCATGCTGTACTGGCCGCGCGCCTCTTCGCTTGCGCGACCGCTGGCGGCGCAAAGAGCATAGACGCTCCGTGCGGCGCGCTCGAAGTTGGAAGCCCTGCGGATTTTTTCACGGTCGCGCTCGATGATCCTTCAATCGCGGGAGCGGGGATGGAAGACTTGCTGGCGAGCATCGTTTTCTCTCTCTCAAGAACGGCGATTCGTGAAGTCTTCATCGGCGGGCGGCCCGTCATAGAGAACGGGCGACATCCGGCGCAGGACGAAATCGTTTCCAGATTCGACGCGCTGCAAAAAAGATTGTGGGGTTAGGGACCGAAGATGACTGTTGAGAGAACTCTGGCCGAACTCGTGCGCTTCGATTCAACATCTGCGCGCTCGAACGTTGAGATCATCTCTTACGCGGCGGCGCGCGCCGAAGCCTTGGGGATGCGCGTGCGGCGGCTTCCGTACACGGACGAACGCGGCGTCGAGAAAGTGAACATGATTGCTCTCGCTGGTCCAACTTCGTCAGTTAATACTGGTCCGGCAAACTCTGCTGAGGCGTTTGTCGAACTCGCGCTCGTTGGGCATACGGACACGGTTCCCTTCGACCCGGCATGGACGGGCGCGCTGGAATTGACGGAGCGCGGCGGAAGACTTTACGGGCGCGGCTCATGCGACACAAAGGGCTTCATCGCCTCCGCGCTGGCGGCCATCGAAGAGATTGAGATGAAGAGTTTGCGACGCCCTCTCGCGCTCATCCTGACGGCTGATGAGGAGGTCGGATGTCTCGGCGCGAAGCATCTGGCGGCGGCGCGCGCGCTCAAGATACGCTATAGCATCGTCGGGGAGCCGACTTCGCTTGTGCCCATGCGCGCGGGCAAGGGTTACTGCCTGGCGGAGATTATCGTCAAAGGTCGTGAGGGCCATAGCGCGTACCCCGCTCTCGGAGCGTCCGCGATTTTTCGGGCCGCGCGTCTCATCAAAAGCATAGAGCGCATCGCGGAAGAGTTGCAGGCGAGAGACAGGCAGGAAGCATTCGAGCCGCCTTACACGACGCTCAACGTCGGACTCGTGCGCGGCGGCACCGCCAAGAATATCATCGCGGGCCGTTGCGCCTTCACGCTCGAATGGCGGCCCGTGCCCGGACAGCGCGCGGAGTATGTGGTTGAACTTGTGAGGGCTGCGATTGAAGATGAGAGAACGCGCGACGCGGATTTTGATTGCGAGGTAGTTGTGGGCAGGCTTGATGAGAGCATGGAGACGCCCGCAGGCTCGGAGCTTGTGCGGATGCTCGAAGAGGCGACGGGCCACGCGGCGGGCACGATAGCCTTCGGGACCGAAGCCCCGCAGATGATCGAACTAGGCGCGCACGCGGTCGTCCTCGGCCCCGGCGACATACGCGTCGCACACCGTACGGAAGAGTTCGTCCCGCTCACAGACCTGCATCAATGCGTCCGCATACTCGCGCGCGCCATCAATCATTTCTGCATAGAGAACAATGCGCGGTAATCACCTGCCGGTGAATGGCGTACGGGCGCGCTTTCGTGCCGGTAAGATTTCCGCTAACCTATAGGGTTAGGGAAACGGACAACCTGCCGGTGCGCGAGATGCATCTGCCAGAGTTATGTCTGTGAATTTCTGTT
>JAXDFO010000211.1:0-26850 GCA_034665545.1 Blastocatellia bacterium
AACCAGCGCGAGACGACGCTCTTGTGGGACCGCGCGAGCAGCGAGCCGTTGGCCCACGCAATCGTCTGGCAGGACAGGCGCACGGCGTCCATCTGCGATGAACTGAAAACTCTCGGCCTCGCGGAAACCTTTCGCCGCAAGACGGGCCTCGTCGTTGACCCCTATTTCTCAGGCACGAAACTCAAATGGTTATTGGACCACACGGAGGATTTGCGCGGGCGTGCCCGAAGAGGCGAGATAGCCTTCGGCACGATTGATTCATGGCTCGTCTGGAAACTGACCGGGGGCCGCGCGCACATCACGGATTATTCCAACGCCTCGCGCACACTGCTCTATAACATACATGAGTTGCGCTGGGATGATGAGCTTCTGGAAATACTGAACGTGCCGCGCGCCCTGCTTCCGTCAGTCGAACCATCCTCGCACGTCTACGGCGAGACGGACCCCGCCGTTTTCTTCGGTCAGAAAGTCCCGGTCGCGGGCATCGCGGGCGACCAGCAGGCGGCCCTCTTCGGCCAGGCTTGTCATAGAGAAGGATTGGCGAAGAACACTTACGGGACAGGCTCTTTCGTGATGATGAATACGGGACGCGCGGCGGTCAGGAGCGATGCGGGCCTTTTGACAACCATCGCCTGGGGCATCGGTGACGAGCCTGTGGAGTACGCGCTTGAAGGCGCGGTCTTCATCACGGGCGCGGCGATTCAATGGCTGCGAGACGGGCTCGGAATCATCAACGACGCGGCGGAGTCTGAAGCATTGGCGAGGTCCATCGAATCGAACGACGGCGTTTATTTCGTGCCCGCGCTGACGGGCCTCGGCGCGCCGCACTGGGACGCTTACGCGCGCGGCCTCATCGTCGGCATCACGCGCGGAACATCGCGCGCGCACCTCGTACGCGCTACCCTTGAAAGCATGTGTTACCAGACACGCGATGTCGTGGATGCGATGGCGCGCGATTCCGGCATCCGCTTGCAAGAGATTCGCGCGGACGGCGGCGCGGTCGTCAACAAATTTCTGATGCAGTTTCAGTCTGACATCCTCGGAGTGCCCGTCGAAGTTCCGCTCATCACGGAGACGACTTCGCTCGGAGCAGCTTATCTCGCGGGCCTCGCCGTAGGCTTCTGGGAGAGCCGCGATGAACTTAGAGACAAATGGAAGTTGGGCCAACGTTATGAACCGCAGATAAACGATGAAGAGCGAGAGCGGCTGCACGCGCGCTGGCTCAAGGCCGTGGAGCGCGCGAAGAGTTGGGAAGAGTGAAGTTGACAAGAGAGAGTGTGTTGAGCGAGGACGCAGGAGAGTTTGACGCCATCATTATCGGGGCGGGCATCAACGGCGCGGGCATCGCGCGTGATGCTGCATTGCGCGGCCTGAAGGTGCTCTTGATTGACAAGGGAGATATTGCGTGCGGCACATCGGGTTGGTCCACGCGTTTGATTCACGGGGGCTTGCGCTATCTGGAATACGGCGAGTTGGGACTGGTCCGGGAATCCCTGCGCGAGCGCGAGTTGCTCTTGCGTCATGCGCCGCATCTGGTCAGGCCGTTGCCGATGTTGATTCCGCTCTACGCGCAAGCCTCGCGCGGCCCCCTCGCCATTCGCGCAGCGATGCTCGCTTACGACCTTCTCTCGTTCGATAAATCTCTGGATCACCACCGCATGCTCTCAAAGGATGAGACGCTCAGACGCGCGCCGGGCCTCTCTTCAAAAGGCTTGCGCGGCGCGGCCCTCTATTATGATACACAGGTCGAGTATGCGGAACGGCTCGTCCTTGAGAACGCGCTCGACGCGCGAGACAACGGCGCGATGGTCCGCACTTATGCGCGCGTGGACCGCTTTCTAGTTGAGCAGGGACGGGTGCTCGGCGTCGAATTCACGGACCAACTGGAAGGAAGCGGCGGCCACATCGCGCGCGCGCCCTTGACGGTCAACGTCGCTGGCCCGTGGGTGGACCAATTAATCGAAGCCGCGCTTGAGAGTCCCGCCGCTCGCTTAATCGGTGGCACGAAGGGCAGCCATTTAGTCGCCTCAGAGTTTACGGGCGCGCCCACGGATGCGCTCTACGTCGAAGCCTCGGAGGACGGCAGGCCGTTCTTCATCATCCCCTGGAACGGCCAGTATCTGATAGGGACGACGGACCTGCGCTACGACGGCGACCTGGATCATGTCGAAGCGAGCGACGCGGAGATTGATTACCTGCTGCGCGAGACGAACCTGGTTATCCCACAAGCCCACCTCACGCGCGCCAACATCCTCTACACTTACTCAGGCGTGCGCCCTCTCGCTTACGCCGCGAGGGCTGAAGAGAAGGGCATTACCCGCCGCCACTTCATACACGATCATGCGCCGGACATGGGCGGCCTGCTCTCAATCGTCGGTGGAAAGCTGACTACTTATCGTCATCTCTCGGAGCAGGCGGTAAATTTAATCTTCAAAAAATTGGACCGGAAATCCCCCGCCTGCCTCACCGTCAGTCAGCCGCTTCCGGGCGCGGGAGAGGACGACTTCGCGGCCTTCCGCGATGAGTTTAAAAAGATGAGTCCGCTTTCAGAGAGTGTCAACGAAAGATTGCTGCGCGTCTATGGAACGCGCGCCGCGTTGGTCCTGGAATCGGCGATGGAGAGAGACGACCACGTCTTGAGAGAATCCTTCAGCCCTTCGACGGGAGCCATCGGCGCGGAAATCCTGTTCGCCTTTCGGCAAGAGATGGCGCGCACGCTTTCAGATTGTTTGATGCGGCGCACGATGGTTGGCCTGGGTCCAAACGTCGGAGCAGATGATGATGAGAGGGCCGCTATCATCGCACAGAAATATCTCGGCTGGTCCAGTAATCGCGCCGCGCGTGAGGTCGCCGCGCATAGAGAGTACAGACGGCGTTTTCACCCGCGCTCTATGGTTCAAGTCGCGTCGAGCTAATCGCCTTGAACTCGTCGCCGGGTTTGAAGACGAGGTCCGCCTTCTTATCTTCATACTTAAGATGAACGAGGTTGACCTGGTCCTCCAGCGATTCAAAGAAGAGACGGTCGCGCAAGGATGCTCCTTCCAGACCTTCCGGCATGGGGGCTTCGACGTAGAGCCACATCGCATCGGCCTTCGACTCCATGCCGACCCATGAGAGTTTCTTAATCTCGCCGTGGCTGTTCTTCAGGTTGAGCGTGTCCTGTAGATATGCGAGGACGACCCCTTCCGCGCCTTCCGTTTTATCGAGCCGCACCTTTTTGCCGTTGCGCCTGCTGAGGGCCGCTTCCAAATCGTTCGTGAAGACTTCGAGCGAAATCTCCACGGACTTTTCCTGCGCGTTGTATTCCATCTGCGCGAGGCTGGTATGGAAGGTGTGCGCCTTCGTGGTCCAGTAATCGCCCGCGCATAAGAGCAGGAGCATGATGAAAGACAAGCTGATGGTCATGTGATAAGACGTTCGACTCATGGCTGCTTCTGTGGCTCCGGTTGCGGTTTGCGTTCAAGTTCCTGCATGGGATTGCGCGCGCGCTGCTGGTCTCTGAAGACCTGGAATCTTGACTTGATCGGGCGGCGCGGGAAGAAGTTGTTAGCCATGTCCGTGTCCGCAGTTTCCAGATGCGGGTCCAGGGCGATTGATTTTATCTCCTTCTGGGTGACGATGAGCTTGGAGACTTCCGAGTTGTTATAACGCCAAATCTCGGCGGGGATGCGTAGCTCTTCCGTCGTGCCGTCGGCGTATTCAACTCCGAGTATGACGGGCATGACGAGGCCGCCGATGTTCTTCAAATCAATGACGTAGAAGTTCATGCCTGAGTTGAGCAGTTCGCGTTCGCGGTTCGTCAGCGTGGCGACGTAATCCTGAAACTCTTTGCGCTCGCGGTCCGTCACCTTGTACTGGTCATAGGTGTTGTAGAAATCATTGAGCGAGGGAAACTGTTCGACGCGTTTCGTGATGCTCTTGTTGCGCTGTTGCGAGAGGGTTTCGGGTTGCGCGGCGGCGTCGCTGCGCGCACGCTCTTTCTCGGTCTCAGGGTTGTGAGTGTCGAGCGTGTAGAGGCGTATGTTCTCGATGGAGATGTCGGTGTTGTCTGTGGAGTAGAACCAGCCGCGCCAGAACCAGTCCAGGTCAGTGCCGGAGGCGTCCTCCATCGTGCGGAAGAAATCGGCTGGCATCGGTCGCTTGAACTTCCATCGCCGCGCGTACTCTTTGAACGAATAATCGAAAAGCTCACGGCCCAACACGGTCTCGCGCAGAATGTTGAGAGCGGTCGCGGGCTTGCCGTACGCGTTATTGCCGAACTGAAGGACGGACTCGGAATTGGTCATGATGGGCACTTGCGCTTCCGATGCCATGTACTCCGTGATGTTCTTCGGCTCGCCGCGACGCGAGGGATAGTTGGTCTCCCATTCCTGCTCCGCAAGATATTGTAGGAAGGTGTTCAGCCCCTCGTCCATCCAGGTCCACTGTCGCTCGTCAGAGTTGACGACCATCGGGAAGAAGTTGTGCCCGACCTCGTGAATGATGACGGAGATAAGGCCGTACTTCGTGCTCGCCGGATATGTGCCATCCGGTTCGGGTCTTGGACCATTAAAACAGATCATGGGATATTCCATGCCGCCGACTGGTCCATTAACCGAGATGGCCGTCGGGTATGGAAACGTGAAGGTGTAACGCGAATAGACGTTCAGGGTGTGCATGATGGCGTGCGTCGAGTACTGGCCCCAGAGCGGGTTGCCCTCCTTCGGATAGAAGGACATCGCCATCACGCGATTGCCGCCGACGTTGTGCAGTTGCGCATCCCAGATAAATTTTCTGGACGACGCAAAGGCAAAGTCGCGCACGTCCTTTGCGGCGAAGGACCAGGTTTTTTTGCCCGTCGGCTTGTGGGATTCGTTGGCCTTCGCCTCTTCGGGCGTCACGATGAGGACGGGTTGCCTGGCCGTCTTGGCCTGTTCAAACCTCTCGCGCTGCGCCTTCGTCAAGACCTCAAGCGGATTCTGTAGCACGCCCGTCGCGGCGACGATGTGATCATCCGGCGCGGTGATGCGGACGTTGTAATCCCCAAACTCAAGCGTGAATTCGCCGGAGCCTAGAAACTGTTTATGCTGCCAGCCGCTCACGTCGTTGTAGGCGCACATGCGCGGAAACCACTGCGCTATCTCGTACAGGTAATTGCCGTCCTGCGGAAAATATTCGTAGCCGGAACGACCGCCAAGCTTACGCTGGTCCGTGATGTTGTAGTTCCAATCAACATTGAAGACTACGGACTGGCCGCTCGCCAGAGGCTGAGGCAGGTCCACTCTCATCATCGTCCCGACCACCACGTAGGGCAGGGATGCGCCCTTCGCATCACGCACCGCCGTAATCTTATCGCCGCCATCGAAATCGCGTTTGACCAGATTCTCGATGGCCGCTAAGGGCAGCCGCTCAAAGCCCGGCGCGGTCTGCGTCCTGATGGCCGCAGAATCTTTCGCAAAGATATTCTGGTCCAGTTGGAGCCAGAGATAACCCAGCGTGTCCGGCGAGAAGTTGTGATAGTTGATGGTCTCCGTGCCAACGATGCGATGCTTCTCATCATCAAGCTCGACATCAATGCGATAGTCCGCGCGCTGCTGCCAGTATCTATTGCCGGGCGCGCCCGAAGCCGTGCGGTACTCGTTCGCCGTCGGAAGTATTTCCTCAAGCTGGCGAAACTTATCGCTCGGTTTCGATTTGGATTGGCCCGGGACGAAAGATGAGCAGCACAATATCAGAAGCAATGTCAGGAGATGCCTGGTCTGCAAGATGAAATTTTCCTTTTTCATAAGAGATTCAACGGAATGAGTTGCCGTAAGGAGATGATTGTTTGAAGGCTCATAGTATCATAAAAATCAGCCAGAGAGGCACAGAGACGATGATGAAAGCAAAGCTATCCGAAACTACCCTTTTCTTTCCTCTGTGCCTCTCTGGCTGATTTTTTATAACTGGCCCTGGCGGCTCTTGAGAATCTTGACGAAGGAGCCGGAGCGTAATTCTGTGAGAGTCAGGCTGGACAGGCGGAGCGCCTCTTCTTCCGTGATGGCCCCGCAGTTGATGGCGCGCAGGAAATAGTTGAGCAAGCCCTGGCCCGTCGCCGCATCGTCGAAGACATCACCGACGAGCGTGGCTTTGGCCGCCTTCTCCACGAAGTTGCTGAGACGTTCGGAGGCCGCGTCGAGGCTTTCCAGAAAGAAGGCGTAGACGGCGGCGTAGCGCGTCGGCAGTTGTGCCGGGTGCAAGTCCCAGCCCTGGTAAAAGGCGTTCGTCAGAGAGTGCCGGATGTGTTCGTAATGAAGCCGCCACGCGCGCCACACGACCGTGCGATTCTCTTCAATCTGCTGCGAGGTCAATTCTGGTCCAGCCTCGCTCGCGCGATGAGGAGCGACCGGCATGATGTTAGTTGCGCCGTCCGAGAGCCAGATGCCGGTTCCGGCGAAGGCGACCTGCATCATGTGCCGCGCAAAGTCGCAGGCCGGATGCAGCATGTGCTGATGCGCGGCGGTAATACTGCAACTGGCCGTGTAATCGTAAGTCCCGAAATGAGCGGCGAGGCAACGCCCTTCAGCCGCCTCAAGCAGAAGAGGAAGATTTATCTCGCCGCGATGTGTGATGATGGATTGCGTCGTCTCTATCATCATCTCCATCTTGAGAGAATTGCTATCGAGGCCGTTGGCGGATTCGAGTTGGTCGAAGATTTTTGCGAGCGCGGAGACCTGTTCGGGCACTGTAATCTTGGGCAGCGTGACGACGAAATTTTCCGGCAGCCGCGCGCCGCTCTTTTCCGTTAAGGTCGAGACGAAAATATCCAGCGTGCGCAAACTGCGCGCGCGCAACTCTTCCGTCAGAGGCTTGATGCGAATGCCTATGAAGGGCGAGAGCGTGCCCGCGTTCAGGCCCGCCGCGACTTCAACGGCAGCCGCCGCCGCGTGCCCGTCCTCCTCTTCATCCGGGCGATTGCCGTAGCCGTCCTCAAAATCTATGCGAAAATCTTCGACAGGCTCACGCTCCAACTTCTCCAACACGCGCGTATAGATTGTCTGGTCCAGCGTTCCAACGGGCAGTCCGATGGCGCGGGCGAATGAGCTTGAATCGGGCGCGTACTGTTCGAGCGAGCGGCGGGCCAACGCGCCGAGCCTGCGCGCCGAATCGGACTTGAACAGATGCGCGCCGCCGTAGACCGTATGGACGGGTTGGCGGCGTCCGTTCTCGCCCGGAAACTTGCGCGCGAATGCGTTGTTGGCTTCCCGTAAACTTGACGCGACCTCGCGCATCGAATCATCTGAAAGGGATGTCTTCATGTTCCTCCTCTGGTCAAACCGTTCGCGGTCTTGTTTGAGGAATCAATGTAGTACAGGCCCGTCAAATGTCAAGATTGAAGATGCGCGGGAAAAGCAAGAGCGGCGTGCCTGTCGCTTCACGCCGCTCTCTATGCCGAGTGATTTTTTGATGAGACTGACGGAAGATTAACTTCAGTCGGCAGTGCCCTGGCACAGGGTCGTACATGGCGACGGCGTCGGCGTCTCAACCTTTTCATCCGTTTGTCTTGAGATGTTTGAGGTGTCCAACCTTTGAGTGTCAAAACCCAAGTCGGAAGTAGTAGCAGGGCCGCCGCTTCCGGCGAAGACCAGCGCGAGTACGAAAGGTAAAAGTGAAAACATGCGAATTTCTCCCCGTGTCTAAAAATTAAGTGAAACAATATCGTTTCATCTTGTATGTGCTAACAGTGTGAACGCGGGGCGGAGAAATACATCGCTTCAAAAACTTTTTTGAAAGGTCTTCACTCGGAGGCTTGAGTTCGACCATCATCATGATACCTGACGGTCGAACTCGCGTCGTATGTTTTTTAGTGAGCGGGTTGGAGCACGTCGGTGGGGGTTTGGTCCTGTTTCGATTCGGGTTCCAAAGGCTTTTCGCCGTTGGCGTGCATCAGGTGAAGGACCATGTCGTGGAGCATGATGGCGGCGACGGGCTGCGTCAGAAGATGCTGGCGCAGTTGGAAAGTTGAGATTAGCAGACGCCCGTTGCCGAAGCGTCTTTCGGCGACGAGGGCGACGGTGTGATGTATCCAACCGACGAAGAGTCCGGCGTGAACATCTGAGGCGAACTCGCGCGGGTTGAGGCCCACGATAACGTGGTCCGGCGTGAGGTCCGCGAAGGCGAAATCAACCAGTCCGCCCGTCGGCAGTTGTCCGAACATCTGGTCCTGCCGTATCCAGTTCATATTATTGGCCCAGTCTCCCTGCCACCTGCGCCCCTGTCGTTCAGAGATAGTGAGATTGCCCAGGTAGGTCTGCTGCGAGTCGGCGGACTCGGCCAGCCACAGCACGCGCCCGCCGCCCTGCACGTAGCGGCGCAGGTCGTCCGTCATCTTGTCCACCACGGCGAGGTCCGCCTCGGCCAGATTGTCCGTCAACTTATAGCCGAGCGCGCGCAAAGTCTCGGCCAGTTCCGGCGGAGCGCAGAGCGTGGCATTGGTCGCCGTGCCCACGGCGCGCGGAAAGAAATATATCTCCAGATGATTGCTCGTCACGAGTTCGCCCGCCGCACTGATGAGACGCATCTCAAGCCGCGCGCGCTGGCCCTTCTCCTGCGCGGGCACTTCAAAATCCACCGTGCCGACCTCTATGATTTGCGCGGAGCGCGGCGTCAATTTCTCGAAGACGCCGCCGATGTGCGGCCACTGGTCCAGCGACCATTCGAGTTTGCAACCGTCCAGGTCCGCGCTCGAAAAGTGTGAGAGGGCGAGTCGCACCTGGCAACGCTCGCCTTCCCAGTAACTAAGCCGCTCCCAATCTGGAACGATGGCATCCGCGCTGTTGACGTTAGCGAGCGCTTCGTAAAAGGTCTTCGGATTGCGGCACATGTCAAGGAGGCCGTTGCACTCCCAATGCACGTCCGTGAACTCTGTGATGATGTAACCGACGATTGAAGGATGACGGCGCATCTGCTCAATCTGATACTTGAGCGCGCAGAACTGCATGCGCTGGCTGCCCGCCGCGAGGTCTGAGAAGGTCGGGAAGACTTTGTCCAGATGCCAGGTCTTGTAACGGTCCTCGACGCCGTGCGGGTAGACAGCGCCCTCGCCCCACTCTATGCCCGTCTCGAACCACCACGGGTCATGCCCTCCGTAACACAGCCTCAGTTTTGAAACATCGGGCAAGCCCCAGTTGCCGAACTCTGAAACGACCATCGGCTCGTTGCCCCGCCGACGCACTTCGGGCGCGAGCGAGCGCGCCTGTTTGTTCCAGGGGTCGCGCAGAAACTCGCGCCACTCGTCTATATTTTCGTAAGCGTGCGCGAAGCTCCAGGGCGCGCGGCCCGCGAAGGTCTCGACCCAGGAGCGCCACTGGCGATAGTGGTCCGGGATAGAATAGTAGTTATGAAAATCCTCTATGTCCGTGACGACGTGAAAGTTTGTGAAGCAGGCAGAGTTTCCCACGACAAGGCGATGCGGGTCTAACTGTTTGAGATAATCGTAGGTCTCTGCGAGCCAGGCGCGATGCTCAGGGTTGGCCGCGAGGTCCACGCCCCAGCCTTCGTTGACGATGGTCCAGATAACGATGGAAGGGTGGTTCCAATCGCGCTCGATCATGCCGTCCAGAGTCTCTCTGGCGCGCTTCTTGACCACGGTGGTGAGGTTCTCCCAGTTGGGCAATTCGGTCCAGATGAGCAGGCCCGCGCGATCCGCCGCGTCGTAATAACGCGGGTCCGTAATCTTGATGTGCGTGCGCAGGCAGTTGAGGCCCATGTGCTTCGCTTTGGCGAATTGGTCCTCTAATTCGATGTCGCTGAAAGGCGTGTAGATGGACGCGGGGTAGTAATCCTGGTCCAATGCTCCGCGCAGGTAGAGAACCCGCCCGTTGAGCATCAGGTGGCCTTCCGGCGAGGCCGCGATACTACGCATCCCGAAATTCGACGAGACCGAATCCAGCCGCAAGTCCTCATCATGGCCCAGCGCGGCTTCCAGGTAATAGAGGTTCGGATGTACCGTATCCCAGAGCAGAGGGTCTTTAATGGAGAGCGATGCCTTAAACTCCTGCACGCCCTCATTGATGGAGAAGCGGTGCAGGCTCAACGCTCCTTGCGGGTCCGTCAGAGTCAGCATGACTTCCATCGCGCGTTGCGCCGGACGGTTCAGGCGTATCAAGACCTGCGCCTGTTGGCCCACTATATCCGGCGTGATGTGCAGGCTCGTGATGTGCGTCGCGTGGCGCGCCTCCATGTAGACGCTCTGCCAGATGCCGCCGATGGGGCCGTACCAACTCTGCTTGCCGTGCGGGATTTCCGTGAAAGCGAAATTAAACTTCTCTCCGATATGCTCATCGTTGCCGGGGTCAACCACGCGCACGATCAACTCGTTGAGTCCATCCGGGCGGAGCGCGTCGTCCAACTTCAAATCGAAAGGCAGATAGCCGCCCTCGTGTTCTCCAACCTGCTGCCCGTTGAGCCAGACGGTCGTGTAATAATCAACCGCGCCGAAATGCAGTATGTAAGTGGGCTCAACGACGGCCTGCTCGAAAAACCCCTTCGGGAATTCAAAGGTATGGCGATACCAGGCGACCCCGCTATAGTTGCGCAGGTCTTCAAACTGCGCCTGCCAGGGGCCGGGCACTTGAATACGACGAGGCTCGCCCCCTTCGCTCTCAAGCGTCTCCGGCGAGAAACGCTGTTGCGGGTCCGTATAGAAATCCCAAAGGCCATCAAGAATTATTCGTGTGCGGCTCACTCTGCTCTCCTCGGTCTCTTAGATGCGCTGGACGGTGTTTGGTGGTATTCGGATTGCAGCATGAATTTATTCTGACTGGCCTGCGAGAGCAAGCTCACGCCCCCCACAAGTTGTGGTAAATGCCGGTACTGGCTACCATATAGTGATAGTAATTGCAAGATTTATTTGTCAGGCCGGGGATTTTATAATCCCAACTCGGATGGGGCTTTCCGAGAGAGAGTGCGAAAAGGGCCAACGCCCTTGCACTACTGGCCGAGGCTACCATCCGTCAAGAGGAGATGTCAAAGTGCAAAAGGTTTCTTATCTTAATCAACCCAACTGCTACAGCCTATCGAACGGCAGCGTCGAAGCCATCGTCACCACGGACATTGGCCCGCGCATCCTGCGTTACGGATTCCTGGACCGGGAAAACCTGCTCGCGGAAGTCCCGGAACTGTCCACCGAGACAGCCTTCGGAGAATTCAAGCCCTGGGGCGGCCATCGCCTCTGGGCCGCGCCGGAGGCCAACCCGCGCAGCTACGCGCCGGATAACAACCCGCTCGAATTCTCAATCGAAGGCGAACGCGAAATTCGCTTGATGCCCGCGACGGAGAGCTTGACCGGCATCCAGAAGGAGATGAGCGTCAGCCTCTCGGACACGGGAACTGGCCTGACCGTCAATCATCGCATCACAAACAGGAACCAGTGGGCGATTGACCTGGCCCCCTGGGCCTTGACCATCATGAACGGCGGCGGCGAGGCCATCTTTCCGCAGGAGCCTTATCGTTCATGGGACGACTACCTGCTCCCCGCGCGCCCGCTCGTCCTCTGGCACTACACGGACCTGAGCGACCCGCGCTGGACCATCAGCCGGAAGTACATACGACTGCGCACTGACGAGCGTATGGCACAGCCGCAGAAAGCTGGCATCACCAACAAGCAGGGTTGGGCGGCTTACCTGCGGCGCGGGACGCTCTTCGTCAAGCGTTTCGATTACAGGGATGGCGCGAGCTATCCTGACTACGGCAGCAACAACGAGACCTACACGGCGGGCACGTTCATAGAGATAGAATCGCTCGCCCCACTGCAACGACTGGAACCCGGCGAGGCCGCAGAGCATACGGAGCGATGGTATCTCTTCGGAAACGTGGAAGCGGGAGAAACGGACGATGCCGCGCTCGATGCTGCCATCCTTCCGCTCGTCGGGCAAACGAGTGGCGATTAAAGAGAAATTCTAATAAGCGAACGATTGATAAACTTCCGTCTCGGAGCCTTCGTCTGGCGATTCGACGATAGGGTTGAAGCGCAGTAGTTGGCGCGCGCGTTCGGAGAGAGTGTCAAGGGCGGCGCGTGGGACGCGGATGTTGACTTCGGGCCTGTAGAGCCAGCGACGGCTGAAGCCGAGGACGACCATCGGGCGCGGCTCAAGGGTGCTATTGGGAGTCCCGCGATGGAGGCCGCGCACGTCGCGTATCATCACGTCGCCGAGGCGCATCGTGAGCGGCTCAAGTTTTATCTCGCCCGATTCGATGCGACGCAAGCCTTCCTCTTTTGACATCATGTGCGTGCCGCGCGCGACCTCGAACGGGCCGTTCTCAGGCGTCACCTCTACGAGCGGGAAGTTGACGGCGAGTTGAAATGGCGGCGATTCCTGGTCCGATTCGGGGAAGAGCGGCGGCGCGTCCCTGTGTATCTCCTGATAGTCGGAACCTCTGAGCGGCGTGTCCGTCGCAAGCTGGCAGAGGACCGTATCCTGGCCCACTAATTTAGTGACGATAGCGAGCACGTCTTCATCCTCATAGATGCTCGCATCGGCGAAGGGCTGGCGAAAGGGAAGCGTCACGTAATAACGCGAAGGGCCGCGATTGAGCAGGTGTCCTTCGCGCTCTATGTGACGTTCGAGCAGGGGCTTGAAAGCCTCGCTCCAGGTCTTTAATATCTCTCTCGAAAAATGTTCCGGCAGGATACAGAAGCCGTCTCGCAACACGGCTTGAGTGTAAGCTTCTCTCTCCGCTTCGTTGTAAAGACCCTGGGCCATGACCTTCTTCGCTCGATTCCTTCCGCTTATTTTCTCGCGCTCAGGCGATTCTGTACGATGACGACGGCGAGCAGAAAGATGCCGCGCAAGACCTGCTGCCACCATGAACTGAAAGAGCCTTCGAGGTTGAAGAGGTTGAAGATAACGCCGAGCAGGAGGACGCCGACGAGCGACGAGCCGACGCCGCCCTGCCCGCCCGTGAGCAGCGTCCCGCCGACCACCACTGAGGCGATGGCATCGAGTTCCCAGCCAGTGCCCGCGACCGGCTGGCCCGCTCCCAGACGCGACGCGAGAATCACACCCGCCAGTCCCGCCAGCAAACCGCTCAAGGCGTAGACGCCGAGCGTCACGCGCCCGACGTTCAATCCCATGAGGCGCGCGGCCTCTTCGTTATCGCCTATGGCATAGACGTGGCGACCGAACCGCGTGTAATTCAGGACCAGCCAACCGATGATGAAGGCCAACACCATCACGATGACGGGCACGGGAATAGTGCCGACTTGCCCGCGTCCGAGCCAGGTGAAGCTTTCGGATATCTTCTCTATGCGAACGGACTGCTCGCCCGTGTAGACGAGCGCGAGGCCGCGCGCCGCAATCATCATTGCTAAGGTCACGATGAAGGGTTGGATGCGAGCCTTGGCGATGACAAGGCCGTTGACGAGGCCGAGCAGCGACGTGAAGGCGAGGGCCGCGAGGACCGCGACGAGCGTGCCGCGCCCGGCC
Organism: Blastocatellia bacterium; assembly: GCA_034665545.1. Taxonomy (GTDB): domain Bacteria; phylum Acidobacteriota; class Blastocatellia; order Pyrinomonadales; family Pyrinomonadaceae; genus DASYML01. The sequence goes on from JAXDFO010000211.1 coordinate 13,446, forward strand.
AGGTTCGCGGCTATCACGCCCGCGACCGCGAGCAGGGAGCCGACGGACAAATCTATCCCGCCCGTCAGGATAACGAAGGTCATGCCGAGCGCGACGAGGCCGATCATGCTGTTCTGCCGCAGGACGTTTTCCAGATTCTCGCGCGTCAGAAACGCCTCGTAGCGCATGGAGGCGAAGACGCAAACGATAACCAGCGCGATGAGCGCGCCCTGCCTTTGGATGAAGGATGCGAGACGCGCTCGCGCCACTCGCCCGCGCGTTGATTCCAGTTCGTCAATGGTCGTGCTTGCCTGGCTCATAGCTTTTATTAAACCCTGCACGAAAGTCTTCAAGCCACTTTCGGCCTTTGAATGTAAACGGCAATCAGGATGATGGCCGCCTTCAGGACCAGCGACCACGAGAACGGGATGAGCAGCATGTTAAAGCTCGTCGTGATGACCTGCATGATGAGCGCGCCGATGAGCGTGCCGACGATGGTCGCGCGCCCGCCCGTCAAAGGCGTGCCGCCGACGACGACCGCCGCGATGGCATCAAGTTCGATATTGAGTCCGACCTTCGCCGCGTCCGATGCTCCGAGCCGCGCCGTCTCAATCAATCCAGCGATGCCAGCCAACAGGCCACTGATGGCATAGACCATTATTTTGGTTCTGTGGACCTTGATGCCCGCGAGGCGCGACGCCGCCTCGTTGCCGCCGACCGCGACGACGTAACGCCCGAATGCGGTCGCGCGCATGATAAAAATCGCGGCGGCCACGACCAGCAGCATAATCAAGACCTGCACCGGCACTGGTCCAATATAACCCTTGCCCAGATACTCGAACGTCGGATTGCTGAAGGGAATCAGTTGGCCGCCCTCGCTCATCACCTGCGCCACGCCGCGCCCCGTGATGAGGACGGCCAGCGTGACGATAATCGGCTGGATGCGAAAGCCTGAGACGAGCGCGCCGTTAATCGAGCCGACCGCGAGCGACACCGCCAGCGCCAGCAGGACCGCCACCCCGACGCCCCTGTCGAGCGAGGTCGCCGCTAAGGCCGATGCTATCGCCATCACGGAGCCGACGGATAAATCTATCCCGCGCGTGGCGATGACCAGCGTCATCCCCGTAGCCACGAGCACGGTGGGCGAGACCTGTAGCAGGATGTTCCAGAAGCTGTTCGCGGAGGCGAAGTTTCTCGTGAAGATGATGTTAAGCAGGACCAGCAGGACGAGCGCGAAGAGCGCGCCGTAGGTTGGGCCAAGCTGGACCAGTCGCCCCCACGGGCCCGAACCGTTCACCCGGCGATTTACCTGAGTGGCATCTTGCATAAATTCATCCTCTCCCTCTGTTCATCCGAACGACGTGCGTCAATAGAGCACTCTCGACAGAGTCCACAGGACCAGTAATGCGAGCGCGGAACTAATCCTCACGGGCCTCCATGAAGCAGGGACGCCCTCGTCGCCCGCATGGGCCAACGATGCCGCGTGCGCGACTTCGCCACTGGCGGGCACGTCAAGGATGTTCGCGTCCGCTTGATGAAGCGCGAGGTGGTGCGCCTTCCTCATAGACTTTTCGATGACCCTGGCGGGCGCGCCGCAGACTATAAAAATGAAATACTGCAAGGGGGCCGCCAGCAACAACCAGGCCGCGACCGCTATGATAAAAGCGATGGAGAAAAAGCCGCTCAGGAAGAGGTCGAAGACGTGCATGAACGATTGGGCCAACCCCAGGACCATGCCCCAGGGCGACGGTTCGACTGGTCCAAATTCGTGTTGATGAGTGGTATGCTGGTCTGCGGTGTCCCGCTTGAAATCCGCACCGACGGCCTGTAGCGGGCCTCTCATCAAATGCAGGCAGGCCATCGCGTAGCGGAACGGATGAGTCGAGATAAGGTCTCTATTCTGGTCCAGGTCCAGGATAAGCGTGACGAAGGTGAAAGCGAGGCTGATGAAATAGCCGTACCTTAAATAGAGGCTCAGGTAGCTTGCCCCGAAGAGATAACGCACGAGCAGTTGAACGCTCATAATCAACCCGGCGATAGCGACCAGCGCGGCCAAGCCCGTCAGCACGGACCACTGGCTGCCTCTACGCACCCCCGACGTTATCTTCGTCTCTTTCAGCAGGTCAATCATTCAATCTCACGAATGCTCTTCCGCATGCTCAACGCTTTTTCTTTCTTCGCCTTCGCCTGTCGCGCCTTCGGCCATCGCGTGGATGATGGCGTCCTGTGAAATATGGGGGCTGCGCAGTTCCGCCGCGCGCTGCCCGTCGCGCATGACGATGACGCGAGAGCTACCCTCCACCAGTTCTTCCAACTCGGACGAAATCATCAAGACGCCCAAGCCTTCGCTCGCCAGTTCGTTGACCAGTTCCTGAATCTCGCCCTTCGCGCCGATGTCAATGCCGCGCGTCGGCTCATCAAGGATAAGGAACTTCGGGTTCTTGCAGAGCCAGCGCGCGAGCAGGACTTTCTGCTGGTTGCCGCCTGAGAGTTCGCGTATCTTCTGTTCCGCGCTGGACGCCTTGATGCCGAGCCGCTTCATGAAACGGTCAACTATCGCCTGCTGCGCTGTGCGCGAGACGATGCCGAATTTGGTGAGCGCGGGCAGCGCGGCGAGCGTCAGATTTTCGCGCACGGAGAGTTCCGGGATGATGCCTTCGGCCTTGCGGTCTTCTGAGAGGAAGGCCAGCCCCGCGTCAATCGCATCGCCGGGCGCGCGCAGTTTGAGCCGCTTGCCTTCGAGGTAGACCGCGCCGGATTCGACCGCGTCCGCGCCGAAGATGGCCCGCGCCGTTTCGGTCCTGCCGGAACCCAAGAGGCCCGCCATCCCGACTATCTCGCCGCGCGCCGCGTCTAGCGTCACGTTGTTCAATTTACGACCGCGCTTTAAATGTTCGGCGCGCAGGAGCGGCGTCTCTTCGCTTTTGGGCGGGTGATGTTCAAAGCGCGTCGTGCCCTGCCGCAACTCTTCGCGCTGCTTGCCGAGCATGAGGCATACCAGGTCCAATTTTTCCAGACCCGCGAGCGGGCGCGTGGCGACATACTTGCCATCGCGCAAGACGGTCACGCTGTCACAGATGGTGTACAACTCATCGAAGCGATGGCTGATATAAACGACCGCCGTGCCCTGCTCTTTGAGACGACGAATCACGTCGTAGAGAATCTGCACCTCTCGCTCGGTCAATGAACTGGTCGGCTCGTCCAGCACCACGACCTTCGCGCCGAACGAAACGCCGCGCGCGATGGCGACCATCTGGCGCAGCGCGATGTTGAGGCTTCCGAGAATCGCTCGCGGGTCTATGGAGAGGCCCAGGTTCTTGAGCACTTCGCCCGCCTTGAGGTTCATCAGTTTCCAGTCAATCAAGCCGAAACGGCGCGGCTCGCGGCCCAGGTAAATATTCTCCGCGACGGTGCGAAACGCGAGCAGGTTGACTTCCTGGTAGACGGCGACGACGCCCGCCGCTTGGGCTTCCTCCGGCGAGCGAAACTGCACGGGCTGGCCCTCCAACCACATCGCACCATCGTCGCGTTGATACGCCCCCGTCATGATTTTGATGAGCGTGGACTTGCCCGCCCCATTCTCACCGACAAGGGCGTGGACCTCTCCGCGTTCGAGCGTCAGGTTCACCCCGTCGAGCGCGCGTACGCCGGAAAAACTCTTCCTGATGCCCTCCACGCGGAGTAGCGGTTCGCTTGTGCTCATAAGAACAGGAGTCAGGAGCCAGGAGCCAGAAGCCAGAATGAAGAGCATGCTATTGCTTTTCTTCTTCTGACTTCTGGCTCCTGACTCCTGACTTCTCCTTTCAGTATGCTTCGTTGACGAACTGTTGAGCGTTGCTCTGGTCGAAGAAGCGGTCGGGGACGATAATCTTGGTCGAAACTTTTTCGCCGTTGAGATATTTTTCGAGGGTGTCGAAGGCGATGGGCCCAAAGCGCGGGTTGCATTCGACGCTGACGTTCATCGTGCCCTGGCCGATGGCCTGGAGCGCGGCCTTCTCGCCGTCCACAGAGACGACTATGACATCCTTGCCCGGATTCATGTTCGCGTCCTTGAGAGCTTGAATCGCGCCGAGAGCCATCTCGTCGTTGTGCGCGTAGACGACCGTTATCTCCTTGCCCTTCGACTGGATGATATTCTCCATCACCTTCTGCGCGGTGGCGCGCGTAAAGTCTCCCGTCTGCGAGGCGATAATCTTCATCTCCGGCTTGTCCTTGATAGCATCCTTAAAGCCTTGCGAGCGGTCGTTGGCGACGGATGAACCTGCCGTGCCAGTCAACTCCACGATGCCAGCCTTGCCGTTGGTCTGCTTCGCCAGCCACTCGCCCGCGCGTTGTCCCTCTTCCACGAAGTTCGAGCCGATAAACGTCACATAATCTTCGCCAGCCTTGCCCGCAGCCTCGCGGTCAATCAGGAAGATCGGAATGCCAGCCTGCTTCGCCGCCTGAATGGCCGGGGCGAGTCCCTCGAATTCGCGCGGCGCGAGGAAGATGGCCTTGACCCTGCGCGCGATGAGGTCTTCGACATCCGAGACCTGCTTGGAGGTCTGTCCCTGCGCGTCCGTCACGACCAACTCAAACTTGTCGCCGCGCTTCCTCGCCTCCTCCTTCATGCTGTTGGTCTCCGCGATGCGCCAGGGGCCGTTGTTCTCCATCTGCGAAAAGCCGACGACGATCTTGCCGCCCGCGCCCGTGCCGCCGCCGTTCGCGCTCTTCTTCGCGCAACTGGCCGCAGACAAAATGAACAAAGCCATGACCGCGATCAGCGCGACCGCGATATGTTTACGATGCTTGATGGATGATTTCATGATCTCTCTCTTCTCCGGTAGATTTAATGGTCCAGAAAAATTCTCTATCGTCTAAACGCCTTTCTCTCAACGTGACGGAGTGATACGCAACGAGCCGAACCTGGCGACTGTCCCTGGTGTGCCGCCGCTCGTCAGCGCGACGCGCACGCCCCTGTCCCACGGCGGCAAGTAGCTTCCGTCCATCTCCTCGCCTATCTGTTTCCAGTCGCGCCCGTTCGCGCTCATGGCAAAGCGAAAACGATGTCCTTCAATCGCCGTCAGGCGCAGCCAGATGCTACTTGATTTCGGCAAGTCCACATCGCCCGTAATCGTGTCCACGCTCTTCTCTCTTTTGAAGGAGACGACTTTGCCGCTCCCGACCGCCACGCCCAGAGCGTTATCCAAATCACCGAAAGCGTTGAGGCCCGCGAACTGGCCTTCCTTCATCCCGCTCGTGTTCACCTCGGTCGTCGCCACGTAGTTGCCGACGGTCGTCGAGCGTGCAACGATAGCCGCCAGCATATCGCCCGTCCGCGCCGTTGTTTTAGCCGAGAGCAGGAGCCAGCCGCCGCCGGACGAATCAATCCGCGCGACGGGTTCCGTGCTTTGCGGCCACTGCCAGCCCGGCCTCAATCCTGGACCATTAAACTCGTCAACAAACGTATACTCAGCGTTGCGCTCGCGCGCGCCCGATGGCGACGCCGCGCGCCCCGTTGGCCCACGGCCCGCGTTGATGCTGGGCCAACTCTCCTTCCGCCAACTCACTTCATCCAGCAACGCCTCGCGCCCGACGTACACAAAATCCTTCGCGTGATAAGCGTGATAGAGAAGAAAGTCTCTGCCCTTCTGGTCCGAGACGATGCTGCCGTGACCCGGACATTTCCATGCCTCGTTGCCGCGCAGGATAGGGTTCTTCGGATTCTTCTCCCAGGGGCCGAGCAGCTTGCGCGAGCGCGCCACGCCGAGCGCATAATTGCACTCGCGCCCGCAGCAGGCGTTCCCCGAATAGAACATGTAGAACCAACCGTTGCGCCGCATGATGAATGGGCCTTCGACCAGTTGCGCTTCCCAAGTCGCGTCGTTGCGAATCAACTCTTTGCGCTCGCCCGTGAGCTTCGTCCCGTCGCTCGAAAGTTTCTGCGCCCAGATGGGCGTCGGCTGGTTGCGGCTGTTGCCGTCCTCCTTCCAGACGAGGTAACGCTCGCCGCGCTCGTCCGTCACCGCCACAGGGTCAATCGCGCCGTCGTCCTGGCAGATAACTGGACCATGATCCGAGTATGGCCCGTTGGGCTTCTTGGCGGTTGCGACCGCGACGCAGAGCGGGCCGTCCTGCTTCTTATGGCCCACGTAGTAAACGAAGTAACGCCCGCCATACTCTGAGATTTCCGGGGCCCAGTAATTGCCGTTGGACCAGTCGGGCCGTTTCTGAAAGACCGCGCCCGCTATCTCCCAGTTGACGAGGTCGCGCGAGTGCAGGATAGGAAACTCCGGGGCCCAGTCCGAAGATGTCGCGGTGGCCCAATAATCCGCGCCAACGCGTATGATGGAAGGGTCCGGGTAATCTCCCGCGATGGCCGGGTTCTGATAACTCGCGCCCGTCTTCTGCGCCGTCGCGCCCGCGAGACAGGACGCGAGCAAAGCTAACGCGAGCGTCGCTTTCAATAATGACCGCGTGATTTGTGTTCTCATAATTTACAAGCTGTTCCTACAACACTGGACCAGTAATGAACAAAGAAATAGCATTCCTCTCATGCATCACCGTCGCGCCTTCGCCGTTGAGCCGCGTATCACGAGGCGCGTCTGGATGTGCATCTCAAGGCCGCAACGGTTCGTGCCCTCTATGGTCGTCATGAGGGCTTCGACGGCCCTTTGCCCAAGCTCCGTGCGCGACAGCGAGACGGTCGTGAGCGGCGGGTCCGTCAACTCCGCGAAGGCTATATCGTCAAAACCTATGACGGACAAATCGAGCGGAATACGCAAGCCCCTGGCGCGGCATTCCTGCATCACTCCGAGAGCCATCATATCGTTGGCGACGATAACGGCTGACGGCAACTCGCCAGCGTCCAGCATCTCTCGCGCCGCGCGTCTCCCGCCTTCGAGCCGAAAGTCTCCCTCATAGACCGGCGACTCTGTCGCGCCTTCCGGAAGATGGCGCGCGATGCTGCACCGAAACGCTTCGAGCCGCTTGATGGCCGAGCGCAGGCGGCCAGGCCCACCGATGTAAGCTATCCTGCGATGGCCCAACGAGACCAGATGGCCCACGGCTTCATCAATCCCCGATTCATAATTGACGAGAAGATTACTCATACACTCGCCGACGGAACCGGAATCCAGAAAGACGACGGAGACATGACAGCGCGCCAGTTCGTCTATCAACGCCGCGTCCATCTCCGAAGTCATCAGCGCGACGCCCGCGACCTTGCGCTGAATGAGCCGCTTGATATAACCCGAAGTGCGTTCGGCATCATAATTCGTGTTCAAAAGAATCAGGTCGTAACCGCGCTCGAAGGCCGCCGCCTCTATGCTCTTGACCAGTTCGGGGAAGAACGGATTGGCGATGTCGGAGACCAGCACGCCGAGCATATTGCTGCGCCCGGAGGCGAGGCTGCGCGCGTGTGCATTCGGATAATAGTTGCACTTCTCAATCGCGCTTAAGACACGCTCGCGCGTCGCCTCCGTCACGAACCTCGAATTATTGATGACGTGCGAGACGGTCGCCGTCGAAACTCCCGCCTCACGCGCCACGTCTTTGATACGCATCTCTCAAGTCAGGAGTCTAGAGTCAGGAGTCGAGAGACAATCTCTTGCTCTCGACTCCTGACTCTAGACTCCTGACTTTTGAATCTCCTTCGCGCCCGCGCCCGGCTCTGAGATATAGATGGTCGGGTGTTTGTTGGTCGCTTTATTATATTCTCTCTCGATGGCCTCGCGGAACTCTTCGAGCGCGTCGCGGCGCACGAGGTTGACGGTGCTGCCGCCGAAGCCGCCGCCCGTCATGCGCGCGCCCGCGACGCCTTCAACCTTGAGCGCAATCTCCACCATGATGTCCAACTCTCTACAACTGACTTCGTAATCGTCGCGCAGGCTGGCATGAGAGAGGACCATTAATTGGCCCATCTTTTCCAACTCGCCAGCGCGCAAGGCTTCTGCGGCGGCGAGCGTGCGCGCGTCCTCCGTCACGACATGACGACAACGCCGCCTGACGGGTTCCGGCAGCCGCTCTTCATGCTTCAAAAAATCATCAACGCTGACATCCCTCAACGCGCGTATGCCGGGCAACGCTTCGCTTAATATCTGAACTCCGCGCTCGCATTCCGCGCGACGCGTGTTGTACTCCGAAGAGGCCAGAGCGTGCTTGACGTTCGTATCGCAGATGGCGACGACCATGCTTGATGTATCGAGCGGGAGCGGAACGGCTGTCAGCGCGCGGCAGTCTATCAGGAGGGCGTGCCCCTCCTCTCCGAGCGCGGCCACGAATTGGTCCATTATTCCGCACATCGTCCCGACATAAACGTGCTCCGCCCTTTGCCCCGCGAGCGCGAGCGAGACCCTGTCCATCTCTTCGCCCGCGATTGAAAGCAACGCCAGCCCGACGGAGACTTCCAGCGCGGCTGAGGAAGAAAGCCCCGCGCCCACCGGCACATCCGAATCAATCATGAGGTCCGCGCCGCGAAGGCGCGCGCCGCGCTCCAACAAAGATTGCGCGACGCCCTCCACGTAATCCAGCCAGATGCCCCTCTGCGTTGGCCCAGGCTGGTCCAAATCAAACTCCGCGCTCTCATGAAGGCTCAACGAACGAACGCGCACGCGCCTATCATTACGCGGCGCGGCGGCGACAACCGTCGCGCGTTCAAGCGCCATCGGCAGCACAAAGCCGTCGTTGTAATCCGTGTGCTCTCCGATAAGATTGACGCGGCCCGGCGCGCTGAAAAGCCTCGGCTCGCTGCCGTACAAATTTCGGAAAGCCTCTTGCAACTTCTCTGTATTAATCAACGGTTCGTCGCGCCTCCCTCTTCGCCCTTCTCGCCGTTATTATTATTGGACCAGACGACGGGCGTGACATGCGAACGAAGCTCTGCGGCCTTCTCTTCTGCGAGCGTGTCGTTGATGAACATGCCCGCGCCGGTCTCGCTGCCCGCCAGGTACTTGAGCTTCGTCTTGGTCCTCAACGGCGGATAAAATTCTATGTGGAAATGGTAGTAAGGATAAGAGCCGTCATGCGAGCCGTCGTATGCGCCGCCGTCAACGGGTCGCTGGTGCATGACCATCATGTAAGGAAAGGAGATGTCGAAGAGACGGTCGAAGGCGACGATGACCATCTTGATAATCTCGGCCAAATCCTTCTGCTCATCGCGGTTCAAATCCGTGAGCGATTGAAGATGGCGCGAGGCGTAGATGTGTGTCTCGTAGGGCCAGCGCGCGAAGAAGGGAATCACGGCGATGAAGGAACGATTCTCAGCGACGATGCGACGCCCGTCGCGCCGCTCTTCGGCTATCACATCGCAGAGCAGGCAGCGGCCCGTGCTTTGATGATGAGCGCGTGACTGGTCCAATTCGCGCGCGACGCGCGGAGGGACGAACGGGTAAGCGTAAATCTGCCCGTGCGGGTGATGAAGCGTGACGCCGATGGCCTCGCCCTTATTCTCGAAGACGAAGACGTAATCAACGTAGTCCAGCTTGCCGAGTTGCAGATAACGCTCTGTCCAGACGCGCACGAGTTTGTCTATCTGTTCGACGGGTTCGCCCGCGAGCGTCGAGTTGTGATTCGGCGAATAGAGCACGACTTCGCAGACGCCCTGGCCTGGCCGCACCGGATAGAGTTCCGTGCCTTCTATGGCGGGTGGCGGCGGGTCCGGTTTGAGGCTCGGAAAACGGTTCTCGAAGACGACCACATCGTAAGAGCTTTCGGGCACTTCCGTGGGAAAGCCGCCGGGCTTGGTCGGGCACAGTGGGCAGTGGTCCTTCGGCGGCAGGAAGGTGCGGTCCTGCCTGTGCGTCGCCGTCGCCACCCATTCGCCGAGTAATGGATTCCAACGAAGCTCAGACACTGCGTTCCTCCTCCGCCTGCGGTTTCGCTTCAGGCTCAGCCTCTCTCTCTCCCTCTATGTCGCCGCCCTTCACACGCGGGGCGGCCTCGTCCTCGAAAGTGAAGAAGATTAAGTAACGCCCGTCCTCAAGCGTGATTCGTCTTTGCTGCATCTCGCTCAACCTCATCGCTTATCAAGTGGTGGTCCAGTCCGGTCTTGAGTGAATGGGAGATTGTGATTCACCACTGAGACACAGAGGACACGGAGTGGGCACAGAGTTGTTGAATGCTTAACTCTCTGTGCGTCCTCTATGTGCTCTGTGCCTCTGTGGTGAATGCCTCTTTCATACACATTCAAGATTAGACAGAATTACTACCATTATCTTTTCATCAAACTCGTCTTCGGCGCGAAATTGGGCCCGCGCGTATAACGAATAATCGCGTCGAGCAGGTGCGTCGTGTACGGGTCGCGCCCGTAGGCGTCGAAGCGATAGGTGATGGCGAAGATTTTACCCGCGCCCGCGCGCATCCCTATCGCCAGCGCGGCATTGTTGTTGAGCCATCCGTAGAAGATGCCCGACGCGACATCATCATATTCCGCGCCGCGCACGCCTTGAATGATGAAGCGAGGGATGCTGGCCTCCGCTTCAAAGCCCTGCACTCTGTTGAAGGCGACGCTCTTGAAGGGTGGCGCGTCCGTCCTGGTCCAGTTGAAATTCGTCACCCAGTTGCCGTCAAGGTCCGAGCCTGAGCGCGGCGTCACTTTGAAATCTGAGTCGGCGGGTAGAGCCTCTTTCGTTCCGGCGATGAGAATCGTCAGCCCGCCGTTTTGCAGGTACGTCTGCACGCTCCTGTCAATCGCGGTGGTGATGAGCAGGCCGAATTTATTGGCCGGGTCGAATTTGAGCACGGTGTAACCGGCGGCGCGCAGAGACTTCGATAACTCGGTTTCGGATTGGTCCTGGTCCGGCGCGTAAGTCATGAGCGCGGTGTGTATCTCCGGCGCGAATTTCGGGAAGATGAAAAAGTCGTAACTGTTTTCCGCGATAAGGGAGCCGTCGCGCGCGTTGAGCTTTAAGAGCAATCGTGTGCGGCGCGGCGCGCTCGCCTGCGGCGCGTTGAAGGCTATGGATTGAAGCGGCGAGACTCCGGCGCGTGCGATTGGTCCATTAATGATGAAATGATCGCTGGCTCCGGAGTCAGTGGACCACTGAAGGCGCGCGCCGTTTAAATTCTTCGCGCTGTAATGCGAGAGCAGGGTGGGCATCTCTATGCGCTCGCCGCTCGTGTAGTTGACTTTGCGCGGGCGCGCGAGAATCACGTCGGGCTGTTGGATGTGGGCCAACTCTGCGGCGTAGACTTTCGGGTTGCGCCACATGTCCATGAGGCCGTTCACTTCCCAGTTGATGTCCGTGAACTCCGTGATCACATAGCCCTGAATCGGGCCGCGCGAACGTATCTCTTCAATCTCATGTTTGAGCGAGACGAATTGATGCCACTGGGTCTCTTCGGCCAGAGAGTTGTAGTCCTTGAAGAGTGCGCCGAATCGAAACTCCTTGAAGCGGTCGAAGAGACCTGCGGGACGCGTCACCGCGCGCCCGGCGAAATCGCGCTCGAACCACCAGGGCAAATCCTTCGGCAGCTTCGGCAATCCCCAGTTGCCGAACTCGGAGAGCACGAGAGGCTCGCGTCCGGTTCGTTCAGCATCTCCGTGCGGGCTGAAGTTCCACTTCGGATGCGTTGAAAAATCCGAGACCCAGGCATCGAAGGCGGCGCGGTCATCCGGGATAGAGTTGTAACGATGATTATCTTCGATGTCCGTGCGGACGTGGAAATTGTCGCAGCACGCGCTGTTGTCAACAATCAAGCGACCGAGCGGCGCGGTCAATTCCTTCGCGCGTTCAAAGGCGGCGCGCAGCCACTTGCGCTGGTCAGCTTGTTTAAGGTCCGCGCCCCACGATTCGTTGATGATGCTCTGGATGACGATGGACGGATGATTCCAGTCTCTACGGACCTGCTCGGCGAAAGTCTTCTCGCCGCGCGCGGCGGCCTTTTCGGAGAAGTGGTTGAAGTCGTTCCATGATGGAATCTCGTACCAGACGAGCATGCCGACCTCGTCCGCGACCTTCAGATAAACGGGGTCCGGGACTTTGATGTGACAGCGCAGCAGGTTGAGGCCGAGCCGCTTGCCTTTGAGCATCATGTCGCGGACGTACTCTTCGGAGGGCGGCGTGTAGATGGTCTCAGGATAAAAATCCTGGTCCAGCGCGGCAATCATGTAGAAGGGTTCGCCGTTGAGATAAAACTTATTATCGCGCGCTTCAAAAGAGCGAAAGCCGAAACGGTCTTGAAAGCTATCGGGCACATCTCCGTCAAGCTTGACTTCGACCGTGTAGAGCGAGGGGCTATCCGGGCTCCACAGCTTCGGTTTCTGGACCAGCCCTGTGAAGGGTTGAGGCCCGGCCTCGCGCGCGCGCAATGTCTTTGTGAATTCAACGCCCCCTGCCGGATTCCGCACCGTGACGTGCAAGCCCTCATTGAATATTCCGGCAAAGCCCTTGCCCGTTGATAGCAGCACCTCTATGTTGACTTCGCCGCTCGTGCGCGGCGTGACGTGGACCTCTTCTATGTAGAGCTTCGGTTTGATTTCGAGCGTCACGGTTTGCCAGATGCCGCCCGTCTGCACGTACCAATTCTGCTTGCCGTGAGGTATCTCTTTATAGAGCATGTCGGGGAAGCGAGAGGCATTCTCTTTTTCGTCCATCGGCGGGTCAACGACGCGCACGAGCAGTTCGTTATCACCGGGCTTGATGACGCCCGCGATGTCGAAGTTGAAGGGAGTATAGCCGCCCTCGTGCGAGCCGACTTGCTGGCCGTTGACGAAGACCTCGCAGTAGTAATCAACCGCGCCGAAGCGCAGGAGCACGCGCGCATCCCCCTTCAACTGCGGAGCGATGAAGCGCGTGCGATACCAGGCCACGCCCATGTAATCGCGCAGGTCCGCGAACTGCGCGTTCCATGAGAGACCAACGCGCGCCTTGCGCCATGACGAATTATCCGAGGGGAGCGATGCGGGCTTCGATGTTGCGCCCGCGCGGTCAGCGAAGAACTGCCATTCCTGGTCCAGCTTGATAGCCTGCGCGCTGGCCTCCGTCGCCGTGCAGGAGAGCAGCAGCCAGAGCAGCAGCGCAAGCGTTGGTCCAATTGTTAGCCGTCTATCTGTCAAGCGTTTCATCGTTTCAGTCAGGACTATTTAGGCGTCACGACGCGCACGGATTCCCAGTTGTTTTCCGAAGTGCCGAAGCCGTAGAGCATGACGTGAAAAGAGCGCGGCAAGTTCTTGATACTCTTTTGCAGGCCCGGCTCGCCGTTGAGCATGAAGAAGAATTCATCGCCGCGACGGACGACGCCGAGCACCGGATGCTCAGTCTTGGTTCCGAGCTTGCGGTTATCGAGCCGCTCGCCCCTGCCGTCAATGATGGACCAAGCCTCGAACGTGCCTTCGCTCGTCAGAATCCATTCGATGCGATTGCGCCCCGTGCTATCGAACATGATGGAGATGGTCGCAAAGCCCAGAGGGAGACTTTTCTGGCCCTCTTCGGGAAGCCCCGCGCCG
>JAXDFO010000212.1:0-3467 GCA_034665545.1 Blastocatellia bacterium
TCAAAAACAGTTCAGACCGTTCATGGCAAACGCCAGCTATGTTATCCGGCAGGCTGGTCCGACATCACAGCAATCATCCCCTTCATTGGCCGTCTCTGGGCCATCGAATGCAAAGCGATTAATGGAAAACTCAGGCCGGAGCAGGAAGACAGGCTTCCGGAACTCGAAGCGAGCGGCGCACTCATCACCATCGCCCGCGACTGGCTGGACGTATCCAGCGAACTCAAGCGTCAAATTGACATGCTGCCCAGGGGCGCATACGAAGCGCACATCCTCAAAATGAGGCGAGTCTGGCAGGAAGCAGCGCAGCGCGCATCCGAGCGCGAAAGACTAAAACAGGAAAGAGAGGCTCGAAAGGCTTGAAATTCAATCACACCGTTTTCTTCAACGCCAGACGCATCATCAACGGCACGGACCGCGCCAGCCTCATCCAAGGCGTAGCCTTGGATTTCCAGGCCATCCTCAATACCGCAACTGTTAAAGTCTAATTGTCGTCTAAGAATTATTATGCCCGACGCCCCCCAGACACCTCCGGCCTCTCCCACGCCGCCCAACAAATGGCGCAGCGGCCCGTCTAAATGGACGCGCCGTAAAACAGAATTGCGGAGAGCACGCAGGCAGGCGCAAAAGCAACTGGATAGAGGCGAGGAAAGAAGCCGCGCGCTCAACTTGGCGCAGCAGCTTCAATTCCTGGCAGATGACCCGGTAAATCACCTCTACGCGCCGGAACTCAGGCGGATCATCAATAAGATTCGCATCTTTGGCGGTCGCTCACATGATGCCGATGTAGTGGCAGTTATGAAGGCCATCAAGTATCGCCAGTGTAATTCCGTTTATGACATCTGCGAGGAAACTGACATCCCTCAAGAGGTTGTCGAAGACCTCATCGCACAGATGATAGAGGCCGGAGCCGCTGAAGAGCGTCCGCGAGAAAGTCGCGGACCTCGGCAGATGCTCATTTACCTCACAGGCAATCCCTTTGAAGACTTCGTCGCCTGAATCAAGCGCGCGGAGCCACCCCTCCATAAATTTAATCATTGATTTCATTTAGTCTCACGCTCGAAGCGGGCGCGCGAAAATTTCAGCGCCTCGAAGAGTCCTCCGCTTGGGAATCCATAGCTTGAGAGGCAGGCGCGATTAAATCCGCGCGTCCGCTTTGACTTATTGGATGTTAATTATGCCGACTCTACCTTTAATTCTGATTCTCGTCGTCTTCGCTCCGCCCGCGCTGCCGGACCTGTCCGGCCTGATGGCCTGGGGCCTGTACTGCGTCGCTATTTCGAGTCTCGTGCTCGGCGCGCTGCACTGGCTCGAAGGCGCTCTGCTCATCGTTTACAAACGAGAAGGGCCGGGAGAGTGGCGTCCCAAATTCTGGACCTGCTTCGACTGCGTCGTGCACCTGCTGCAATACATCAGCCTCTCGTCTCAACGCCAGGGCATGGTCGGCTTCGCCACACGCCAGCTTCAAAATAAGAAAGGTAACTCCGCCGATGAATCGGAAAATTAAACAGATTTTACTTGTGGCCTTCATTCTGGTCGCGGCTGTTATCGCTATCGGCTGTACCGGGAAAGGCAAACGCGTCATCTCCTGGTCAGATAAGTTGACGACGAGCGTGCAGCGGCTTCAGGACCAGCGCCTCATCAGCGAGCAGGAGGCCCACGACATCAAGTCAGGCATCTCTGACGTGCGCGCCGGCGGCGTTGAATACGATGCCATCGAGCAGGAAGTCGCGGTCACGAAAGAACAGAAGCTCTCGAAGCAGCAGCGTCTCACGGCGGTGGCGCAGAAGATTATTGAGAGCGGTAGACGACTCGAACAGGAAGGCGTCCTGCACGTCAAGAATGAACAGGCACGCAAAGACTTAGAGACGGGTTTCCGCATTGCGGATATTGCGGCGCTCCTCGCAGGTTAAGCCAGTTATCCAGGAGTTCCTGATGTCAGCAACTGAATCACTTACCAGGACGGGCAACGGCCAAGCGCCGGGCACGTCCTGGTTTTCACATCCGCTAGTCGTGAGCGTGCTCACGCCCATCTTGCTGGCAATCATCTTCGGCGCGCTGACTGTCTACATGACGCAGGCCAGCGCACTCCTGCGTCTGTCGAGCGTTGAGACTACCGTTGATCAGCAGAAGAAAGAGACGGACCGGCAGTTCAGTGAACTCAAGGCTGAGATAGTTCCGCGCGCCGAGCATGAAGCGCACTGGAAAGCCAGCGAGGACAAATTGACCTCCATCCAGTCAGAACAGGGCAATACAACGCGGCGCGTTGATGACATCTACAAGCTGCTGACCACGCATGACAGGCGTTGAACTAAAAATCGCAACGGCCAGTCTGATGGCCGCCCTCAAGATGCGGGATGAAGGCACGCACGACCACTCCGAAAGGGCCGCGCGTGTCTCCGCGCTGTTGGGCCAGAGGATGCGCCTGGACGCCGCGCAACGTAGCGCTCTCTATTATGGAGCGATTCTGCATGACATCGGCAAAATCTCAATCTTCGACCACATCCTCAAAAAAGAGGGTCCGCATACGTCCGCCGAATGCCTCCACATGCGTAGGCACGTTCGCGCGGGCGCGGATGCGCTTTCCTCTCTGGGGTTTCCTTCCGAAATCATCGCGACAGTTTTGGAGCATCACGAGCGCGTGGACGGGCGTGGCTATCCCTTCGGCCTGAAGGACACGGAGATAAGTCTTCTGGCGCGCATCGTGTCGGTCGCGGACACGTTCGACGCCATCACGCACACGCGCTGCTACCGCGCGGGTCGCAGCTACCAGGCGGCAGTCCTTGTGCTTGAAAGGGAGCGCGGCCGCCAGTTAGATGCTGGCGTCGTCGAGGCGTTTCTGGCGATTGACCCGGAAGAATTGCGTCGGGCCGCGTGGGCGGAGTCGGGTAGATAAAATGCCGCAAATAAAAATTATTTCCAGGGCCGGGGCCCGCGACTTCATTTTACAGAATCACTATGCGCGCACCACGCCTTCGACCGTGAAGGTCTCGCTCGGATGGCTTGAGGGCGACCGACTTGTGGGCGTTGGCCTGTGGGGGTATGGGGTGCGGCCACTGCACACGGTCAAGAAATTGTTCCCCTCACTCGGCGTCGAAAACTATCTTGAGCTTAACCGCCTCTGCCTCCTCGATGAGTTGCCGCGCAACAGCGAGAGTCAGTTTTTGTCGGCCTGCGCGTCGGAGATTCTCAAGCTCTTCCCGCAGGTCAAAGTGCTCTTCTCCTGGGCGGACGGCTTGCGGGGAAAACCCGGCTTCGTCTACCAGGCGGCAAGCTGGCTTTACGGCGGCTTCATTAAATCAGAGTTTTATGCCGCAGAGGATGGAGAGGTCATCCATCCGCGCCTGCTCATCAGTCGCTATGGGACGCGCGCGGTCTGGAAGGAACTCGGACTGCGCCGCATCTTCGGCTATCAGTTTCGCTACTGCAAATTCTTGTGCTCACACAAAGAGCGAAAACAATTGCTC
>JAXDFO010000213.1:0-3952 GCA_034665545.1 Blastocatellia bacterium
AGCCTAAGGCCGTGTCCAGACAAACACAGGAGCCGCAGAAGAAAGCGCCCGCCTCCGCTCCGACGGGCGAAGCGCCAGTGCCGAAGGCCGCCGCCGAGCAGGCTAAAAAGGCCGCCAACAAAAATCCTGAGAAGGCCGCACAGCTTGTCCGCTTGCCAGCCGGAATCGTCGGCGCGCAACTCTCGGATGTCGAGCGCAGTATTCCTGCGGATGAACCGCCGCCGCTCGCCGTCAATACAGAGTTGTCAGTCATAGGCAAGCGCACGCCGCGTCTTGATGGCCGTCTCAAAGTAACGGGCGCGGCTCTTTACACGGCGGACGTGCGTCTCCCCGGCATGCTCTTCGCGCGCATCGTCAATTCGCCGTACCCGCACGCGCGCATTCGCTCCATTGACACGAGCGCGGCGGAACGTCATCCATCCGTGCGCGCCGTTCACGTCCTTGACCGCATCATCGGCAACGCCGAACTGCGCGACAAGTCGAAAGAGCTTCCCGCACGTTATCCCATCGTGCGCTTCGCGGGCCAACCCATCGCGGCGGTCGCCGCCACATCGCAGGCCGATGCCGACGAAGCGGCCAAGCTCATCAAGATAGAATACGAGCCGCTGCCCTTCGTCGTCTTGACGGACAGGGCCAGAGAAGCGGACGAGCCGCTCGTCTTTCCTGGACCAGCGGACCAGGCCGAGACGGCTGGCGGCGGCGGTGGACCTGCGGGCGTCGCGCAGACCGGAAACATTCGTGGACCAGTAAAGGGCGGGCCTCAGGGTCGCCCTCTGGGAAATATCCAAGAGGGATTCAAAGAGGCGGAGGTGATAGTCGAGGGAGAGTTTCGCACGCAGGTCCAGACGCACTCCGCTCTTGAAACGCATGGCGTCGTGGCGGACTGGAAGCCGGACATGCTGACCGTCTACGCTTCGACGCAAGGGACCGCGAGCGTGCGCGATGAACTCGCTGAAATTTTCAAATTGAAGAAGAGCCAGGTCCGCGTCATCACGGATTACATGGGCGGCGGCTTCGGCGCGAAGTTTGGCGCGGGCAATCCTGGCGTCATCGCCGCTCATCTCTCCAAGAAAGCGGGCGCGCCCGTCCGGCTCATGCTCGACCGTAAAGAGGAACACCTCTCGACGGGCAATCGCCCCGACTCTGTTCAGAGATTGAAGATCGGCGCGAAGCGCGACGGCACACTGACCGCGATTCATCTGGAGTGTTATGGGACCGCAGGGACCGGGACGGGCGCGGGCACAGCCGGTCCCGCGCAGAACATGTACCAGTGTCCCAACGTGCTGACGGAGGAATCGGATGTCTTCACGCACGCGGGTCCGGCGGCGGCCTTTCGCGCGCCCGGCCACCCACAAGGGTGCTTCGCGCTCGAACAACTCATTGACGAACTCTCGGAGCGTGTGGGGATGGACTCGCTCGCACTGCGCGATAAGATTGATGAAAGCCATGCTCGCAGGGAGGAACGTCGCATCGGGGCGGCGCGCGTTAATTGGTCCAGCAAACATGCGCCGGGCGCGGATAGTGGACCAGTCAAACGCGGCCTCGGCGTGGCCCAGGCCGTCTGGTATCGCTTCGTCAATCTTGACTCATCATGCGAGGCTCGCGTCACGCGCGATGGTTCCGTCGAACTGCTCTCAGGCGTGCAGGACATAGGCGGCGGCATTCGCACCGCGCTCGCGCAAACGGTCGCGGAAGAACTCGGCCTGCGGCCCGCAGACATCACAGTGCGTATCGGCGACACTTCGTTCCCGGTTGGACCGGCTTCCGGCGGCAGCATGACGACGGGTTCCATCACTCCGGCGGCGCGCAACGCCGCGTACAAAGTGAAGCGGCAGATGCTCGAACAACTCGCGCCGTTTTTCGGAGTCGAAGCCGGAGTGCTCTTGATGCGCGACGGGCACGTGTACGCGCGCGACGGCGCGGTGGCAGCCAACGCGCATGCCAAGCGTTTGACCTTCAGGCAGGCGGCGGCGCGTCTCAAGACGGAGCAGATAGCCGAACGCGCGAGCCGCTCGGATGATTACGGCGGGTTCGCTTTCAAGGGCGGCGCGGACTTCGGGATGGGCATAGGGCAGTATGGCGGCGTGCAGTTCGCGGAGGTTGCGGTTGACACGGAGACCGGCGTCATTCGCGTCGAGAGAGTCGTCGCCGTGCATGATTGCGGTCGCCCGCTCAACCCTCTGGCCCTCGAAAGCCAGATTAACGGCGGCATTCTTCAGGGCATCTCTTACGCGCTCTACGAGAATCGTTTAATGGACCAGAATACGGGCTTGATGGTCAACCCGAATCTTGAGCAGTACAAGATACTCGGCTCGCGCGAGACGCCGGAGATTGAAGCCATCCTGATCGAAGAATACCTGGGCCGGAACTCGACGGACGCGGGCGGCATCGGCGAGCCTTCGACGATTCCGACAATCGCGGCCATCGCCAACGCCGTCTATAACGCGACGGGCGCGCGCCTCAGAGAGATGCCCATGACTCCCGCGCGCGTGCTCGCCGCGCTTGCAGGGGCCGGGCAGAAAGGTATCAAGTCATGAACAGATTCGAGTGGACCAATGCCAGGACAATCAAAGAGGCCGTCTCGCAACTTAATAGCTCTGCTGTCGTCAAGGCGGGCGGGCTTGATTTACTGGACCTGCTCAAAGAGGGCATCGCATCACCTTCGCGTCTCGTCAACATACGCAATCTGCCGGGCCTCTCCAACATCATCGAAGATGCGAAGGCGGGCCTGCATCTTGGCCCACTGGTGACGCTCGCAGAGCTTGCTTCAAACAAGATCATACGCGAACGCTACACCGCGCTGGCGGATGCTGCGGGGCACGCCGCGACGCCGCAGATTCGCAACGTGGCGACGCTCGGCGGCAATCTACTGCAACGCCCGCGCTGCTGGTATTTTCGCCAAGAAGAGTTTCACTGTCGCAAGAAGGGCGGCGAGCGTTGCTTCGCCATAGAGGGCCGGAACCAGTATCACGCCATCTTCGATAACAAGCTCTGCGCGATTGTCCATCCGTCGGCGACAGCGACCGCGCTCGTCGCGCTCGGCGCGCGTCTACACTTAAGCGGACCAAAGGGAGACCGCGAAGTCCTGCTCGAAGATTTCTTCGTGACGCCGGAACAGAACCTCACGCGCGAGAATTCCATCGGCGTTGATGAATTGATAACGGAGGTGAGCGTGCCCGTGAGAGGGGCGGGCACGCGCTCTGTTTATCTCAAGCAGGGCGAGAAGGAATCTTTCGATTGGCCCATCGCGGATGTCGCGGTCGCGCTCACTTGCGCGGGCGGGCAATGCCAGAAGGCTTCTATAGTGCTCGGCGCAGCCGCGCCCGTGCCCCTGCGCGCGCGAAGCGGAGGCCGCGCTCGCTGGCAAAGTTATCAACGAAGAGACCGCGCGCGCTGCTGCGAAGGCCGCGCTTCATGACGCGACGCCGCTCTCCGAAAACGCTTACAAGCTGCCCATCTTCGAGACGCTCGTGCGGCGCGCGATTCTCGGCGCGGCTGTGAGCTAAGCGGCGCGAGACATCCTATCCTGTTTGAGAGGAGAACCGTAGATGAGTGAACAACTCTTGAGCGAACAATCGGAAGAGACTTCGACGCCCGTCGTCTGTCGTCTATTAAGGACCAAAAATTCCTTCGGCACGCTGATGGGCAAGTTGAATTCATGGCAGGCTGGCGCGTCCACCACAGCCGTCTACTGGTGTCTCTGCACGATGGAAACGGCTGGCCCGGACGACGGCTACGCGCACCCGCACAACTGCCGCTTGGGCCGCCCCTGCTTCGAGCAGCCCATCGAATAAACTCGCAGGTTCGGTCTAGGTCGCGCCGGGCCTTCGGTGCGAAGGCTCATACGAACGGAGCAGATGGCCGGACAAATACCGCAAACGCCCGAACAAATGGAGCAAACGTCCCGTCATTTGGAGCAAACGGGAGAACACTTCGAGGAAATGACAGGACG
>JAXDFO010000214.1:0-15535 GCA_034665545.1 Blastocatellia bacterium
CGGGCACGCGAATGGACGTGTTGATGAATCGCTTCCAGAGCGGCACTGCATTAGAAGGTTGCGGCGTTCCTGTCTTGGCGGCGACGACCGTATCCAGACGCCTTTCCAGCTTCTCATGATAATCGGACCAGAAATTTTCAGGCGGCAGCATAGAGCTTGTCGCCTGGTCGAAGGCGAAGAGGGTCAGCGACATGGACCTGTGCTGCTCCTGGCACTCAGGGCAAGCCTCCACCTCTTTGAGCAGCCGCAATGACTGCTCATCATCCAGTTCCTTAAAGACAAGGTCAATCAAACGTTCCTGCGCGGTGCGGCAATCATGCATCATCTCTCACTCCAAAACTGTCAATCCAGAAATCAACCATCCGAAACTATTATCGCTCGACATGAAGAATACGGTCTAACAATTCTCGCCCGCCGCGCAGGCGACGAAGTCCGCCGGTTCGACGCCCACGCCCAGATGCTGGCGCAGTTTGACGACGGCGCGAAAGAGAGACTTTTTGACGGTCCCCGTGGAGATGGCGAGCGACCTGGAAATCTCTTCGTAAGTCATCCCCTCCTGATGTTTCAAAAGAAAGATCAACCTCTGCTGCGCGGTCAATTCATCGAGAGCCTGCATCACCTTCTCGACCAGGATTTTTTTGTGTATGTCGTCTTCCATCTCAGAAGGGCGCGACGGGAGCAGGTCGTCGCTGTAGTCCACGGCATCCAGTTCGACGATCTTGCCCACGGCGGCCCGGCTGCTCCAATGCCCTGCGACGCCCCGCTTGTGATTGAGAAAAGAGTTAATGACTATCTGTCGCAGCCAGGTATAGAAACTGGATTCCTCGCGGAAGCCGTGGATGGCTTTGTAAGCCTTGAGCCAGACCTCTTGGGAGAGGTCTTCGGCGTCGTGCGGGTCGCGGCAGTAATGCAACGCGAGCACGTAGATGCGACGCTCGAAGGCGCGCGCCAGAGCGCCAAAAGCCTCTTGGTCGCCTGCTTGGGAACGCCTGATTAATTCGCTTTCGCTCTGGCTCAACGGCAAGTCACCCTTCGCTCCAGGTCAACTCCATAGACACATTCTACTTGTTTTGGTTGGCCTCCCGCCAAGTCAAACCGTGGCAGGACCAATTTAAATTCGCCCTCGCGTGGCTTGTAACGAGCGGCGTTTTGCGACTATGCTCGTAGGTGGCAACGCAAGCAAAATTCAAGTGGACGGGGAAAGAAACCTATGGCAGTAGCAAGGCGCAACCTGCTGGCGGTCATTCTCGGAGGCGGCGCGGGCACGCGACTGTTTCCGCTGACGCAGCAACGCTCGAAACCAGCCGTCCCCCTCGGCGGCAAGTATCGTCTGGTTGATGTGCCCATCTCGAACTGTATCAACTCGGACGTGATTAAAATCTTCGTCCTTACGCAGTACCAGTCGGCCTCGCTCAATCGCCACATCGCGCGGACCTATCGCTTCTCCGCCTTCTCCGACGGCTTCGTGGAAATCATCGCCGCCGAGCAGACAGCCGAAAGCCCCGAATGGTTTCAGGGCACGGCGGACGCCGTCAGGCAAGTGCTCCCGCACATGAAGGAGTTGGAAATAGACACGCTGTTGATACTCTCCGGCGACCATCTCTATCGCATGGACTACAGGGAATTCTTGCAGCGTCACTACGAGACGAACGCCGATGTGACGGTCTCGGTGATTCCGATTCCGCCGCACGCGGCCTCTGAATTCGGGCTGCTCAAGACGGACGCCGACGGGCGCATCGTGGAGTTTAGCGAGAAGCCGAAGGGCGCGGCCCTTGAAGCGATGAAGGTGGACACGAGCGCGCTCGGCCTCAGCGCGGCGGAGGCGCAGGAGCGTCCCTTTCTGGCTTCGATGGGCATCTACGTTTTCAAGTATGACAGGCTGGTCAGTTTGCTGGGCCAGAATAAGGAGTGGATGGACTTCGGGCGCGAGGTTATCCCCGCGAGCATAGAGAGCGGCGGCAACGTGCAGGCGTTCATGTTCGATGGTTACTGGGAAGACATCGGAACTATCTCCGCTTTCTATCAAGCCAATCTGGATTTGACCGCGCTCATCCCGCAGTTCAATTTCTTCAACGCGGACGCTCCCATCTACACGCGCGCACGCTATCTTCCGCCCTCCAAGATTCACAACTGCCAGGTCAACGATTCGCTTGTCAGCGACGGCTGCATCATCAACGAATCGCGGCTCATACGCTCGCTCATAGGCTTGCGCAGCCGCATCGAACGCAACTGCCACATAGAAGCCTCTTACTTGATGGGCGCGGATTATTACCAGTCCATCGAAGACATGCGCGCAGATTACACGGCTGGCATCCCGCGTATAGGCATCGGCGAGGGCACGGTCGTCAAACGCGCTATCATAGACAAGAACGCGCGCATCGGCGCGGGCGTCCGGCTCGTCAACGAACAGGGCATAGAGACGGCGGACGGACCCGACGGCAGCTACTACATACGCGACCGCATCATCCTCATTCCCAAAAATGCCGTCGTCAAAGATGGCACGGTGGTGTAAGCAAGAAGGGTTGAAATAAGAGATGGCGAGAGGTTGGGAAAGCAAGGCTGTGGCGGACCAGTTGGAGGCCGCAGAGGAACGCGCCAGAGAGATTGAACGCCGCGCTCAAGTGGAACTCTCTCCCGCCGCACGCGCCCAACAGGAACGACTCGCATCGCTTAAACTCTCGCGCGCACGCACGCTGGACCAATTAGAACGCGCCACCCGCCCCGCCCATCGGCAAATGCTCCAACGCACCCTCCGCGCCCTCGAAAACGAGATGGAAGAAACAGTCAGGAGTCAGGAGTCATGAGCCTGGAGTCCAGAGTCAGAAGACGAAAGCTTTTGACTGCTGACTCTAGACTCCAGACTCCAGACTGTTCTTATCTGCGGGTCGCTCAACGTCCGGGCGGGAATGTCGAATTCTCGTGCGCGCCGACGAGTTTGGTCTTGCGAAGGACGGGGGCTTGCTGCGTTGTGTCCTGCGCGGTGGCGTTCGATTGAGAGCCGACGATGTAACTGTCGCGCGCCCTGACGGCGAGTTCCGGGCGATTGACGCGCACGCGAATCTGCTTGCGCTGGCCCGCCTGCGCCGCCGCGTGCGGGTAATAACCCAGGCTATACTGTCGTCTCAATTCTTCCGCGACGAGCGCGAAAGACTGTTCCAAATTCTGCACGCTATCAGCGCGGTAGAGACGCGCGCCCGTCTTCTCTGACATGTCGCGCAGGTACGCGCTGGCGCGCATGTAATCTTCGCGGCTGCCGCCAACACCGCCACCGCCTCCTCCGCCTCTTCCGCCACCTCTACCACCACCTCTTCCGCCGCCCCTGCCGCCACCGCCGAAGATGACGCCGCCGATGCCAGGAATGCGAACGGGAAGCGGGAATCTTCCGATGGATGGAATCGGTGAAGAGTTGGGCCAGGAGGAGCCGCCCTGCGGGTCGTCGTAGGTATCGTACTGGACAGGATAAACGAGCGCGTCTAATTCTTCCGCCGCGCGCACATTGCTCTCGTAGGTGGCGTGCCTGCTCGTGGTGTCCACGCCGTCTGTGAAGAGGACGATGGCCTTGCGCCCGCTCACCCGGCTCAACTGCTGGTTGATGACCATGTCAACCGCGTCATAGAGGCGCGTCCCGTCGCCCGTGCGCGTCTCTCGAATCGCGTTGCGCAAAGTGTACCGGTCGCTCGTCGCCTCCGCCAGCACTCTCACCTGATCGTCGAAGGAGACGACTATCACGCGGTCGTCCGCGCGCAATTGGTTGACGAAGGCGATGGCCGCGTCCTGTATCTCTTCGAGTTGGAAACGAGTGGAGCCGCTCGTGTCAATCATGAGCACGACCGTGAAAGGCTTCTCCACGGACGCGAAATAGGCGACCTGTTGTTCCGCTCCATCCTCGTAGATGCGAAAGTCCTCTTTGCGCAAGTTGGGCACGTACCTGCCGTCGCGGTCCATGACGCTGACGGGAATCGTGACCAGCGTCGTATTGACGCGCACGACATCGCCGTCGCCAACTTCGTCCGAATCATCCTGCGCGGCAACGGGAGCCTGCGTGGCGCGCGGCTGTTTATTGGACCTGTTATCCCCGCCGAGCACGGGCGGGCGGGCTTGTGTTGTAGTAGAAGGCGCGGGCACTGATGATGTCGCGGGCGTTGATGGCTGGCTCGCGGTCTGGCCTACGCGGCGCGGTCGCGTCTGCGCGGGCGCGTTCAAAACGGTGATGCAGAGCAGGGAGAGGAGCATCAACATGCGGGGATATTTTCTTATCATCTTTTAGCTCCTGAGACGCGCCACGACGGGCGCACGCGCGGCGTCACACCCTTAGATGCAGAACTATCAATAGAGATGCACGTCAGCGAAAGTTTATGGGAGAGTGGAGAGAGACATGCTTGACACCATAAGATTACGCCGTAAAAAGCGCGGAAGCAAGCATGAAACAGCATTGTAGAGCGGAGAACATCAAGAAGAGAGCGAAGCGGCCTCGCCGCCTTCGCCTTCTATATCAACGGTTCGATAGCTCTCACTTCATCGCTTCGCTGACGAGAGAGGTGAGGGCGTTGTCTAGCAGCAACTTGTTATTCTGTAGATTGCCGTGCAGGTCGCAGCCGAAGACCGCGTAGACGATGGGCAGCGAGCTATCGAACAGCGAATTATTACGACGGCCTGCGGCGAAGGTTTCGGCTATCAGCGAGTGGCGCGTGACGCGGCCATCGCCGGGCGCGTACATCACTCGCGTGGCCTCCTCGCGCGTGACCTTGCGGCCCGTCGAGGTGCGAAACTCGCGCGGCCTCGTGAGAGTGGTCCAACGATTGGTCTTCTCATCGTGTAGAAGTACGGGGGCGTCGAGCGTCTCTTCACAGTCGCCGCCAAAGGCGAAGAGCGAGACCGGCGTTTCTCCTTGAAGAGGCGCGTCGAGCGCCTCTTGGAAACGCCTGGCGCGATGGAGCACGGCGGCGAAGTAAGCGTCCAGGTCAGCGAGCGAGCCGCCGCGAAACGGCGCATCATCACCGCGCGTTTGTCCTTTAACAAAGCGGCGGCGATAGTCAGCATCCGCGACCGGAGACCAACCGTAGCGTTGCCACGTCGCGGGGTCGTACAGGTCCAGATTAAGCGGCTGTAAATTCTCGTCAAGAAAGTGCGCGGCACCCGCGTGCGGCAGCAATTGAAAGATGGCGGGGCTGGTGAAGACATCTTCGCGCGAGAGCTTGTTGAGCAGGGGGATGCGGCGGCGCAAGCCTTCCGTCACGGAGTAGCCTTCGATGATGGTGGCGAAGGCATCGAAGGAGCCCTCGTTCGGAGTCCCGAACATGATGATCTTGTTGATGTGGGCCGCGCCGTTCCAGTTGGGCACGGGGAGAGCGCCGTCCGGCGGCAAATCCGCGTCGCCGTACCTGGCGGCGTAGCGCGCGACGAGTCCGCCCATCGAATGCGCGACGATGTTAAAGCGCAGGTCAGGACGATTCAGTTTGCGCTTGAGTTCAAGGACGCGGCGGACGAAATCACGCGCGGTCTCGACGTTATCGCGCCGCCAGTCGTATGGATAAACATAAAAGGTATCGTGGTCTCCGTCTGGACCAGGATTGGACCAGTCGCCCTCGCGGTAGCCGCCATACTTGCTGATGGCTTCAAGCAAGTCTCTGTAAATATAAATTTCCGGCCCAAGCCTCGCCTGGCTCAACCTTGCGATGTCAATAATCTTTCTAGGTGCGAGCTTGTCATGATTGCTCGCCAGGTCCGGCGAGACGGGCAATGCCAGCCCGTCGTCGGATGAACGAAACAGAGAAGGCCATGCGACCTCTCCCGTCTCCGTGTTGACGAGTTCGGAGCCGAGGATGCCCGGAATGATGATGATGGGTCGCTTGCCAGTGCGTTGCCGCGCGTCTGCGAAGATGCGCGCGAGATTGGGCGTGCGCCGCGCCGCGATGCAGCCGTTGAGCAGAGGCGTGAGCACGCACACTATGATGAGTAGAAGAAGGCCCGCGCGCGTGGCGGGGCCGTGGCGGCGGGGCGTATGTGGGAGTGATTTGAGACGCAAGATGAGATGTACGTAAACGAAGGCTATCCTGTTTCAACCAACGAACGGGCGTCTGTGTTGATGAAATGAACGGGGCGAAGTTTGCTTCGCGGATGAAAGTTTTAAGTCGGCGGCGCGTCCCACTTGCGATTAATGAGGCTGGCGACGAAGCCCGCGCCGAAGCCGTTGTCTATATTGACGACCGTGACGTTGGAGGCGCAAGAGTTGAGCATGCCGAGCAGGGCCGCGACGCCGCCGAATGACGCGCCGTAACCGATGCTCGTCGGGACGGCCAAGACCGGCACGCCGACCAGCCCGCCGACGACGGAAGGCAACGCGCCTTCCATCCCCGCCGCCACGATGACGACCCGCGCGCTTTGCAGAGACTCTCTCTCAGCCAAAATTCTGTGAATGCCGGAGACGCCCGCATCCCAGATTCTGTTGACGCGATTGCCCATCGCTTCGGCGGTCAACGCGGCCTCTTCAGCGACGGGAATATCGCTCGTCCCGGCGGTCACGACCGAGATTTCGCCGACGCCCAACTCCGTCCTATCCCTGCGAATGCGTATGAGCCGGGCCGTCTCGTGCCACTCGGCGTCTGTGACGACGTTGCGCACTTCGCCGAACGTGCCCTCATCCGTGCGCGTCACCAGCACGTTGGCCGCGCGAGCCGCGAGCCTCTCGACTATCCCCACAACTTGCGCACGCGTCTTGCCCGCGCCGAAGACGACTTCCGGGAAACCTTGCCGCGCGGCCCGCGAATGGTCCACACGCGCATAGCCTATGTCCTCGTAATGAAGATTTTTAATCAGCCGCGCCGCCTCCTGCGCTTCAACTTCGCCGCTCTTATAAGCGCGCAGCAGCCTCTCTATCTCCATCAAATCCATGCTCACACTCCCAAATCTTTTAACTGACTACGTTTGATTCTTTGCCAAACATTCTAGCATCGAACCCCGACGCCCTCTAACGCCCGCGCGCCTTGCGCTTGAGCGGAACGAAAAGGGATAATTCAGGAGCCAGAAGAAAAACGATAGCATGCTCTTCATGATGAAGGCTGTCCTCTTCCTTCTGGCTCCTGGCTCCTGACTCCTGGCTCCTGCTTTTATGGAATTGACCGTCGCCATCACGGGCGCATCCGGCTCGATTTATGCGCAGCGCACGCTGGTCCATCTGGCGGCGAGCGGAGTCGTCGAGCGCATTAACTTGATAATGTCGGAGGCGGCGTTGACGGTGGCGCGCGTCGAACTCGGCGCGAACCTGGGCGATGCTGACGGACAGAAGATCAACGAGTGGCTTGGGCTGGCGCAAGATTCAAAGACGGTGCGCCTGCATCGCCTGGACAATCTAGCCGCGCCTCCGGCTTCGGGTTCGCACCCGCAGGCGGGCATGGTCATAGTCCCTTGTTCCATGGGCACGCTCGGCGCGATAGCCTCCGGCGCGGGCACGAACCTCATTCACCGCGCGGCGGACGTGACCTTGAAGGAAGGACGCAAACTGGTCATCGTCCCGCGCGAGTCTCCCTACAGCGCGATTCACCTGGAGAACATGCTGCGATTGGCCCACGCGGGCGCGCGCATCCTCCCCGCCAGCCCAGGCTTTTATCATCGCCCGCAGACCATAGAAGCATTAGTGGACCACCTCGTCTTTCGTATCCTGGACCAATTCGCCGTGCCCCACTCGCAGGCCACAAGCTGGAAGGGATAATAAGACAGTTTTATTCGCAGAGTGCGAGCGGGCATTGATGTTGAGTGGCAGTTTGCAAAGATTTGAGAGTGAGGGAATAGCGTTTAAGGGCCGTTTTTATTGGGAATTTGAGACGGAAGAGAGTGGCCCGTTCTTTGCTTTTCGGAAGGGCGGGAGGCGTTCACAGAGGGAAGTCGCAGATGGCTCTTGAGTGTCGCGCGACTGGTGAACGAACTTGAAAGAGATGTTGACCGCCACATTACGAAATATTCGCACGACGCTCGAAATGATTAAGATCGAGCATACGCTCTTCGCGCTGCCGTTCGCGTTTCTGGGAGCAGTGCTGGCGGCGGGCGGCTTGCCTCGCTGGTCGCAGATTTTCTGGATTACGCTGGCGATGGTCGGAGCGCGTTCGACCGCGATGGCCTTCAATCGCATCGCTGACAGGGAGATTGACGCGCGCAATCCGCGCACGCAGACGCGGGCGATTCCGGCGGGCGCGCTTTCGGTCGGCTTTGCGTGGGCGTTCACGGGTCTGTCGGCAGTGCTTTTCTTCGTCGCCGCCGCCATGCTCAATCGCCTGACTCTCATCCTCTCTCCGGTCGCGCTCGGCAGCATCCTGCTTTACTCGTACACGAAACGTTGGACGCTGCTTTCGCACCTGGTCCTCGGCTGGTCTCTGTCCATCGCTCCGGCGGGCGCATGGATAGCCGTGCGAGGGTCGCTCGATAGCCCCGTGCCGTGGCTGCTCTCGCTCGTCGTGCTGTTGTGGACCGCAGGATTCGATGTCCTCTACGCGTGCCAGGATTACGAGTTTGACAGGCGTGCGGGCCTCCATTCGATTCCCGAAAAATTCGGCGTCGCGCTCTCTCTGTGGATAGCGCGACTGTTCCACGCGGAAGCATTTTCGACGCTCGTTGCGTTATACTTTGTGACGCACCTGGGACCGCTCGCGCTCATAGGCGTCATCGCCACCGGCGCGCTGCTCGTCTACCAGCACACGCTCGTGCGAGCGGATGACCTCAGACGACTCAACGCGGCGTTTTTTACGACCAATGCTTTCGTCAGCCTGATACTCTTTGCGACCTTCGGCGGCGCGATTATGATGTCCAAACTCTAAACTTTAAACTTATGAATTTTTCACACGACACGAAACTTAATGAAATCGCTCGCAGGGTTGACGCGGGCGAGCGGCTCAGCTTTGAAGACGGAGTGGCTTTGTTTGAGACGAACGACCTGGCCGCACTGGCGAAGTTGGCGGACAACGTGAGACGAGGCTTGCACGGGCGCACGACTTACTTCAACGTCAATCGCCATTTCAATCCGACCAACGTCTGCTATGTGGATTGCAAGTTCTGCAACTTCTTTCGCACGCCGAGGGAGCCGGACGCCTACACGCACAACATAGATGACTCGTTGCGCATCGCGGGCGAGGCCGCGCGCGAGGGCGCGACGGAGCTTCACATCGTCGGCGGTCTCAATACCAAGCTGCCCTTCAAGTATTACACGGACCTCCTGCGCGCTCTCAAAAACGCTTACCCGCAGCTTCATCTGAAGGCGTTCACGATGGTCGAATTGGACCATTTCGCGCGCTTCTACAAGATGACCGATGAGGATGTCATAGAGGGGTTGAAGGAGGCCGGGATGGACTCATGCCCCGGCGGCGGCGCGGAGATTTTTCGTGAGCCGACGCGCTCTATGCTCTGCGCGCATAAGTGCGATGCGGAACGCTGGCTCTCGCTCTCCGGCAAAGTCCACGCGGCGGGCCTCAAGACCAACGCGACCATGCTCTACGGCCACATCGAATCCATGGAAGACCGCGTTGACCATCTGGTGCGACTCCGTGAACAACAGGACAAATCGGGCGGCTTCCAGTGTTTCATCCCGCTCGCCTTTTATCCGCCGGGGACGCAACTTGCTCATCTGCCCGGCCCGTCCGGCGTGGATTCCTTGAAGACCATCGCCGTCTCGCGACTCATGCTGGACAACTTCGCGCACATCAAAGCCTACTGGGTGATGCTCGGCAAGCGACTGGCACAGGTCGCGCTGCACTACGGCGCGAACGACCTAGACGGCACGATTACGGAGGGCGGCGAACTCTCAGAAAGCTATTCGGTCGAAGCGGGCGGCGAAGTCAAGATGTCCAAACAGGAAATCGTCGCCCTCATAGAAGACGCCGGACTGGAACCAGTCGAACGCGATACGCTCTACAATAAAGTCGAACGAGAAACGACAACGGTATGAAGGAGAGCAGGGAGCCAGGAGTCAGGAGACAGGAGTCAGAAGAAAAACGATAGCATGCTCTTCATGCTCAAGGCTCTTCTCTTACTCCTGACTCCTGGCTCCCTGCTTTTACAAATTTATGACTACTGCAACCGAGACACGAACTATCACCGTGGCGCATTCGCCGGATTCGGACGATGCGTTTATGTTTTACGGGCTGGCGACGCATAAGCTGGACACGGGCGCACTGCAATTCACGCATGTGCTCAAGGACATTCAGACATTAAATGAAGAGGCGATGCGCGGGACTTACGATGTGACGGCCATCAGCTTTCACGCCTACGCCTACATTTCAGACAAGTACGCGCTCTTGCCGCACGGCGCGTCCATCGGCGACAACTATGGGCCAATCCTCGTCTCGCGCGAGCAAGCCGCGCCCACGGATGTGTCCAGGCTCAAGGTCGCCGTGCCTGGAACCCTGACCAGCGCGTTTCTCGCGCTGCGTATCTTCAATCAAGAGTTCGACTATGAGGTCGTGCCCTTCGATGAGATTATCAAGGCCGTGCTGGATGGCCGTTGCGACGCGGGCCTCTTGATTCACGAGGGCCAGCTTTTTTATGAAAAGATGGGGCTGCGCAAGGTTCTGGACCTGGGCGAGTGGTGGCACGAGCGCACGGGCCTGCCGCTCCCTATGGGCGGCAACGCCATCCGTCGTGACCTGGGCCAGGAGATGATGCGGAAAGTCTCAGGCTATTTGAAGGAGAGCATACGATATTCGCTGGGGCATAGAGAGGACGCGTTGGCCTACGCGATGCAATTCGCGCGCGATATGGAGCCGGAGTTGGCGGATCGTTTCGTGGCGATGTGGGTCAACGAACTCACGCTCGATTACACGGAGCGCGGGCGCGAGGCCGTGCGTCGCCTGCTCAAGGAAGGCCAAGAGCGCGGCATCATCCCGCACCCTGTCGAAGTTGATTTCGTGGAATAGAAGGGGAAGTCTCAAACTATAGGAAGAGCGCTGACACCTGCCGGAGATAGATTTTAGCAGGTCTCAGTGCTCTTCCTCTTTGAGCCTTGAGCTGAACTTGTTAGCTCGCCGCTGCAAGACTGCTGGGGTGAGAATTGAGTAAGTCTTCGGATTCGAGCGCGCCGATGATGCTTTCCGCGCGAATCGAGATGTGGCCGAGCGTGTCCACCAATTCCCATTCAAGCAGGAAACTCCGCGCCAGCACTTGCAAAGGCTTGCTCGTCGCCACAATGATGCGGCAGTTGACGGGACGCGGGTAGGGGTCTCCGACCGGCGTGTAGCGCCTTGACGCAACTATGCTGTGGAGGATGCGGCGGGCCGCCTGTGGCAGCTTTTCGATATGAGTGATAAAAAGCGTGCCCGTCCCCGCTCTTCCCAACAAGCCTCCACGGCTTGCTGGGGAGAGCGCGACGCCGCCCGTCGCTCCGCCCAGAAGGAGCGAAGTGCGGTCGCCGCGCTCGTCATCGGTAAGTTGACGGCCATCAAGCTCCTCCCACGAGCCCTGCCCCTGTTCCTTCCCATGTAGCAACGCGGCTGCCCGACGTTGTATCTGCGCTTGCGCGCTGTAGATATTCACGGGAAGGCGGCATTCCGCCAACCGCCGATATGAGGACCTGTGTTTAGCTGAATCAGCCCTCCAATCAGCTATGGTGTGTACGTTTTCTCTCATAACGGTAAAATCATGACCAGATAACTCACGGCTTGCGTGAGGCATGGGATTTCAGTTGACCCGTCCACCGGAGGGTTTCCCAGGTCAACAGGATTCGATTGATTGATCTTCCGGGTTGGTATCTCCGTGGACCCATCCGCGAACACAGAGGTTCCCCCCAGGCCCATCACACTAAGCAACAACACAATTCCCACCAGCTTTTTCAGTCTGCGCATTCTCTTATCGTCCCCTCAAAAGTTGTAGATTCAAATTTAAAGATAATCGGGATTCCGGCTTAACTTGCTAACAGCGATAATGCTTCTGTCCTGCCCGCCGACTATGCTTTACAAAGGGCGTGCCACACGCGCGTCGCAGCCCTCAAAACGAGTTTCTAGCCGCAAAATCGCCTCTTCGGCGAAAAATGTCTCTGGAGTCTGACTCGCCCGTGTGACAGGAATTTTGCTACCCACAGGCTCCGTCCTACCTTCACTCTTAGGCTCTAATTGTTGCGCCTACGAGGTTAATGCAGCATGCAAGGAATTTTGCAAGCAGCGCAAAAAAAATTGCTATTATGAGGGGTCGTTTCCAACTGCCCCTCCGCTCAGGCGTTCTTTTTAGTCCTCATCTTCCTGTGAGAGGTCCATTTCCGGGTGAGCTATATGAAGTTTGCGTAGCTTGTAGTTCAGGGTCTGGCGGCGCAGGCCGAGTCTCTCGGCGGCGCGCGTCACGTTGCCGCTATGGCGCGCCAGGGCTTCCGTGAGAAGCTGTCGCTCGGCGTCCAGCATAATCTCTTTGAAGTTGACGGGCTTGGCGAAATCAAGCTGGAAACGCAGGGGCGAAGGGACGGCAGCCGCGCGCAGGATGTCCGGCGAGAGCGATTCGATACCGACCGACTGGCCGTCTTCGGCAAAGACTACGATGCGTTCTATCTCGCTGCGCAGTTGGCGCACGTTGCCGGGCCACTGGTATCGCGTCAGGTAGCCCATCGCTTCGGGCGTAATGCCTGATAGTTGCCTGTGATGTCGCTGGCAGGTCTCCTCGAAATAGTAAGAGGCGAGCAAGGGGATGTCTTCCAGTCGCTCGCGCAGTGGTGGCAACTTGATGACGAACGTGTTGAGACGATAGAAGAGGTCTTCGCGGAAACGGCCTTCGCGCACATCCTGTTCGAGGTCGCGGTTGGTCGCGGCGATGACGCGGACATTGACCTTGCGCGGAGCTTCTCCGAGCGGCATGATTTCGCCGCCCTGTAGAAAGCGCAGGAGTTTGGGTTGCACGTCGGGCGCGAGGTCGCCTATCTCATCCAGGAAGAGCGTCCCGCCCTCTGCGGCGCGGATAATGCCGCGCTGGTCGTTGATGGCCCCCGTGAATGTCCCGCGCTTGTGGCCGAAGAGTTGACTCTCGACGAGGTCGCGCGGGGCCGCAGTGCAGTTGAAGGGCAGAAAGATTTTGTCTCGCCTGGTGCTCTCCTCATGAAGCGCGCGGGCCATCACTTCCTTGCCCGTGCCGGATTCGCCGAGCAGGAGAACGGGAGCATCCGAATCCTTGAGGCGTTCCATGCGAGCCAGCACATCTCTCATGGCGAAGCTGGTGGCGATGATGTTGGGGAAGAGGCCGGACGCGCTCGGCAACGCGAGCGCGTTGAAGGGACGCGCGCGGCGCATGTCCGTTCGCAGGTCTATCATCTGCAAGGCCAGGTGCCCGCACCCGACGAGGGCTTCTAGAATCTCCGCGCGCCGCTCGGAGAGGGTCGCGGAGGCTCGCAGGTAAAGCACGAACGCGCCGCCGTTGCGCCTGGGCGCGAGCGTGCGGCAATGTTCATCTGGCGCGCCCCTCAAAGAGGGCTGGAGGCCGAGCGGCGCATCATCACTGGAAGCCAGGCTCTGCTTGTCGTTGTTAGCAAGATGCTGCGAGACGGCCCTCGCGGCGCGTTCGCGCCCGGACTGGTCCAGGTCAATACTAGCCTGAACGTAAATCTGCCCGTCGTCGTCCGCAGCGAAAACAGCCGCGCTGTCGGCGGCGAGCGCGCCCTTCGCGGCGAACATCAATTCGCGCAGGAGACGTTCGCGCCCGGAGGCCGCGTTGAGCACTTGCAGGATGAGCGGGGCCACGTCCGGCGGAATGAGATTGATGGACTGGGGCGGCGCTATCTGCCAGGGAGCCATACGTTCGGCGGCGCGCTGGGCTTCGGTCGTAGCGCGTTCGGCGTCCAGTTGCGCGCCGAGCGAGCGAAACTGTTCCGCCGCCAGGTTGAAACGCTCGTGGGCTAATGGATATTCGCCGCGACGCACGAGGCTCTCGCCGTGCTCGAAAATGGTGAGGGCTACTTGGTAGGCCGCGTTCATCGAGCGAAAAGCCTCTTCCGTCTGTTGAAAGAGACGCTCGCCCTTTGAAGGGTCGCGCCTGCGCGAGATGAAGCTCGCCATGTTGCGTTGAAGGATGGCATCGAGGTACGCGTAGGAGAGCGGTTCGAGTTCGGCCTGCGCTATCTTGGCCCAGTCTTCTGCGGGCATCCACTTGTCGCTGCGCCTGTAGCCCTCAACCATCAAGAGCAGAGCCTCGCAGGCGAGCCGCTCGTCGCTAATCTCGCGCGCCAGGTCTCGCGCGTTACGCGCGAAGGTGAGCGCGAGATGCGTATTGCGCGCCGAGAGCCAGAGCTTGGAGAGCGAGAGATAAGCTTGCGTCTCGTCCTTCTTGCTGCCGAGTTCCTTCGCGCGCACCAGAGCGGAGCGCAGCAACTCGTTGGCCTCGTGGACGCGACCCTGATGAGCGCGCAGCGTTCCGAGAGTCTCTGTCCATTCGCCCTCCCAGAACTTATCGCCAGCCGTGCGCGCGATGCCCAGTGCCTGCTGAATATGGCTTTCCGCGTCGGCCCAGTCGCCCGTGTAGATGTAGGAGACGGCGAGGTTGTTGTGGACCGCGCCGATGAGACGCGGGGGGCGATAAATTCCCGCGAGGTGCTCCATCGCGCGTCGTAGAGAGTTGATAGACTCGTAAAAGTTGCCCTGAGAGAGCAGCATCACGCTCAGGTTGACTTGCAGGCGCGCGAGGTTCGTGTCGTCCGTCGTGTTACGCAGGAGGCGCAGGGCGCGGCGATAACACATGCCTGCCTCGTCCAGGTCGCCTTCATGGCGCGCGACCAGTCCGAGGTTGACGTAGGTGAGGGCAAGGGCGCGGTCTTTGTGAGCGCGGCGTCCCCACTCGATGGCGAACTCGTAATGTTCGCGGGCCAGCGATTGCTCATCGAGTGCCCAGTAAGCGCGTCCCAAACAGTGATGCGTGCGCGCCAGGTGCGGCGCATCGCCCATCGGTTCCAGGACTTCGCGCGCGCGATTGAGCAGGGTGGCCGAGCGCGGAAAATCGCTTTTCCAGTAAGCCAGCGAGCCTATGGCAAGCAGGAGCAGTCCGCGCGCGTGGGCGGAAAATTGGTCCAGCGTGTGAACGTCGTAAGGCGCGAGCGCTTCGCC
Organism: Blastocatellia bacterium; assembly: GCA_034665545.1. Classification (GTDB taxonomy): domain Bacteria; phylum Acidobacteriota; class Blastocatellia; order Pyrinomonadales; family Pyrinomonadaceae; genus DASYML01. The sequence goes on from JAXDFO010000214.1 coordinate 15,051, forward strand.
CGCCTGGTCGAAGAGACCTAGACCCTCGCAGACTTCCGCCAGGATGACGCGGGCCTGTATGCCGCGCTCGCTTTCGGGCGCGTCCTTCCCGCCTTCGATTATTTCGAGCAGCAACTTTTGCGCGCCCGCCAGGTCGCCGCGCTCGACGCTTCTCTGAGCGCGTATGAGCGAGTCTAAGGGCGTTGCCTGGTTGGTCGAAGTTTGTGTCATCGAAATTTGCGGACTGGAAAATTACCGCCGAACAGGACCAGAAATTCTAATGTCGAAAAGGGGCCAGGATGCGCGCTGAAAAAGCGCGCGAGGCAGTATAGCATAAATTCTCCGCCGCCAAGCCGTTCATCTCTCAAATCTCTTTGCGGGGGCCATGGCCTGCGAGTGGCAACACGCGGCGCAAGGCTTGCATCTGACGAGTTTGCGCGTTGACCGGAGCCTGCCAAAGAGCGCATCATGAATTTTCGGCGCACTGGTTCACACCATCTTCGGAC
>JAXDFO010000215.1:0-7161 GCA_034665545.1 Blastocatellia bacterium
AAGACTCTGTGTAAGCTCTGTGTCCTCTGTGTCTGCGGTGGTGAACTGCAACCCGCCTTACACTCAATTGAAAATCGCTCTAGGCTGCCTCAAGCCATTCGGCGCGCAGTTTCTCAATCGCCAACTCTTTCTGCTTGGCCTCGACTTCTATCCAGGGCGCGTGGCGAAAGGCTGCGGGCATGGTTTCGATAAGGTCGCTATGATGGCGGTCGCAGAAGGATTCCCGCCCGTTGGAGAGATGCACGAGTTGCCATTCGGGGACGGGCCAGGAACTGCAAGAGCCGCTTGCGCGTCACGGCGCGATAGCGCACCTCATCTGAAACAGTGATGCACACCAACCCCAGTCGCGGCCCTTCGCGCTCGGCCTTCGTCTCAAAGCTCAAAAGCTATTCCTTTCATCAGTCTCAAACTTCGACCGCCGGACGAAAACTCAAACGCTCAACGCGCTCCTCTTCAACAGCCTCTTCCGCGAGGGCCGAAGCCGTGAGCAGCACGAGCGCGAGCCACACCATGTCAGCCAGCAGCAAGTGCAAGAGTTGTAACCAGACGGGAGCCAGCAGAGCCAGGTTGAGCAAGCCCGCGCCTAATTGGACCACTATCAACGTGACCAGCAGCAAGGCCCAACGCCTGGCCCACAATCGCGCGCGGCGCAGGCCCGCGACGACCGCGACAAGGAGGACGAGGCCCGCGTCAGCCACCGCCAGCAACGGATGAAGCACTCGCAAGCGGACGAACAGATGAGCCGTCGAAGAAAAATCCTGTTGCAGCCCGCTCGCCAGCGAACTCACAGGGAACAGCGTATCGCCCAAAGCCGCCACCGCCCCGCTCACAGCCAGCACCAGCGTCACTAACAACGCCAGCGCGCAGAGCCCGGCGACGGGCACGCGCCCTCGCAAGTTTAATACTGGTCCACCCGAAGCCCACCAGGCCGTCAGCGTCAAGAAGGCCAGCAACACGAAAGTATTAATCAAGTGAACTGACATAGAGACCGCGCGAAAGACAGAGGCATCGTCCGCCACCAGTCTGAAGAGCACCAGCCCCGCGCCTATCAGAGCCTCCGTGAAGATGAAGACGGTCGAGAGCGTCGCGCCCAACCGCACCGCATGTCTCTTCGGATAAGCGCGAAAGGCCCAGACAGCCAGCGCAATCACCAGCAGAAGGGTTAGCCCGCTCATCAACCTGTGCGTGAACTCTATGAGCGTGTGGACCTGCGAGGCATCCGGCAGGACTTCGCCGTTGCAGAGCGGCCAGTGGCTGCCGCAGCCCGCGCCGGAGCCGGAAGCGCGCACGAACGCGCCCCACAGAATTACCAGCAGATTCCAGGCCACGATTCCCCAGGCATAGATAGCGAAACGGTTCAGCTTCATCGAGTCTACTTTTTGAAAGTGCGCGTGTAAGCGACCAGCGCGGCGATCTCTTTCTGCGACAGTTTTTTTCCTAACGCGGGCATCCCGCCGCGCCCGTCGCGGACGGACTGGATGAGAGGCTTGCTATCGCCGCGTTTCCCCCACCACTGCGCGTCGGTCATGTCCGGAGCGTTGACGATTCTCCCGATGGCCGTCTCGCCGCGCCCGTCGTTGCCATGACACCTCGCGCACTTCGCCGCGAAGAGAGCCTTCGCAGAAGTTGTTGACGAAGCGGAACTCTTCCCCGCGCTCACTCTTTTTTGGACCAGCGAGACAGCCGCGCGCGACGCGCCAGACCAGCACGCGAAACAGAGTAATCCGGCGATTAAGAACGCCGCGCATTTTGCTACTAGACCCATTCGTTTTGTTCTCACTTCTCAAATTCGACTCTTTACACCTTTACTCTAAAGTGAATTTTTCGGTCAAGCCGCCGATCATCACTTCAAAGTCGCCGGGCTCTATGAGCGACCTGTTATCCGCGCCGATGAACGAGAGGTCGTCTGTTCGCAGCTTGAATGTCAGGGTGCGGCTCTGGCCCGGTTCGAGAGATATTTTGGCGAAGCGTTTGAGCCGTTTGCCCGGCGGCGTGACGGAGGCCACCAGGTCGCGCAGGTAAAGCTGTGCGACTTCCCTGCCCGCGCGCTTGCCCGTGTTCGTGATTGTCACGTTAAGGGTCAGCACGCCGTTTCTCTTCATCCTATTCTGGTCCAATTTCAGATTGCTGTAAGCGAATGTCGTATAGCTCAACCCTTGTCCGAACTCGAACTGCGGATTGAAGGCCGCGTTGCCGAAGCTGGTCGCCTCGGTCTCGAATATCTTGTGGTCGTAAGCGATGATGCCGTTCGGCGTGCGCGGGTAAGTGAAGGGAAGCTTGCCGCCCGGATTGTAATCTCCGAAGAGCACGTCAGCGACGGCGACGCCGCCCTCGTTGCCAGGGTTGTAAGCCATCAGGATAGCCTGCGCTCCATCAACGATACGATTGATGACGCGCGGGCGGCCTTCGACCAGGACCAGCACGACGGGCTTGCCAGTCGCTTCGATGGCCTCTGCCAATTTGAGTTGCGCTTCGTCCAACGTGAGGTCCGTGATGTTGCCAGGAGTCTCCGCGTAAGAGCCTTCGCCCAGACAGAGCAAGACCACGTCCGCATCGCGCGCGGCGCGCACGGCTGCGTTGATGTCAACCTCTTCGTTGACATCCGTGGGCGTGCTGCCGGAAGGGCTGCCCGCCGGTCTGGTGATTCGCGTGCCCGGCGCATACGAGACGTTCTTTCCAAGGCGCGCCTCAATCGCCTGCAAGATGGTCGGCCTGTCTTTCGGGTAGAGGTCCGTGTTGCTTCCCTGCCAGACGTAGGTCCAGCCGTTGTTGAGCGAGAGAAGCGAGTTCGCGGTTGGACCAGTCACGAGAATTTTTCTATCTTTCGTGAGCGGCAAAAGGTTGTTCGCGTTCTTGAGCAGCGTCATGGATTCGCGCGCCGCCTGCAAGCTCAACTCTCTGGCGGCGTTGGTCCCAACTTTGGAAGCCGCGCCCGCCTTCGGCATCGCATTCTCGAAGAGGCCGAGTTCAAACTTAACGCGCAGGATGCGGCGCACGGCTTCGTCTATACGCGCCTGCGGGACCGCGCCCTCTTTGACCAGGGCCAGCAAGTTATCGCTAAAGCTGTAATCGCTCGGGACCATGCTCATGTCTATTCCGGCCATGACGGCCATGCGCGTCGCCTCCTTTTCGTTGGCCGCGACGTGCCATTGGCCCACCAGCTTTTTGATGTCCTCCCAGTCGGAGACGACGATGCCTTTAAAGCCTAGTTCGCCGCGCAGGATGTCCGTCAGGATGTGATGATTGATGTGGCCGGGCGTGCCGTTAATCTCTGCGGAGTTGACCATCACGGTATGCGCTCCGGCCTTGACCGCCGCCGCGAAGGTCGGCAGGTAATATTCGCGCAGGTAGTTTTCGGGAATCCAAGCGGGCGTGCGGTCCCTTCCAGTCAAAGGAAAGCTGTAACCCATGTAATGCTTGAGGCTCGTCGCCACGTGGTCCTGCGAAGAGATGTCGCTGCCCTCCATGCCGCGCACGAAGGCCACGCCGAGCACCTTCGCCAGATACGGGTCTTCGCCGAACGTCTCGTAGAAGCGCGGCCACAAAGGTTGACGGCCCAGGTCCAGCACGGGCGAAAAGGTCCAGGGGATTCCGGCGGCGCGCGTCTCCACTGCCGTCATCTCCGTGAGACGCTGCATCAACGCCGGATTCCAGGTCGCGGCCATCCCTATCTCCTGCGGAAAGAGCGTGGAGCCTTGCACGTAGTTGGCCCCGTGAATCGAATCAATGCCGTAGAGGACGGGAATGCGCAGCCGTGTTTTCGCGGCGGCCTCCTGAATCTGCCGGATGATGCCCTGCCACTTGTCAACGGGTAAAGCCTGACCGTTAACGTTGAGAATAGAACCGACGCCGTATTTGCCAACGGCCTTGTCAAGCTTCACCGGGTCAATCTCTATTTCCTGGTCCTGCCCCGCCGTCACCATGCCTATCTCAAGCTGCGTCATCTGCCCTATCTTCTCTTCAAGCGTCATACGCCTCAGCAGTGCTTCGACCCTCTGCGTCAAGTCACGCGCTGGCACGGGCGCGCGCAAAGCCTCTTGAAAGAAAGCGTCGCTGTCGTCAACATCCACACTGACAGGCCCACTCACGCTACTGCTGCTGCCCGCCCGCGCCTTCGCCGGAGACAACTGTTGAAGGCCGAAAGACTGTGAACAGAGCAACAATAAAACCAGAGCCACAGCAATATTTTTCATCATGATTCGAGTTGTCCTTATAGAAGGGATTGAACGGCCCAAAGCTTGGCCCACAGTTTCGCCTGCGCGCTCCTTTTGTTCAAGCACAAAAGAACAATTTTCAATTGAACGTAGGGCAAGTGAGATTCGCCTTACCATCCGCCCTCTGCTCGCACACCATCATTGTCAACTTCGAGGAGGCGCACGGTGGTTCCTATGTTCTGTTGATGAAAGGGGCGAGCAATCGCCGCGCCGATCTCTTCAAAGTTATTCTGGACCAGCGCGAGAACGCTCGGCCCGGCTCCGCTGAGGGCCAGCCCGAGCAGGCCCGGCATGCGCGGCGTCGCCAGAGCCAACGCCAGCCCCGGCGTTAAAGCCCCTCGATGTTGCTGGTGCAGCCGGTCCCGCATCGCATCCCACAACAGATGATACGCGCCCGCCTCCATCGCCGCCGTGAAGAGGGCCGCGCGCTGTAGGTTGTAAACCGCGTCCGCGTGCCGCACCTCTCGCGGCAAGACCGCGCGCGCGCTCTTCGTTTCCAGTTGCACATCAGGCGAGACGACCAGGATTTTAACTTCGGTGGGCCAACTTTTCTTGAGCGTCAAGACCGCGCCATCTTCGCTCGTGCAGGTGATGGCCCACCCGCCGTAGAGCGACGGAGCGACATTGTCAGGATGCCCCTCAAGTTCCGTCGCATAGGCGAGCACAGTCTCAGGCGTCATCTCGCAATCGCAGACGAGGCCGCAGAGCTTGACGCCCGCGATGATGGCCGCCGCGCTGCTGCCCAGGCCGCGCCCCAGAGGAATCTCGTTATGCACGGCGAGACGAACGGTCGGCAATTTCCGGTCCAATTTTTCCGCGACGAAACACATCGCGCGAAAGATAAGATTATCCGTCGAGCGCGGCAGCGACGCGCCTCCCTCGCCCCGCGTCGCGCGCACCCTGCAAGGCTCCTGCGCGCCGGGCGCAATGGTCGCGCGCACCGTCAAATAAAGTTGTAAAGCCAGGCCGAAACAATCAAAGCCCGCCCCTAGATTCGAGGTCGAGCCGGGCACGCGCACCTGAAAGCAAGGATGAAGGCGGGAGGCTGAAGGATGAAAGGCATGCTCACTCAAGGTTGAATAGCTCATCTCTCATCATTCATCCGTCAGACTTCCGACTCGCTTTTCCGAGAGCGGCGGCGCGTTGGTAGGCGGCCCAGACGGCTTTGGAGAGGACGGTGCGGAGGCTGCCCTTCTCCATCTGGTAGATGGCTTCTGCGGAAGTGCCGCCCGGCGAAGTGACCATGTTGCGCAACTCCGCCGGATGCTTGTGCGATTCCTGCGCGAAGAGCACAGAGCCGAGCATCGTTTGCTGGACCAATTCCTGGGCCACTAATCTGGAGAAGCCCATGTGCACGCCCGCATCCACGAGCGCTTCCATCACGAGAAAAATGTAGGTCGGCCCCGTCCCGCTCAACGCCGTCGCCATGTCAATCATCTTCTCTTCTTCGACGTAAATCTCCTTGCCGAGCGCGCCGAGCATCGCGCGCACCTGCTCGCGTTGCGATTCATGGACCTGCGAAGTTGCGGTCCAGGCGGTCATCCCCTGTCCTATCTGCGCGGGCGTGTTCGGCATCGCGCGAACGATTGCCGGATGCAGCAGTTCGCCCGCGATGGTCTCAAGGCCCGCGCCCGCGATAATCGAGAGCGCCAGTTGGTCCTCCTGCAATTCGCCGCGCAACTCCTGAAGAATTCCGCCGAGACGTTGCGGCTTGACCGCGAGGACGACGATTGAGCCGGAGCGATGTTCCTCCGCGTCATCAACATTCCTCCTCGCTCCATGACCGAACGCAGCCGCCTCACGATTCGAGGCGACCGTCTCGATACTATATTTCTCCTTCAACTCTTCGCGTCGCGCCTCGCGCGGGTGGCTGCCCATGATCTGCTCAGGCTTGACCAACTGGCGTCGCAGCAGACCCGCGATGATAGCTTCGGCCATCACCCCGCTCCCGATAAACGAGAGCCTTACGTCTTCAAGTGGATTCATTGCTTCTAAGTAGGAAGTCGGAAGGATGAAGGATGAAAGAAATACTATTCAAAGATGAATAGCTCGTCTCTCATCCTTCATCCCAACGTCTTCATACTCGCCTTTCTGTTTGCCCTTCCCGGCGTTTGAGATATTCGTGGATGGCTGCGGTGTTGGCGGGGACGCGCACGGGCGGGTTGGCGTAAGTGCCTTTGATGCGTCGCTCATCTTCCCTCGCATGCTGTGCGTCCCTTGTTGCGACGCCCTGATGCTCCTCGGTCGAGAGCGTTCCGCTGTGGTAGCTAATGACATAGTCCGCGTCCTTCAAGACATGGCCGGTCAAGACCGCGACGACCCGTTCATCTGGTCCAATAATGCCGTTCGCCACAAGTTGCTTAACGCCCGCGACGGTCGTCGCGGAGGCCGGTTCGCATCCGATGCCGTCGCGCCCGATGATGGCTTTGGCGTCCGCTATCTCCTGCTCGCTGACGCTCATGGCGCGACCGCCCATCCACTTCACGGCCCGCAAGGCTTTCTTCCATGAGACGGGCGCGCCGATTTTGATGGCTGTCGCCAGCGTGTGCGGAGCATCGAACGGCGTGAGCACGTCTCCGAACTCATCCTTATCATCGGCGGCCTGGCGCATGGTTGCGCGCGAGGCTTCATCAGGCGAGACCTCGCCCGCGTTGCTCGCAAACATGCGCGCGAAGGGCGCTGCGCCTGCGGCCTGGACCACTGTTAATTGCGGCAGGCGGTCAATCAATCCCAACTCGAACAACTCCATCAAGCCCTTGCCGAGGGCGGAGCTATTGCCAAGATTCCCGCCCGGCACGACCAGATGATCTGGAACGCTCCAACCGCACTGCTGGACCAATTCTGCGACCACCGTCTTCTGCCCTTCGAGGCGAAACGGGTTGATGGAATTGACCAGATAGATTGACTCGTCCTGGGCCAACTCGCGTATGACGCGCATGGCGTCGTC
>JAXDFO010000216.1:0-14926 GCA_034665545.1 Blastocatellia bacterium
GCTCGCGCCGATGCTTTTGGAAGAGGCTTATGAAGTCTTCGAGGCGGTGGAGGATGCGCGCGAGGGCAAGCCGCTTGAGTTGCGCGATGAGCTTGGCGACCTGCTCTTTCAGATAGTCTTCTATGCGCAGGTCGCGGCGGAGCGCGGCGAGTTCACGATTCATGACGTGACGCACGCCGTTCATTCCAAGATGGTCCGCAGGCATCCGCACGTCTTCGGCGACGAGACGGCGCAGGATACTGCGGAAGTCCTGCGTAACTGGGAAGCCATCAAGGCCGAAGAGAAGCGCGCCGCAGGTAAAGCCACCGGCGATGAAGATGAGGCATCCTTGCTCGACGGCGTTTCCAGAAAGGCTCCCGCGCTGATGGAGGCCCACCAGCTTTCCACCAAAGCCGCGCGCGTCGGCTTCGACTGGCAACGCATCGAAGACATCTTCGACAAGCTGCAAGAAGAGTTGGACGAACTCCGACAGGCCATCAAGCAGCACGCCGCGACCTCGGACGAGCAGGACCACTCGCGCGTGCGCGAAGAGGTGGGAGATGTGCTGTTCGCCGTGACGAACATCGCGCGCTCTTTACGGGTCGAGCCGGAGGCCGCGTTGAAAGTCACCAACCGCAAATTCCGTCGCCGCTTTCAACACATAGAGCGGAGCTTAAGAGCGCGCGCATCCTCGCTAGACGCGGCCACGCTCGATGAAATGGAGGCTCTCTGGCAGGAGGCGAAGAGAAATGATGAGTGACGGGTGACAAGAAAAAAGCAAACTGCTATCTTGTCATACAGGCTTGGCGCGCCTCGCCGGTCGTGTAAATTTCAACCACTCATCGAACTGCTTTCAGGAGATACAACAGCATGGCGCTCATCCAATTCGTACACAACTACGAAGACCTTTCGACGGATAAGGGTTATCAGTTTAAGTTCTACTGCGACAAATGCGGCAACGGCTATCTCTCGCGTTTTCAGCCCTCGGTCATCGGCACGGCTGGCTCGCTCCTGCGCGCCGCCGGAGACCTCTTCGGAGGCTGGGCCAGTTCGGCTGGCAATTCCGCCTACGAGATTCAACGCTCCGTCGGCGGCAAGGGCCACGACGACGCTTTGCAAAAGGCCGTCGAGGAAGGCAAGCAACACTTTCATCAATGCTCTCGCTGCGGCAGGTGGGTCTGCCCTGAAGTCTGCTGGAACGCGAGCGCGGCCCAGTGCGAAGGGTGCGCGCCCGATTACCAGGAAGAACTTGCTTCCTCTCACGCCAACGCGAAGGCGGAAGCCGCGCGCGAGCAGATTCATGAAAGAGCGCGACAGACCGATTACGCCTCCAAGCTGGATATGAGCGCGGACGCCTACATCAAAGCCCCCGCGCCGCCCGCGCCGGAAGCCGCGATAGCTTCCCCTTCATGCTCTTCGTGCGGCTCACCGGTCGGCAAAGCCAAATTCTGCCCCGAATGTGGAACGCCCGCCGCTCCACCTCGCGCCACCTGCGCGGGCTGCGGCCATCAACCCGAAAGCCCCACGAAATTCTGCCCCGAATGCGGCGCGAAGATGCCCCTCTTCAGCTAAAGCCGGATAGCAGTTGAACACTACAAAGCGAAGGGCTTGCTCAATATCGAGCAAGCCCTTCGCTTTGTTTGACGACGACCGAAGAACAGCCCTCTTAGTCGTTGAGTTGAATCGAACGCAGGATGCTCGTGAAAGCTCCCTGGTAGTTTCTGTACTCGTCCTGCGGCGCGACGGCTATCATGTAGAAGAGTCCACCGTTGCGCATCAAGGTCGTATAGATGGTGATGGTCTCGGCCCTGCCGCTTGCCTCGTTGGTGTTCGAGAGGGTGACGGCGAGCGCGTTGTGACGGTCAATCGTGCCGCGCTGGTAGCTGCCCTGCTGGCGCAGGTTGCGACTGCCCTGGGCCAACTGTTGGATTAACGCATCCGTCGCCTGCTGCAAATTATTGCTCTGGGCCTGCGCCGTGCCGAAGTTGACGCCGTGCGTAAAGACGGCTGTATTCTGCACAGAGCCGTATGCGCCTTCCGGGGCGAACCAGACATCATTGTTGCCGGGCAGTTCGCGCCAGTTATCCGGCACGCTCACGCGGAAGAGTTGCCCTTCCGTGTACGCGCGATAACGACCCGATGGATACGCGACGCGACCGTTGCTGATGTTGCCTTCGGGATAACTATTACTGTTGCCACTGCCAGTGCCGCTCGTGCGACCGCCCTGCGCTATCTCCTGCATCGAACGCGCACGCGGCATCCCGCGCAGCCGTGCCTGCACGCGCTCGAAGTCGCGCGTGTCTCGCACGGGATTATTGACGCGCAGGTATTGCGCTTCCTGGTTGATGCGAGCATAGCGATTGGCAGGGCTTGGGTGGTCGCTCAGGAAAGTAGGGTTATTGCCGCCGCCGCTCTGCTGCTCAATGGTCTTGAACATGTTCGCCAGGTCGCGCGGGTCGTAGCCAGCGCGCGCCATGATCTGCGCGCCGAGCACGTCCGCCTCCGTCTCATACTCGCGGCTGAACTTGAGAAAGTACGCGCCGACGGCGGCCTGGCCCAATTGGCCCGCCGAGGGACCGGCGAGAATCGCGCCAGCGATGCCAGCGATGCCCGCGAGCAAGCCGTACTTCTGCGCTTTGGTCGCCTGCGCCGTCCCGTGACGAAGGGCCACATGGCTCAACTCGTGGGCCATCACGCCCGCCAGTTCGCCTTCCGTGTGGGCCACTTCAATCGTCCCGCGATTGACATACATTGGACCACCCGGCAACGCGAAGGCGTTAATATCCCTGGCATCAACGAGCTTAAAATAATAGTTGAATTCAGGATGCTGAAATTCCGCCGGAATCGCAGACACCAATCGCTGGCCGACCCGCTCAAGATAAGCGTTGGCATCCGAGTCGCGCAGGATGGGCAACTGCTGTTCGGCTTCGGCTGCCGCCTGGCGACCGAGTTTGACATCATCGCTCGGACTATATTTATTACTGTGATAACTAATCCGCGTTTGCGCGAGCGCGCCGAGCGGCATGACCATGATGGACAAGACCATCAGCCAGACCGTCAGCATTCTCGCCTTCGGATAATTATTGGTCCTCATTTTTTCTCCCTCCTCCGATAGCGCGCGGCTTCATCTTTTAATGGTCCAATAATGGTCCACTAAATACGCGTGCGCCTCGTCCTCTTGCAAACTAAAAGGGCGACGCAAAATCTCTCATCAATAGGAGAATGCGCCGCCCTTTTTAAAGCCTGCATCTCCCCCGATACCGAGCACCCGACCCTTTACAATCGCGCGCAGGGGGAGAGAGCGCGCCAGTCTCTACCGGCAAAAACCCAATAAAAAGCGGGTTTCGCTGGCTCTTATTGGATGAAACATCTCACAGGCGGGTTGGCCGTTTCGACCTTGCGGAGGCATGCCCCGCAACAAGCCTTAAGGGCGTCCACGCCGCCTGTAATTTCGCCTGTTTAAGTAACGATTCTGTTCCGCTTTATTCACATCCATCTCAAACTTTACGACGGAGCCGTTGGGAGGTCTCGGAATCAAGACCGCGACGAAAGGCGATGTCAACGCCTGCGCCGCTCTCTCGTTCGGGCCAGGCGCTTGCTCGTTCGCGCGAACCGTGAGCGTCGTTCCCTCTCTGCGTATGCCGCCGATGTTGATGCTGTAGCCGCCCCTGCTCTGTTGTCCTTGATAAGCGATAACGATGGCCTGCGTGTTGAAGTTGACTTCGGGCAGAGGCCGCCCCTGCCCTATCACGCCCCACGCGCGCAGCAAAGCATCCTGGTCCAATATTAACTCTATCGAACGCGCGCCTGCGTAACCGCTCGCGGTCCCGGTCGCCAGCACGGAAAAATCAACCGCGCTGGTCCTGTCCGGCTCGTTATTCACCGCGCTCATGTTGCTCTGAGACGAAGCATCTCCGAGCATGGCTAGCCGTATAATCTTGACGGGAGGCATCCCGTAGCTAAGCAACTGGTCGTGAAACTCTCCCAGACGAAAAGCATCGCCCACGCGCGCCCTGTAATCTTCGCGCAGGCGCATGATTTCCATCTTGCCGAGCGTGTAGACTAGATAGGTCGGGTCTATCGTCCCGCGTCTCGCCTCGCGTTCGGCGGCGACGCTGTCCTGGTAGCCCTCGCGCATGAAAAAGCTGACGGCCTCCTGGTAGCTCATGCCGCGCGTGTGCAGGCGCAGGCCCACAAGGTAACGACAGAGGCGCAGCAGCGCGAGATTTAATTGGGCCAACCTGAGCCTCGGATTATTTCCGCCGAAGCCTTCGTCCAACATCATCTGCTCGCAGTAGTGCCCCCAGCCTTCCGTAAAGCTCGCGGAGCGAAGCACGCTGCGCACGCGCGACGACTGCCCGCGCTTCGCCGCGAGGAACTGGTAATAATGGCCCGGATAAACTTCGTGTATCGAGATGATGGGCAGCGCATAGCGATTATAAAAGCTGAGATGCTCTTCCCTCTTCTCTTCATCAAGCTGCGGGTCGGGCAGGGTCACATAGTAATAGGCTTCGGTCGCGGCGCGCTCGAAGTAGCCGGGCGGGTCCATAGAGGCGAAGGTGGTCGCGCGCGCGTAAGCGGGCGTTTCCGCGACCGTGAGATTTTCCTGCGCCGGGACGGTCAGTATATTTTTTGTGCGAACGAAGGCGCGTATGCGATTAAGCTCTGCGCGCGTCTCGCCTATCAAGCCGTCTGCCGAAGGATGCTCGCGCCCCAGTGCGCGCAAGGCGAAGACCACTCCGCGACCCGGCGTTATCTCTTCGGCGAGCGCGCGCATCCCGTCCTGCGTGCGTCGCAACTCTCGCTCGCCGTCACGGATAAGTTGTTCGATGGGCGTCTCGACCATCTCATCATAAAGCAGCTTGCGGCGATAGTTCTCTTCGCCGATGGCGAACTGGCCCGTCGAGCGCGGCAAGAGTTCTCGTTCCAGCCAGTCGGCATAAGAACGCAACGCTTCGATGGCCGTTTGATTGGTAGCCTCGAACTGCGCGCGCCGCGACGCGCTGAGACGCACGCCGCCCGCGCGCTCTACCAGTTGCGGCACGATGCGCGCGAAGTAATCAACGCTGCCGCGCGCCTGGGCGAGCGCAATCTCAGTATAGATACGCGGCGGCTGGTCCAGATTAGCGCGGGCTTCACCGAGCAGGCGCGTTATCTCTCGCTCGCGCGCGAGCACAGCGTCCAGGCGTTGCTCTATGGGCGCGTAATTACGTTTGAGAATATTGTCCACGCCGGTGATGGAGAGGCGGCTATAGAGGTTCGGGTCGCGCTGCCACATGCGTATGTCCTGCAACTCCAGAAGCTGGCCGCGCGCGTGAGAGGTGAGCACTAGATAATCATAACGGGCATCCGTTGTGAGCACGGAAGGGTTGATGCGCGCGAGTTGCGCGAGCGTCGCGCGGAGGCGACGGACTTCGCCAGCCAGCGCGGCGGGGCTGCGAGATTCAAGCTGTGAATCGTATTCATGAAGGCCGAGCGCGGTCGCCTGCGACGGATGGAAAGCGTAATAACCGCGCAGGTACTGGTCCGCCAGTTGATTAAAACGCGCCGTCACAACTGTGCTTCCATCCGGGCGCGGCAAGCGTTGAGCACGGCGGCGGCCCTGCGCGTTAATATGACAGGGCGCGAGCGTGCAGGCGAACAGAGCGAAGGCCAGTAACACGGCGAAAGATTTCTTGATAGAAAGATTGGCTCTCATGTTCAGAAAGATAATTGGACCAGGCACAGACGCTGGACCAACCGATGCCCTTTGACGATGGGTGGGGAAAGACCGGGCGAGAGCTTAACACAGAAATGCGAGGCGGAGTGCGTTTACTTTTTCGGGTCGAGTTTGCGGTTGAGCCAGTCTGTGGCTTCCGCCAGTTGCGTGACCGTGTGCGGCTCGCCCTTCCAGACGCGAATCATGGAGGTGATGAAAAAGATCGTTGACGCTATCGTGAAGAACACAGAGGCCAGGCGCAGCATGAAAGGCGCGCTCCCGTGCAGGAGGCTGCTCATGAGGCTCTCCGCGCTGCTGAAGAGCGTGCTGACGATGAGCACTAACAGATGCAGGGCCAACCCTTGCGCGGCGTGAAAGCGTACGCGCGATTCTGTGCGCGGCACGAGCAGGAGTTCGACGAGGCCCGGCACGGCCCCCACCAGTGGGAACGGCAGGTAAGGCAATATCATCGCCAGGTTTTCCGGCAGAGAGATGCCGGGCACTGTGCGCGATGTCGGCGCTTGCTTGTGCGCGAAGGCGCGCGCGGGCGCGTACGGCGCGGCGACCGGCGGTTGATAGTTTTGCGGCGGCTGGTAGACGGGCGGAATAAAGACGGAAGGATAAGAGGTATTCCCTCTCTCTTCATACACAGGCGCGGGTTCATACTGCGAGGGTTGCGCGTCGAACTGCGGCGCGGGCTGCGGGTAATAGCGGGTCGGCGCTTCCATATCCACGCCGCCGCTATCTATGCGACGAGTCTGTTCCTCTGCGGTCGCGCCAGCCGTCTTGACATCGCTCGTCGCGGCGCGCACATCTTCCGTGCGCCGGACAAAATCCGGGTCCAGAGGGTTGGTGTCATACTTGCTTTTCTTCTCCATCACAATCAATTTTACGAACGCGACGGGCCGGAGGTTCGCAAATCTTATTAATGGTCCTATTACTGGTCCTGGATTCTATACTCGACGCGCTGCCAGCGTCCCTCGCGTTCGTTGATACTAAAGGCGCGGAGCGTGGCCTGTGCGCCGTTGAGGCCAATAATAAAGTAAAAGGCCGACGGATGGTAAGCGAGCCGCACGTCCGTCTCGGAGGGCTGCGGGTCCGCCGAGCGCGGGTGCGAATGATAGATAGCCAGTATCTCTTCGCCGCGTTCGCGCATGCTTGTCTGCGCCGCGAACAACTCTACCGGCGCGGCCTCATAAGCTACGAGCGGAGAGCGCGAAGCGTTGCGCAGGCGATAGACGCTCCGCGCCGTGCCCTCTTCGATTGAGCCGCCGATCAGCCCGCAGCACTCCGCCGGATTCGCTTCGCGCGCGTGGGCGAATATCTCTTCAACGTGCGCGCGCCAGAGCGTAATCATGCTCGACTCCAACAAGCATCGGGTTCGTCTTAAGCCTCGACGGCTTGAGTTTGCGGCTGCCTCGTCGCGGCTTCCTTAATCAAGCTCCTGCCGATGACGAGGCGTTGAATCTGGTTCGTGCCCTCGTAAATCTGCGTAATCTTGGCGTCGCGCATGTACTTCTCAATCGGATAGTCTTTGCAGTAACCGTAACCGCCGAAGAGTTGCACGGCATCGGTCGTGACGCTCATCGCCACGTCGGTCGCAAACACTTTGCCCATCGCCGCCAGCTTCGAGACGTTCTTCGCTCCGGCATCAATGGCCCGCGCCGAAGCGTAGACGAGTTGGCGCGCGGCCTCCACCTTCGTCGCCATGTCCGCCAGCATCCACTGTATGCCCTGAAACGAAGCGACGCTCTGGCCGAACTGCTCACGCTTGGTCGTGTAATCAATCGCCAGATCGAGCGCGCCCTGGGCCAACCCTAAAGCCTGCGCCGCGACGCCCGGCCTCGCCAGATCCAGCGTCATCATCGCGTGCTTGAAGCCGTAGCCCTCCTTGCCTCCGAGCAGGTTCTCTTCCGGCACGTGGCAATCCCTGAAATGCAGTTCATGCACGGGCACACAACGAATGCCCATCAAGTCCTCTTTCTTGCCTATCTCAAATCCTTCCGTGCCCTTCTCGACGAGAATCGCGGAGACGCCGCGCCCGCCCCTGTCAGGATTCGTAGAGCAGAAGATGGAATAGAGCGTCGCGGCGTTCCCGTTCGTGTTCCATTTCTTATCGCCGTTGAGCACGTAAAAGCCGTCGCGTTTTTCGGCGCGCGCCTTGAGGCTCCCGGCGTCCGAACCAGACTCTTTTTCCGAAAGACCGAAGGCCATCAAGGTCTTCCCCTGCGCGACGAACGGCAGATACTTCTGCTTCTGCTCTTCCGTCCCGCCGACGATAATCGGGAACGACGCGAGCGCGTTGACGGCATAAGTCACGCCGACGCCGCCGCACGCCTTCGACAACTCTTCCACGACGATGCAGAGATTCATCACCCCGCCGCCGCGCCCGCCATACTCTTTGGGAATCCACACCCCCATCAACCCTGCGTCCTGCAACGCGCGCACGACGGCCCACGGGTACTCCGCTTTCTGGTCCAATTCGGCGGCAATCGGGCGCACATGCTTATCGGCTATTTCGCGCGCCATCTCGCGGTATTCTAAATTTTCTTTCGTCAGTAATTCATCCACGTTCGTTATCTCTCCTCGTCATTAATAGGAAGTCAGTTGATAGTCATCAGAGATTCGCCAGCAGTTCGTTGGTCCAAAAAAGTCTTTACTCTTTGACGACCTTCAACTTCAACTCCGCAAGTTGCGACGGGTCAACTTCGCCCGGCGCGTCAATCATGAGGTCCGCCGCCGAGGCAGTCTTCGGAAACGCCATCAGGTCTCGTATATTGTCTATGCCCGTCAAAGACATCAACGTGCGTTCGATGCCGGAAGCGATACCGCCGTGCGGCGGCGTGCCGTATTCCAGCGCATCCAGGAAGAACCCGAAACGCTCGCGCGCCTTCTCCGGCGTCAATCCGAGAGCCTTGAAAACAAGCCCCTGCACTTCCCTCTGATGTATACGAATCGAGCCGCCCGCGACCTCTATTCCATTAATCACTGCATCATAAGCCTTCGCGCGCAATTGGCCCAATAATGCGGTCTCGCCATCTTCGACCGCGCGCCTGAGAAGCGGCAGGTCTTCATCGAGCGGGGCCGTGAACGGGTGATGCATCGCGTAATAACGATTATCATCCTCGTGATACTCGAACATCGGAAACTCCGTCACCCACAACGGCGCATATGTTTTTTCAGGAATCAACTTTTCGCGCCGCGCGACCTCGTTGCGCAACGCGCCGAGACTGGCCGCGACCATCTTGGACTTGCCCGCCAAGATGAGCACGGCATCGCCCTTCTGCGCCCGGGCCAACTCGACAATCGCTTCAATCGCGGGTTGGCCCAACGCCTTCAAGAGCGATGACGAAAGCTCTTCGCCCAGCTTAATCCAGGCGAGCGCGCCCGCCCCGTAACGCTTCGCGTACTCCTGCAACTCGTCCAGCGCCTTGCGCGAGAGGGCCGCGCCCCCTGGCACGACGATGCCTTTGACCTCGCCGCCCGCTTCGAGCGCGGACGCGAAGGGAACGAACGTCGTGCCCTCCAATGCTGGTCCAAGATTGCGCAGTTCCATCTCGAAACGCAGGTCCGGCTTGTCCACGCCGTAACGCCTCAAGGCATCCGCGTAGCTCATGCGCGGGAACTGCGCTGGCAACTGTGCGCCGACCAGGCGGAAGACGCGCTGGTATAACCCTTCGACCAATTTATAGACGGCCTCGCGCGTGGCGAAGCTGAACTCCACATCCAACTGCGTGAACTCCGGCTGGCGGTCAGCGCGCAAGTCTTCGTCTCTGAAGCAGCGCGCTATCTGGTAATACTTATCCAGGCCCGCGATCATGCAGAGTTGCTTGAAGAGTTGCGGCGACTGCGGGAGGGCGAAGAATTTTCCGGGCTGGATGCGCGACGGCACGATGTAATCGCGCGCGCCTTCGGGCGTTGACTTAATCAGAATCGGCGTCTCGATATCCGTGAAGCCCTGCTCGTCCATGTAACGGCGAATCTCCGCCGTCAGGCGATGGCGAAGACGCAAGTTGGCCTGGAGTTGCGGGCGGCGCAAATCAAGGTAGCGATATTTCAAGCGCAGGTCTTCGCTCGCCAGGGCATCCGACGAGACAGTTTCGAGTTGAAAGGGGAGCGTGCGCGCGTCATTCAGGATGAGCAGTTCGCGCGCCTGCATCTCGACCTCGCCCGTCGCAATCTTCGGGTTACGTTGTCCTTCATCGCGCAGGACCACTTCGCCCGTCACGGCGATGACATACTCGCCGCGCACTTCCTTCGCCTTCGCATGTGCGGACGCCGCGCTCTCTTCGTTAAAGACGACTTGCGTGATACCGTCGCGGTCGCGCAAATCGAAGAACGTGAGTGGTCCAAAATCTCTGCGTCGCGCGACCCAGCCCATCAACGTGACGGTCTTCCCGACATCTTCACCACGCAAAGCCCCGCACGAATGCGTGCGCTGCAATTCACCAAGATGGTCCAACATAAATACGCTTTCCCGTTCTCAAACAGTTGTCCATTAATGACGGAAACTAAAAGACGCTTGCGCCTTCCCTTCAAAGCTTCCATTTTATCTTAAGCCCTTTGCGCAATCTCTATCCGATTCCCGCCGGGGTCGCACACGTAGAATCGCTTCCAACCTTCCATCGGTCGGTCGTCTGGAATAATCTCTATGCCCGCCGAGCGAAACGAGCTTTCAGCCGCCGCCGCGTCCCTCACCACGTAACAGACGTGACGCCTGCTCGCCGCCTGCCCCGTCGAGCCGTCATCAATCGAGAGATGCAATTGAACAGGGCCAATGCTGTACCAAGCCCCGCCCCGCTTCCGATTCTCTTCCGGCTTCGGAAGCTCCTCCAACCCCAGCACCGTCCCGTAAAAATGTTTCGCCTCCGCCTCAAGAGACCCCGGCACAGTCACGTTGACATGATTCAATTCTGTAATTTCGATACTCATAACTTTTCAACGAGGATCATTGTTTGCCTTTCAATCTTTCGCGGATGGTCTGTGCGAGAAGGTCTCTGCTGACGGTCTGTTGTTCGCCGGTGCTCATCTCTTTGAGGGAGACAAGGCCGCGCGCGCGCTCGTCCGCGCCGGGGACGACGACGAAGGGCACTTTCTGCGCCGCCGCATACTTCAACTGCTTTCCTAGCTTGTCCGCCTCCGGGTAGAGGTCAACGCGCAAGCCCGCGCCGCGCAACTCTCCCGCCAGGAGAAGCGAATCCGTTATCGAAGCCTCGTCCCAGATAGTCAGCATCACGTCAGCCGGAGCCGATGCCAGCGACGCCGGAAACATCTCGCGCTCTGTCATGACGACGATGATGCGTTCCAGGCCCAGAGAGAAACCGCACGCCGGAACATACTGGCCCAGAAACATCCCGACCAGGTTATCGTAACGACCGCCGCCGCCGAGACTACCCGACAAATCCGGCACGCTAATCTCCATAATCGCGCCCGTATAATATGAAAGCCCGCGCGCGAGTCTTGGGTCAATTTTTATATGTCCGTTAGCAGGAGTGGCCTTAGTAAGTTCAATAATCTGCTCCAGGTCTGTCAGACCTTTCTTCCCGTTCTCATGAGAACGAATGAAATCTGACAAACGTTCAATTGTCACGCTATTCAACGCCCTCTGTCCTGCTTCCCCCATTACGGTGATGTCATCGTGAAGAGCTTGTAGAGAATCAACGAAAAGTCCCATCAACTCTTCGCAAGACTCCTGTGAGATGCCTCGTTGAATTAACTCTTTTGCCACGCCCTCGCGCCCTATCTTGTCCAGCTTATCGAGCGCGATGAGCGCATCAGCATGCTTATCCGATTCGACGCCAGCCGCGTCCAGCACGCCAGCCAAGACTTGCCTGTGATTGAGACGAATCGTGAAGTTCGTAAAACCCAACTTCGTCAGAGCCTCGCTCTGCGCCGCGCACAACTCCGCTTCGACAATCATCGAGCGCGAGCCGAGCACGTCCACGTCGCATTGATAAAACTCCCGGAACCTGCCGCGCGCGGGACGGTCAGCGCGCCACACTGGTTGAATCTGGTAACGCTTAAAAAATTTCGGCAACTGCGCCCTGTACTGCGCGACGACGCGCGCTAAGGGCACGGTCAGGTCGTAACGCAACGCGAGGTCGGCTTCGCCCGTCGTCTCATGCACGCCGCGCTTCAAGATTTTGAAGATGAGTTGATTGCCCTCTTCGCCATACTTGCCCATCAATGTTTCTATATTCTCGACGGCGGGCGTCTCCAACGGCTCGAACCCGTAACGCTCATACACTTCCTTCACGACGCGAATCACATACTCGCGCCGCCTCACGTCCACCGGCAAAAAATCGCGCATCCCTCGCGCGGGCTGTGTCTTCATCGATGCAGGAGTCAGGAGCCAGGAGCCAGAAGCCAGAAGAAAAACGATAACATGCTCTTCATCCTGGCTCCTGTCTCCTGGCTCCTGGCTTCATCCTTCCCTATACACCTTCGTATATTCGATGTAGTTCTTCCAGTAGACTTCCAGGCCAGCGACCTCTGCTTCAGTGAGCGGGCGTTTGACGCGCCCGGGTTGGCCCATCACGAGCGAGCGCGGGGGCACTTGCGTGCCGGGCGAAACCAGCGAGCCTGCGGCGACGAGCGATTGCGCGCCGATGCGTACGCCGTCCATCAAAATCGCGCCGATGCCGACGAGCGAGCCGCGCTCCACATAGCAACCGTGCAGCGTCGCGTTATGGCCCACCGTCACCTCGTCTTCGAGAATAGTCGCGTGCGTGCCGTTGCTAACGTGGACCACCGTTCCGTCCTGAATATTGGTCCTGTTACCGATGCGTATGTGAAAGACATCGCCGCGCACCACCGCGTTGAACCAGACGGACGACTCTTCGCCGATAATCACGTCGCCGATAACCTGCGCGCTCTCTTCTATAAAGGCCGTCGGATGAATCTGCGGGCGCGTGCCCCTGTATGCTCTAATCATTTTTGTCTCACACAATAAGCCAAAATCCCCTGCTCCAAGCCTCTTTAAGTGAAAGCGAAAACGGTAACATGTGCCAAGCACAAGAGCAAGAGCAAGCAGGAAGCCGGAAGGCTGTGAGATGAAAGAGCGATGAACCATCTTGAATAGCTCATCTCTCATCCTTCATCCCAACGCCTTCATGCTTGCTTTTCATCTGTGTGCGTGAGAAAGTCTGCGCGGGATGCGTGGGGCCATGATGAAGAGTGTGGATGCAGGGCGCAGGCTGGCGTTGGCGGCGGCATGGTGCGCGGCGCTATTGACGTTGATGCTATTGCTGGAGGGATGCGGCGGCTCGCTCTACAAGGTCAAGCCGGTCGTGGCTGGACCAATTAAAGAGACTGGCAAGGTGGCGGAGGCGGGCGGCTTGAGTTTGCGCGCAGTGCCTCTGCTGGCGGACGAGGAGAGCCAGGAGTTATTCGAGTCGAATTTGCCTCTCGCCGGATTGTTGCCCGTGCGCGTCGAAATCACGAACACGAGCGGCGCGCCGATTCTACTCAAGCGCATGCGCTTTCGCCTCAGCGACGAGGCGGGCCGCAAATGGCAAGAGCGTAACGCCAAGCAGGTCGTCTCGCGCATCCTCAAGGCCGACCAGGTAACGCTCTATAATCCTCACGCGCGCGCGAGTTTCGCGGAAGCTTTCAGCCGCCACGCGCTCGATACCGCAACGCCTCTCGCCGCTTCTGAACGACGGCAGGGACTCATCTTTTTCCAGACCCCGAAGAAAGAGCCTGTCGAAAGCCCGCGCGCGCTCGTCCTCTCCATAGAAGGCTTAGAGCAACCTCTATCGCTGCGCTTGAATTGAACGGCGGACTGACTTCGCAAGCCGCACCCTATTCATCATCATCAAGGGCGACCCAGTTGCCCTCACGCTGGACCTCGAATTTCATGATAGGATGCATTTCCCAGAGGGTCGCGCGAAACTGTCCGAGTTGTTCTGCGTGATGCTGGTCCATCATCAGCCAGCCGCTCAGACGCACCTTCGTCATGCTGTTGACGATCTTTCCGATGTGCCTGATGTCCCATCCTGTGTGCAGCGCGCGGACTCTCGGCGTGACTTCGCAGACGACCGATTCGCCGCGATGTTCTAAGCCCGCCTTAGACTTCTTGTCCACAATCCAGAGATGATAATCAACGTCCCTTTGAGAATTGCAGTTGCAGGATTCTTCTCCCTCTTTCTTCGCACCGGCGAGCCAGCCCTTGAGCCGTATCGGCGTCCCCTCGTTCTGCTTGACCGCCTCTATATCGCTCGAAGACCAATCGAAACGATCCTTCTCGTTGATGGTCTGCGGCCAGTCAAGGTCAATCAAGCTCTGAATCGAAGTGTCGCGCCAGTGAGGAGCCATGTCCGTCCGATTCTTAATCTCATTTAAAGGGTGGTCGCCGCCGCTTCCGCTCAGAGGGCAATCGTGAAATGTGCTTGGCGGCTGGACGGGACGCGTCGTGCCGCTAAGCTTTTTTTTTCTTTTCGCAGGAAGCTTCTTCTTAACCGGAGCGGGCGCTTTCGGTTTGCGCACGTCTCTCTCTCGCTTCGGCGCGTAGACGCCCTGGTTCTCATCCTCATTCTCTACTACATCGAACCTTGGTCCAGGCGCGACGCCAGTTTGTGGTCCAACATCATAACCCGGCGTCGAAGGCTGGACCCGCTCGACCGCGACGCGCAGAGCCTCCCGCGCCGTCGCCACAAAATCCAGAGGGGCCGCTTGATTCCCCTCTATATAAAGCTTGAGCGCGACCACGCCCGCGCCCGCCTCCCACCCCACCACGCTCATCTTGAGGTCCGGGTTGGCCCTGGCAAAAGCAGCCTCCAACTTTCTCCGCGCCTGAGCGACAGCCGTGGCGGCGTCATCCGCGCCGCTCTTCAATTCTGCGCGAAGAGTGACTCCCTTTTTCATCTACATAAGCTCCGCGAAAATGGACCAGAATAAGAAACCGCGAGCAAATCAGACTATCACGCCCCGCCCACACACAAAAGCCACCCCGCCCTCCCTAGCAATTCAATGCGAGAATCACTAACACCCCTTACCCTCCCCAGATTATAGAAACCATCAATGCACCACACCGGCTAACTCATGGAACTCCCGCACTTTTGATGATGCCGGATGGGGCTTTTCAGGGCCATCCGACCGATGTAGGATCAGGGGAAGACTAAATTGAAGGCAGACGACGAGATACTTCAGTCATTTTTGTCTCGTTGGAAGATGATAATTCGCAAAGTCTTATGAGTGGCACTTAAGGAAGTGGTCAATTCATATCTTCGGACTAATTATTTCTGCTAC
>JAXDFO010000217.1:0-6192 GCA_034665545.1 Blastocatellia bacterium
CTCCTGACTCCCTGCATTTCAAATGATGTTTGAGCCTTTAGTTTCAATTTTGATTCCGTGTTACAACGCGGAGCGTTGGGTGGGGCGGACTGTGGAGTCTGCGCTGGCGCAGACCTGGGCGCGTAAGGAGATTATCGTCGTCAACAATGGTTCGACGGATGGTAGTCTTGAAGTTCTTAAAGACTACGAGTCGGAGCGTGTCCTGGTTGTGACGAAGGAGAATGAGGGGGCGAGCGTCGCTCGGAATCGTGCGTACAGTGAATCGCAGGGAGAGTTCATACAGTATCTTGATGCTGATGACCTGCTGGCTGCGGACAAGATAGAAGTGCAGATGCGACGCCTGCTCGAAGCCGCGCCGGAGCATGTGGCGGCAGGGGCGTGGGGTCGCGTTTTTGATTCGCCGGAGGACGCGGTCTTCGTGCGCGAGCCTGTGTGGGGCAACATGCCCGGGATAGATTGGTTGGTGACGGCCTGGAGCGGAGGTTGGATGATGGCTTCACACGCGTGGCTGACGCCGCGCTCGTTGATAGAAAAAGCGGGGGGCTGGGATGAGAGTCCCTCGCCGAATGATGACGGGGAGTTCTTCGCGCGCGTGCTATTGAACAGTCGCGGAGTCATCTTTTGTGAGGAGGCGCGCGCCTTCTATCGTTCGGGCATTCCGGGCAGCACGAGCAAGAGCAAGACTCCTGAAATGCTGGCGGCCATCTATCATTCGATTGAACAGAGCACGGCTTACCTGTTGAAGCGCGAGGACAGCCCGCGCACGCGCAGTGCCTGCGCCGCCTACTTTCAAAGGTTCATCTACGACACCTACCCGGACAGCCCGGAACTGGTGCGCCGCGCGGAAGAGCATGTGCGCTCGCTCGGCGGCTCTGACTTTCCGCTTCCGGTCGGCGGCAAACTGCACAGGCTCGCGGTCCAGACTCTGAACTGGAAAAACGCCAAGCGCATACAGAGGCTCTATCGTAAGCTTAGTTGAGAAAGAACGGTTGACTCGAAATAACAATGACGACTCCCATCAAGGTTCTATCCGTCATCGGCACGCGCCCGGAGGCGATTAAGATGGCCCCGGTCCTGCTGCGTATGCAGAGCGAGCCGTCGCGGTTCAACTCCATCGTCTGCGCCACGGGCCAACACTATCGCATGTTTGACCAGGGGCTGGGCGCGTTTCCCGTTGAGGTCCATTACAACCTGAAGTTGATGAGCGCGAACCAGAAGCTGGATGAGTTGACCGCCAGGGCCATCACCGGAATCGGCAGCGTCGTTGATGAGGTGCGCCCAGACATAGTCTTCGTGCATGGTGATACGACGACCACACTGGCGGGCGCACTGAGCGCGTATTATCAAGGCGTGCCGGTCGCGCACATAGAGGCCGGTTTGCGGACGGGCGACCTTCGCAGCCCCTTTCCGGAAGAGGCCAACAGGGCTTTGACCGACAGGCTCTCGGCCTACTGTTTCGCGCCGACCGAGAGAAATCGCGCGGCCCTCTTGCGCGAGGGCGTGCCCGCAGGGCGAATTTTCGTGACGGGTAATACGGCCATTGACGCGCTCTTTATGGTGCGAGATAACATCGCTGTCCTCAATCCGAATAACTGGTCCAGCCAGTTCGGCAAAGCCTTTGAGACGATTGTCGAGAGCGATGGTCCAATTATTCTCCTCACGGCCCACCGCCGCGAAAACTTCGGAGACGGATTGCGGTCCATCTACGGGGCGATTAAAGAACTATCGCTCGCTTACCCGGAGTGGTCCTTTGTTTATCCGGTGCATCTCAACCCGAACGTGCAGGAGCCTGCGCGCGAAATCCTGGACGGCCTGCGCAACGTCTATCTGATAGAGCCGCTCGATTACGAGCCGTTCGTCTTTCTCATGAATCGCTCGCATCTTATCCTGACCGATTCGGGGGGCATTCAGGAAGAAGCCCCTTCGCTTGGCAAGCCGGTCGTCGTCCTGCGTGAGAAGACGGAACGGCAGGAGGCCGTGGAGGCCGGGACGGTGCTGCTGGTCGGGACCGACAAAGAGAAGATTAAAGAGACCGTCCATTCGCTCATCTCCGATTCGGCTCTCTACACAGAGATGAGCAGGCGCATGAATCCTTACGGAGACGGGCAGGCGACCGAGCGCATCCTGCTCTCTTTAGAAGATGAGTGGGCGAAACGATAGACGCCCTTAGTGAATCTGAGATGGCACGTTTGAGAGTTTGCGTTTGCACTTCCTATTCTGTTTCGGTAGAGCCGCGCGCGCCTAGGCACGCGGTCGCCGTGGCGAACCTGAGCGACGAGATAGAAGTCGTCTTGATAGATTGTATCCCGCAGGGGCAGCCTAGAATCACGCCCAGGCTTTTCGAGGGCGTGCGGAACCTGGAATACAGGACCAATTATTATCCTTACAGGGGAGCGGGCCGCGCTCGTCTCCTGTTCGAGAAGATGAAGTATTGGATGAGTCGCCAGGTTTACCGCACCTTCGGTTCACTCCGCGCGGGCGCGCTCTCGACGCGGGCGATGAAGTTGGAGAGTTTGCTGTTGGACGCGAAGGCGGATGTCTACATGGGCTACAACATAGACGCACTCTTGCCTGTGAGCAGGGCCGCCGCGCGCGTTGGGGCTGTGACCGTCTTCGATTGCCAGGAATTCTATTCGGACATGGGCCAATGGCAGACCGGGTTGGACCGGGAACTCATCAGGAGCGTGGAGAGAAAATATCTGCCCGCGTGCGATTTGGTCCTCGCCGCGAGCGATGAGATGGCGGACGAGTTGGTGAGGTTCTATGGAATCAAGAGACCCTTGCCGCTCTACAACGTGCCGCCGTTGCAGGCGGAGTTGCCGGGAGAAAAAATCGAAGGCTTTAACCTCTACTGGCGAAACTCTTCCATCAATCTCAGTTCGAGAGGACTCGGCGACGGCCTGGCCGCGTTGAGCCTGCTGCCGCCGGACATCAAGCTGCATGTGCAGGGCAGGCTGTCGGAGCAAGGCAGGGAGGAGTTGGAGCGGCGCACGCGCGAGTTGGGCATCAACGAGCGCGTCATAGTTCATTCGCCTTACGAGCCGCACGAGGCGATTAACGCGGCGTCTCGTTACACGGTCGGCCTGTGCCTTGAGCAGAGCGGCTGTCGTAATCATGATGTAACGGTCTCGAACAAGATGTTCGATTACATGATGGCGGGGCTGCCCGTGGTCGCCAGCGATTTGCCCGGGTTGCGTGATGTCGTCAAGCGTTCGGGCGGCGGGCTGCTCTTCGAGAGCGGGCGGGCTGAAGACCTGGCGAGTAAAATCATGATGCTTTACAGGGACCGCGAATTGTTGGACCAGACGGCGGGGCGGGCGCGGGGCTTTGCCTTGAGCGAGGGCAATCTTGATGCGGAGATGAAGAAATTGCAGGACGCTTTTTCCGCTCTCGTCAACTCGAAGATGAAGGTTGAGAGGCAAGCTATTCAAGCGCTTTCGATTTGATGAGAAGAGTCGTCATGATAGGCGCGGACTTCGCTCCGAGCAGTTTGCCGAACGCGCTTCGCTTACGTTTTCTCGCACATCACTTGCCGGAGTTCGGCTGGGAGCCAGTTGTCCTGACGACGGACCCGAAGCATTACGAAAATTTAGTGGACCAGGAAAACGAACAATTGTTGCCCGAATCGCTCGAAGTGATACGGACGGACGCGCTGCCCGTTAAGCTGACGCGCAAACTCGGTCTCGGAGATATAGGCATTCGCAGCTTGTGGCATCACTGGCGCGCGCTGTCGGGTTTGTGCCGCGAACGCAAAGTTGACCTGCTCTTTATTTCCGTGCCGCCGAACGTCCCGATGGTCCTGGGACGGTTGGCCCACGGGCGTTTCGGCATTCCCTACGTGATTGATTATCAAGACCCCTGGGTGACGGAGTTTTACTGGTCGCTGCCGAAGGAGAAGAGGCCGCCGAAGTGGGCGCTTGCTTACGCGATGGCGCGCGTGCTTGAGCCGTTCAGCTTGAGAAGGGCCGGGCACATCGTCGGCGTTTCGGAGGGGACGACCGACGGCGTGTTCGCGCGTTACCCGTGGCTCAAGCATCTGAGCGCGACGGAGATTCCGCTCGGCGGTGAGCCTGATGATTTCGAGCACCTGCGGCGCAACCCTCGCGCGAATCAGATTTTTAACCGGGCTGACGGCCACTTTCATCTGAGCTATGTGGGCGCGTACACGGTCTCTATGAATGAGACTGTGAGAGCTTTGTTCGAGGCGTTGCGTGTGGGTCTCGGCAGCAAGCCGGAGTTGTTCAGCCGCCTGCGCATGCATTTCGTGGGCACGAACTATGCGCCGGACGCGGGCGGCATCTCGCCTCTCAAGGAGATGGCGGGCGAGATGGGCGTCGCGGAGCTTGTCGAAGAGCATCCGCGAAGAGTCCCTTATCTTGATGCGCTGCAATTGCTATTGGAATCAGACGCGCTGATGATACTCGGTTCCGGCGAGGCGCATTACACGGCCTCGAAGGTCTTCCCGTATATACTGGCCCGGAAACCCTTGCTGACCATCTTTCATGAGGCCAGCAATATCGTCAGGATTTTACGAGAGACGGAGAGCGGGCCTGTCATCACGTACAATGCTCAATCGCCTCCCGAAACGAAGGCGGGCGAGATAGCGTTGCAGTTGGAGAGGTTGCTCTTGCTGCCTCAAGGTTATCAACCGCCGACGCGTTGGGAGGCGTTTGAGCAGTACACGACGCGCGCGATGTCTGCCCGACTGGCGCAGGCTTTCGATAAAGCGTTGGCGTAGAGCTTTTAGTTTTATGAGCAACAGGGAAAATTTAGATGGTTAGTATTTTGGAATCAGAGCGAAGCATGGCGAGCGCGTCTCCGGTGTGTCCGGTTTGCGCTTCGACGGATAACAGCGTGTGGGGCGTCAGGACGGAGCATACCGTCTATGAATGCAAGAGTTGCGGCGTGGTCTTTTTCGAGCGTCAGCAGTTTGAGCTTCATGACTACGGCAACTATTACGATTACACGGACAGTTGGGACGACGCGCGCATGGCCTGGGAGATGAAGATTCGGCGCAGGGCTTTTCGTAAACAGTTCGCGCGGCTGGGCAGCTATGTGGGGGGGCGCAAGCTGCTCGATATAGGCGCGGGCGCGGGCTTTCTCTGTCGCACGGCGATGGACGAGGGCTGGGATGCGCAAGGCGTCGAACTCTCTCCGAAGGCCGTGCGTCTCGGTGAGAGATTTTTGGGCGTCAAGTACGTGCAGCCCTCGGATGTGCCGGATGAGAGTCTGGACGTTATCACTTGCTATCATGTGCTGGAACACATGGAGCGGCCAGACGAATTTCTTAAGAGCCTGCGCGATAAGCTCAAGCCTGGCGGAGTCATCGCGGTCCACGTCCCGCACAGGGAGCCGCTCAGCTTCATCATACGTAATCGCCTGGACAAGCTCCGCAAGATAGAGCGAGAGAGGCTCTGCGCGCTCTACGTTCCCGAACACATCTCCGGCTTTACTCCGGCCTCGCTCATCAAGACCTTCGACCTCTTCGGCTTTCAACCCTTGATGGTCAGAACGAGCGCGATGTGGAGCGCGTACTACGACCCGTTCTTTCTCAAAAATTATCTGACGGATAAGAAGTACTCTGGGATAGTCAAGCACGCGATACGCTGCGCCGTGGATAACGTGGGCGTGCTGGCGGGCCTCGGCGATTGGGTGGTGGGCCATTTCAGAAAGGTGTAGCCGGTCAGCCCGTCTTTGATTATGAGCAGGAAACGGCTGGCCGTTCTTTCGACGCATCCGATTCAATATCATGCCCCGTGGTTTCGCGCGCTGGCCGCGCACCCGGACCTCGAAGTGGAAGTCCTCTTCTGTCACGAAGCGACGCAAAGCGAGCAAGCGAGCGCGGGTTTCGGAGTTGGCTTCGACTGGGACGTGCCGCTTCTAGATGGTTACTCGTCACGCTTTCTCAAGAACGTGTCCAGCAACCCGACGATAGGCGAGTTCGCCGGATTGGATACGCCCGAAGTTAAAGAGCTTATCCGGCGCGAGAGATATGATGCAGTCATCGTCAACGGCTGGCACTTCAAAAGCGCGTGGCAAGCCTTTCGCGCCTGCTGGAAAACGGGCACGCCCGTCATGGCGCGCGGCGATTCCACTCTATATAATAGTCGCACGCGGTTGAAGAAGGTTTTGAAATGGCCCTACTATCGCTGGTTCATCCCGAAGCTGGATGCCTGCCTGGCCGTCGGAAAA
>JAXDFO010000218.1:0-7213 GCA_034665545.1 Blastocatellia bacterium
CGGGACGGGCGGCGCTTTTGCCATCTGTTCGGCGGCTTGCGCTTCAACCAATGTGTCCGCAATCTGTGTGTCCGCGCCCGCTATCTGCTGGCGCACATTCTCAACCTTCGCCTGCGCGTCCTCCAATAGACGTTCGCTCTCTTCAAGCTCTCGTTTCGAGATGAGGCCCCCGGCCTGTAGCTCTTTTGCCTGGACCAATCGCGCGGCGGCCCTCTGCGCGCCCCCTTCATACAGAACCAACAATTTTTCGAGGCTCGCCTTGTATTCTTTCGCGGCCTTGATGAACTCTTCCCTGGTCCTGGCGAGACTGTCCGCAGCCCTGGCCTGTTCGGTCTGAGACTGCCGGACTGGTCCAGCCTTTCTGCCCTGCGCGCGAATGGACCAGCCGCACGTCAAGAGCATGAGAATGAGCAGCCCGCTAACTGGACCGTTCGAGGCTGGTCCATTAAAGCAGTCTGACAAACTTTGAATAATGACGCGTTTCACTCTCTGAATTATAACGCCTGTGCCCTTCATGTTTTCTTGCTAAACATTATCGCCGCAATCATGCCGTATGACCAACGCGCTCCGAGAGGCTCTTATAGAGGATGAGAAGTCTGCCCGGCTTTATCGGACGCGCGGCTGGTCTGGAGGCGGCGATTTTCGCTCCGGCTGCTATTGGTCCAATTAATATTTTGAGAAAGATTTGGGGCGGCCCATAAATTGGACCAGTTTCATGAAATTGGTCCACAATAATATTGACAAATTGGGCCAACAGGCTTACCCTGTCCAGCCTACACGGTGGTGGCTCTTTGTCTTTAGTTTTGTGTCTATAATCTTAGGTATCTCATCCTCGCAATTGCTGTAATTATTCGCGTGCGTCGAGAGAGAAGGATAGCTTTATCGAAGCACTGGGCTGGAGTGTGTCGAGGCGACGGCCTTTGCGCCGCCCGTCACGCTTTTGCGTTTGAAGAGAGAAGAGTCTAAGGAGAACAGGTCTCCTCATTAAATGTGCTATGGGCAAGTCTACGAAAGCCGCCCTCGCCAAAAAAATGGACCAGGCTGCCACAGGTTCGTCTAACAACGAACTGCTGGGAGCGCTTGAGCGATTGGACCAATTAATCGGACCCGCGCTCGGCTCGGCTCAGGCTCTGTACGGGCCGGAGGCTGCGAGCGACCCGCATCGCGGCCTGTACATAGGCCAGTCTGACATTGACCGCTTGCTCGCACGGCCCGCAGGGCTGCCCCTCAGCACAGGCAGCAGCAGTCAAGGCAAATCTCTCTTTCACAAATTGAATGAATACCCGTCGGGTCTGACCGCGCTGGCAGAGATGTACGGCCTTTCCGGCTTCGACCTGGACTTGATGATCATCGCGCTGGCTCCCGAATTGGACCTGCGTTATGAAAGGGTCTACGCCTACTTGCAGGACGACGTGACGCGCCGTCATCCAAGCGTGGACCTGGCCTTGAATCTACTGTGCTCGACGGCGGAGGCGAAGCTGGCACGGCGCGCGCACTTCGGCTCTGATGCGCCACTGGTCCAGCACGGGCTGGTCCAATTACTCGCTGACCCGGCGCACCTGCGCCCGCCGCTCCTATCTCATTACATCAAACTCGAAGACCAGGTCGTGCGTTTCCTGCTCGGACAAAAGAGCCTGGATGCGCGACTCGTCTCATGCTGTCGTTTAATCTCGCCGTCGGCTTCGCTCGCCAGCCTGCATGTCTCCGAAGAGGTCAAGCGCGCGCTACCGGTCCTCCTGGCAGAGACGAGCAAGAGCGGCCAGCCACTCAAGCTCTATTTTCAAGGCCCGAAGGGCGCACGCAAGATGCAGGCGGCGGAGGCCATCGCGCAGAAGAGCAAGTGCGCTCTGCTCATTGTTGATGTAGGGGCCGCGCTCGCTTCCGCGATGGACTTTGAACAACTCTCGAAGCTCATCTTCCGCGAAGCCGGTTTACAGGGCGCGCTGCTTTATCTTGACGGCATGGATGCGTTGCTTGAGGCCGAGCGCGCGCAGGCTTACAAACAACTGCTGGTGATTCTGCGCGATGCTGGCGGTGTGACGATCATGGCTGGCGAAGCCGCGCTCGGCAAGGCCGCGCAGGTGGCGGGGCGCGTGCTCGAAGTCAATTTCCCCAGACCAAATTTCACAGGGCGGCGGGCATCCTGGCAAGACTCTCTGCACCTGCAAGGCGTCAAGCTTAATCAAGGCGACCTTGATGCGCTGGCCGGACGCTTTCGTTTGACGCATGGCGAGATAGAGTCTGCGGTCAACACTGCGGCGAACCGCTCTCTCTGGCGCAAAGCGGCGCAGGGGGCGCGGTCGTCGCGTTCTCATGACGACGGGCGACCGGAATTACTGGACCTGTTCGCGGCGGCGCGCGACCAGTCCAGCAACAACCTGTCGAACCTCGCGCGCAAGATTCAACCTAAATATGCATGGAAGGATATTATCCTGCCGCCGGATCAATTGGACCAATTAACGGAAATCTGTAACCGCGCCAAGTACCGGCACATCGTTTCGGGCGAGTGGGGGTTCGCGCGCAAGCAATCGCTTGGCAACGGTTTGAACGCGCTCTTTTCCGGACCACCCGGCACGGGCAAGACGATGGCGGCTGAAGTCATCGCCAACGAGTTGCACCTGGACCTCTACAAAATTGACCTCTCGCAAGTCGTCAGCAAGTACATAGGCGAGACTGAGAAAAACCTTGACCGTATCTTTCATGAAGCGCAAACGAGCTTCTCCATTCTCTTCTTTGACGAAGCGGACGCGCTCTTCGGCAAACGCTCGGAAGTCAACGACGCGCACGACCGTTACGCGAACATAGAGGTCGGCTACCTCTTGCAGAAGATGGAGGAGTATGACGGGATAGCTATCCTGGCGACCAACCTGCGCCAGAATATGGACGAAGCTTTCCTGCGGCGCATGCACGTCATCTTAGAGTTCACCTTCCCGGATGAAAACTATCGCAAGAGCATCTGGCAGAGCATCTTTCCGGGCGAAGCGCCGCTTCACAAGGACGTTGATTTTGAACGCCTCGCGCGCGAGATAAAACTCGCGGGCGGCAACATCAAGAACATCGCCATGACGGCGGCTTACTACGCTGCCTCCAACGGCAGGCACATACGCATGTCGCACTTGATGCAGGCGGCGCGCAGAGAGTTTCAAAAGCTCGGTCGAGCATGGAGCGAGACGCAGACGCAGTGAGTGAGACCAGCGAATAGCTCGTCTCTCAAATTCGTTATGAAATTCAGGACCGCCGAAGAGATGTCTCAAGAGAGAATGCCACGCGCGAGGGCGCAACGGCGTAAACCTGCGCACGACTCCACCGCACGGCCTTCGCCAGACAGGCATGAGACTCTGCTCAAGCTTCAGCGCACACATGGCAACCAGGCCGTCCAGCGTTTATTGAGTGGACCAAAAATTTCGCCCCGCCTTCAACGCGCGCCCGCGCCCCCGGCTACCACGACCACCGCCTCCGCGCCCGTCGCCGCGCCGACAACTGCGCCAGCGATCGCGCCCGCCGTCGAAGCAAAACCACAGACGCCGCTCGAACAGGCACAGGCGCTGGTCCAGGAATCTCCAACCACAGTGAAAGACCGCGCGGACTGGATTCTAAAGGCTGCTGACCAGGGCTTCGTCACCTTCAATACGCCGAAAGCCCGACAGAATCTGGAAGACGTACGAGACGAAAAGAAGGTGGAGAATCTCGACCCGAAGGCGACAGGTTATGACGTGCCGATTCTGGAAGTGGAAGTCGGGCTGGCGAAGCAGGTCGCGGGGCGTTGGATTGCGGCCAAAGGCGTTGGCGCGAAGCCCTCCATACAGTTCGGCAGCATGATTCGTTCAAAGGCGAATGACCCGCACGGCAGAGGCACCGCGATAGATATCAACGGCCTCAACATGACCGGCTCCGTTGATGCGACCGTCATGATTCTCAACGACCTGGACAAAAGCATTTACGCCTCATACGGGCTGGGCTTTCCCTTCCAGGGTGACTTCTTCGACCCTGCCGACAACCTGGAAAAGAAAAAGCTGGACGCAGAGAATAGCGCGGCTCCCGTTGAGAAGACGAAGACCGAGACTAGCGGTGCGCCCGCCAGCGCGACGGATGCCGGAGCCAAAGCTGTGGATAAAAAGGAGGCGCAAGCAGTGACGGCCAACGTCACGGATGCTGTGCAAAAATTTGCCTCTCATATTTACCAGTCGAGCGGGACGAGGGGAGCAGATGGAAAGTGGACCTGGAAAGACACCATACAGGAGGCCGGAGGAGCTTACAAAAAACTCAAGAGCAAGACCCTGAAGGACACGCTCGCCACTCGTCGAAAAGATGGCATTACTTTCATGATCTTTCCAGACAACGATAATCACATGCATCTGGATGTTCGTTAAGAATATCTCTTTCAATGAATGAATATGCGGCGGACGATAGATAGACAAAATCAACATGAAGCCTGGCAGGATGATGCCGAGCGAGGCGAAGTCCTGGCCGTCCCCTCGCTTGAGCAGCGCAGCCGCAGCGCACAGTTGCTCAAGCTGCAACAATCTCACGGCAACCAGTTCGTCCAACGCTTGCTCAACCTCCAACGTCAATCCGTTGGCCCGGCCTCCGCTACTGATGCCCCTCCGCAGGTCTATCAAGCACTGCGTTCTCCCGGTCAACCTCTCGACCTCTCAACCAAAGACTTCTTTGAATCCTCCTTCGGTCATGATTTCTCAGATGTCCGTGTTCATACCGATAGCCAGGCCAGTGAATCAGCCGAGTCGGTCAACGCCCTGGCCTACACGGTGGGGCAGGATGTGGTGTTCGGTGCGGGACAGTATGCGCCGGAGACGGAAGGGGGGAAGGGGTTATTGGCCCACGAGTTGGCGCATGTGGTGCAGCAGGGAGCAGGCAGAGGGGGAGGCGGCATCAGTGAGAAGTTGGAGGTAGGAGAGGCGGATGATGAGTATGAGAGAGAGGCTGACCATGTGGCTCAGCAGGTGATGCGGCGAGCGTCACAGCCGGATGCGGAGTCTTCGTCTACTAACGTCGCGGAGGCTCTGCCTTTCTCTACAAATCATTCGAGGGCGGCGCGCAAGGTCGCTCGACAGACGCCCGGCGCGGGCGCGGATAAGAGTCCCGTCGCCGCGCCTCCGCCCGCGCCTCCGGTGACGCACGCGGAGGCGGGACCGGCGAAGGCTGGCGCGGAAGTTCCAAAGGCAACGGAGGCCAAGCCCGCCGATGCGAAGGCGGAGACGAAACCGGGCGAGGCTCCGAAGGCGGAAGCGGCTTCCATCAAGAGCGCGCTGGATTCGATTCAGGTCGTACAGGAGACGAAGGATGAATTACTGGTCCAGCCGCAAGTCATGTTCAAGCTGATGCCCGCCAACACGGAGGCCAAGAAGAATGCCTTCAATGCGGTGCTCTCAGCTGTCAGAGATTTGCGCAGGGCAGAAAGATTGGTGGCTAATAAAAAGATAACGGAAGCGTCACAGGTTTTTCAGAACGCTCAGACCGCACTCACGAACGCTATTGATAAAGTCAGGCTGTTACTGTTGGCCCACCTGGAGAGCGGCGACGATGAATTGAAAACAGCGCAGCAACATGTGAAGGATGCCGAGGCCGCGCTCGCGGCTCTCAATAAACCTGAGAGTAAGGCGGACCCGAAGGCTATCGCGGCGGCGGAAGCCGAGTTGAAAAAGGCTCATGATGCTGCGGACGCGCGCGCGAAGGTTCTGGCGGACCTCGCGGAAAAGAGCGCGACGGGACGCGCGCCGACCAAGCGCAACTATTACACCATCACTGTTGATGACGAAAAGATAAACCTCTATGACCACGTAGAGGCATACGCGACGATTTACGAGAAAGGGCTTGAGGCGAGCGCGGCCAGCGAGAAAGAGGGCACGGTCACGGATATGGTCGGCAAGTCCGGCCTCAGCGAATCGCGCATGAAGATTCTCAAGGCCATCTCCAGTTTCGAGGGCGGGTTCACCTCTACGCAGAGTTGGGACGTGGCGGTTTATACGTGGGGCTTCGTGCAGTGGACCGGCGGCGATAACTCGGACCTCACGGCGGCCTTCTCGATTATCAAAGAGCAGGCCCCGGAGGCTTTCGCCAAACGTTTTCAGAAGTATGGAATAGATGTTGACGCGAAGAAAAAGCAGTTACTTATCACGGAGGATAATGGACCAGCGACGCCCGCGACGGACAAGTCGAAGCCTGCTGCCAAACCGAAACAGACGAGAGGCAACGCGGCGGCTAAAGCTCTACAGGAGAGTCCGAAATTAACAGCCGTCATGTCTCGCGCAGGGCTCGACCCTGACATTCAACTCGCGGAGATTAAGGCCGCCAACGAAATCGAGATTAACAAACCGCTCAACTTGAAGGTTGAAGTTCTGGCGACGCCCAAGCCGCCGCCGCCAGCCCCTGAAGCGAAACCCGAAGCGAAAGCTGAAACGAAGACGGAAGCTAAGACGGAAGCGAAAAAAGGTGAGGGTAAGAAGGAGAGTAAAGAGAAGAAGAAGGAAGTGAAGAAGCTGCCGCCGGTCAAAGTGTCCGTGCGCGTCGGGGATGTCTTCACCTCCGAATACGGCGTCGGCCTCATCGCCAACAGGGTCGTCCACGCGGGCTATTACGGCACGAAGAGCATTCTCGAAAAAGGTATTAAAAAGTATGTGACGGAGAAGGCGCTCGCGCCGGAAGATTTCTCCGACCCGGACAGGATGATAGCTTGGGTTCCGTACGCGGAGGCGGAGTTGCGACCGAAGCTGGTAGAGGACAAGTCCAGGGCAGAGGGCTTCATCAAAGCAGGTTGCAGCACGGACCCCTTCACTTTCGAGCACAAGGCCCCGGAGGCTGGCGAGGAGCTAGATATAGAGGGACTTCCAGGAGAAGCGGAAGGATTGCCAGCGTAAGACTGAACGGCGCGCGGCATTAGTTTGAAGCAAGGAAAATCATGCGACGCATTCGAGCACAAAGAAGGATAAAGGAAGAGCCGCTTAATGCGAGAGTTGCGCATCGAGACTCTCCCGCGCGCTCGCCTGAACCTGAGAGCCGCAGCGCACAGTTGCTCAAGCTGCAACAATCTCATGGCAACCAGTTCGTCCAACGCTTGCTCAACCTCCAACGTCAATCCGTTGGTCCGTCCTCCGCTACTGATGCCCCTCCGCAGGTCTATCAAGCACTGCGTTCTCCCGGTCAACCTCTCGACCTCTCAACCAAAGACTTCTTTGAATCCTCCTTCGGTCATGAT
>JAXDFO010000219.1:0-19315 GCA_034665545.1 Blastocatellia bacterium
CGGCGAGCCTGCCTGCATGATTATCCCCGTCAAGCCCGTGCTCGGCCTCGACGGCGATTACATCTTTCACCGCGAGAACGTCGTCACGGAGTTGAACCGTTATAAGGAATCGGACATCTACTGCTCCGGGATACAGATTATCAATCCGTACAAGATTAACCGTTTGACGCGCGAAGAGGGCGACTTCTATTCGCTCTGGAGCCAGTTGATAAAGCAGGAGCAGGTCATCACCTCCCGCGTCTACCCGAAGACCTGGTTCACGGTGGACACGATGGAGCACCTGGACGAATTGAGCCGCATCAAAATCGCGCTGGAAGTATGACTTTAAAACTCAGCATTATCACGCCCTCATATAATCAGGGTCAGTTTCTGGAAGAGACGATTCTCTCCGTCCTGAACCAGAATTATCCGAACCTGGAATACATCATCGTTGACGGCGGCAGCACGGACGAGAGCGTGGAGGTCATACGCCGCTACGAAAAACACCTGGCTTACTGGACCAGCGAAAAGGATCGCGGACAGGTCCACGCCATCAACAAGGGCATCGAGCGCGTGACGGGAGACGTGGCCGCCTTCATTAACAGCGACGACCTCTACTTGCCGGGCGCGTTCAACGCCGTCATGCATCATTTCGAGAATCGTGAGGAGTGCGAATGGCTCTGCGGCGATACCATCATGTTCGGCGAGGGACACCCGACAGAGTTAATCCGGGCCAACGTTCCGAAGTCAGCCGCGCACTGTCTTTCCTGGGCCTTTAAAGCGCCGCAGCCCGGCATGTTCTGGAAACGAGAGTTAATCAATTTCAAATTTCAGGAATGCTGGCCTTACGATTTCGACTGCGACATGTACACCAGGCTCCTGCTCGCCGGGCACACTTGCGAATATTTGCCCGTGCCGCTCGCGGCCTATCGCCTGCACTCTTTCAGCAAGACGGTCGTCGAAGGGCATCGCCAGGAAAAGGAGTTCGACCTGCTCGCGGAGCATTACGAGAGCCAGCTTGCGGGCGCGGATCGTCGCTGGTGCAGGGCGACTCAATTCATGCGCCGCTCTTACGAAGCGAGCACCGCCGGACAGAGCCGCGAGGGCGCACGCCTGCTCATGCGCGCCCTCTTGACCTACCCGGAGGCCGTCCGCGACAGAACCTTCTGGGGCTGCCTGCGCCGCCTCTCGACTGGCGGTTCTTGAAGCGATGGATTAAGTTTTATCATTGGGACTTTTTAAGGAGATAATAAACCGTATGTCAAAACAGACGAGAGTATTGGTCACGGGCGCGGGCGGCTTCATCGGCCATCATCTGGTCAACTACCTGGTTGATCGCGGCTACTGGGTGCGCGGCGTTGATGTCAAAGAACCGGAGTATGAACAGACGCGCGCGCATGAGTTTGAATTACTGGACCTGACGAGATGGGAAAGCTGCTTGCAGGCCACGCATGAGGTTGATGAAGTCTACGGCCTCGCGGCCAACATGGGCGGCATCGGCTTTATCGAAAATAACAAGGCCGTCATCGTGCGCGATAACACCTTGATCAATCTGCAATCTATAGAGGCCGCGCGCATCAACGGCGTCAAGCGTTATCTATACACTTCGAGCGCGTGCATCTACCCCGGCTACTTGCAGAAGGATGCCGATGTCACGCCGCTCAAGGAAGAGGACGCTTACCCGGCTGATGCAGAGGACGGCTACGGCTGGGAGAAGCTCTACATGGAGCGCATCTGCCGCCACTATCGTGAGGACTTCGGACTGGAAACGAGGGTCGTGCGCTTTCACAATATTTTTGGACCACTCGGCACGTACGACGGCGGGCGCGAGAAAAGCCCCGCCGCCATCTGCCGCAAAATCGCGCTGGCGAAGGACGGCGAAGCGATAGAGGTCTGGGGCGACGGCCTTCAGACGCGCTCGTATTGCTACATAGATGATACCGTCGAGGGCATCTACCGTCTCATGCGCAGCGAGCACAGGGAACCGCTCAACCTCGGCCAGGACCGCATGCTCTCCATCAACGAACTCGTTGACATGGTCGCGGGAATAGCGGGCAAGCGCATAGGCAAAGAGCATGACCTGACCAAGCCGCAGGGCGTGCGTGGCCGCAACAGCGACAACACGAGGCTCAGAGAGGTCTTGCAGTGGGAGCCGAAAGTGAGCCTTGAAGACGGCCTTGAGCGGACCTACCACTGGATTAAAGGTGAACTAATCAAGACCGGCAAACTCCAACCCGAAGCCCAACAAGTCCAGGTCTGAAAAGCGAGTCGAAAATAGGAAGGCGGAAGGATGACAGATGAGCTATTCAACCGTTGAATAGTTTTTCTCTCATCCTTCCGCCTTCCTGCTTCACACTTGCGCTTCACCTTCCGGCAGAGAAACGGAATCGCTGATGAGTTTGACAGGCAGGCGCGTGCTCTACATCTCCTATAACGGGATGTTGGACCCTCTGGGCCAGAGCCAGGTGCTACCGTACTTGCGCGAGTTGAGCAGGGAAGAGGGCGTGCGTTTTACCCTTCTGAGTTTTGAGCGGGAAGCCGCGTTCAGCGTGGAAGGGAAGGCGCGTTGCGAAGCCTTGCGCGAGAGCCTGCGAGCCGGGGGCATCGAGTGGCGCTGGCTGCGCTATCATCAAAAGCCTTCGCTGCCCGCGACCGTTTACGATGTGCTGGCGGGCGTGCGCGAGGGCGAACGACTTGTCCGGCGCAATCGCATAGAGATGGTCCACGCGCGCAGCCACATCGCGGCGACCATCGCGCTGGCCTTGAAGAAACGTTTTCATCTCAAGATGATTTTCGACGTGCGCGGGCTGATGGCCGAGGAGTATGTTGACGCCGCGCACTGGCGCAAGGGCGGCGCGCCGTATGTGCTGACGAAGGCGATGGAGCGTCGCGTGCTCAAGGCTTCCGACGGGGTCGTGACGCTGACCGAGCGCATCTGGCCTTTAATCAAAAACTGGGAGGGGCTGCGTAATCGCCAGCCCGCGCACGAAGTCATCCCGTGCTGCAC
Source organism: Blastocatellia bacterium (assembly GCA_034665545.1). Taxonomy (GTDB): domain Bacteria; phylum Acidobacteriota; class Blastocatellia; order Pyrinomonadales; family Pyrinomonadaceae; genus DASYML01. Next base: position 2,987 of record JAXDFO010000219.1, read on the forward strand.
GGACCTTGAGCTATTCAAGTTCGACGCGGGCGAGAGAGAGCGGCGGCGCGCGGAGTTGAAATTAAAGGACCAATTCGTGCTCGTCTATAGCGGCTCGATTGGCGGGTGGTACTTGACGGCGGAGATGGCGGACCTCTTCTCTGAACTCTTGAAGACGCGCCCGGACGCGCATTTTCTGTGGCTCACGCTCGGCCCGCGCGAGTTGATTGATAAGCTGATGCGCGAGCGCGGCGTAAGGAGCGGGCAGTACAGTGTGCGGGCCGCGCCTTCTGTGGATGTGCCTTCATATTTATCCGCGAGCGATGCGGGGATAGCATTTTACAAGCCGGGCTTTTCAAAGCTCGCTACCTCGCCCGTCAAGGTCACGGAGTATCTGGCGTGCGGCCTGCCGTTCATCATCAACGCGGGCATAGGCGATTCCGACGCGCTCGTGAAAGACGAGAGAGCGGGCGCGCTGGTCCAGGAATTCACCGCCGCAGAATATGCTCGCGCGTCGTCGTCCATCACAGGCTTGCTCTCTGACGTGGAAGAGACTCGGCGTCGCCTGCGCGAGACGGCTCGCAAACTCTTCGACGTGCGCGGCGTCGGCCTCGCGCGTTACGCGCGCCTCTACCAGAGAGTCATGACTCATGACTCATGACTCATGACTCCGGACTGTCTTATGGATGTTTTAGCTTTCGCTTCATATCCGGTAGAGGCTGCGGCGACGCGTTATCGTCTGGAACAGTTCGTGGGCCCACTGGCCGAGCGCGGCATTAACTTGCGCGTGCGACCGTTTCTCGATTCGCGTCTCTTTCGCGCGCTCTACAAGCGCGGGGAGTTGCCGCGCACGATGCTGGGCGTGATGCGTTCGACGCTCAGGCGCGCGGGGGACGTGTGGGCGGCGCGCGGGGCCGATGTCATTCTGGTCCAGCGAGAGGCGATGATGATCGGGCCGCCGCTCGTCGAATGGTTGGCGATGAGAGTGGGGCGATGTCCTCTGGTTCTAGATTTGGACGATGCGACCTATGTCTCATATACTAGTCCGACGTATGGACGACTGGGGAGCGCGCTGAAGTGGTTCAGCAAGACGGATGATCTGATTCGTTGGGCGCAGGTCGTGACGTGCGGCAATCGCTCTATAGCGGAGTATGTTGAGAGCAAGGGGCGGCGAGCCGTCATCATTCCGACGGTCGTTGACACGGAACTTTTTCGCCCGCGCGCTATGGAAGCAACCAACGCTCAAGCGGGGCCGCCCGTGCTCGGATGGATAGGCACGCATTCGACTTTTCCGTATCTTGAGATGATCTTTCCGGCCTTGCAGCAACTCGCGCGCGAGCATCGCTTTCGTCTCAAGGTCGTCGGCGCGGGCCGCGCGCGCGTAGAGATTCCGGGCGTCGAAGTTGAAAGCCTGGATTGGAACCTGGCGCGCGAGATAGAAGATTTTCAATCCTTCGACATAGGGCTTTATCCGATTGACGCGCGGCTCTATGCGGACCAGTGGGCGGCGGGCAAGTCAGGCTTTAAGGCGATTCAATACATGGCCGTCGGCGTGCCCTACGTCGTGACGCCGATTGCCGCCTGCAAAGAGATAGGCGAGCCGCAGAAGACGCATCTCTTCGCCGGAACGCAGGATGAGTGGCGCGAGGGGTTGGCGCGGCTGCTCTCGGATGAAGAGTTGAGACGACGCATGGGAGAGGCCGGTCGCCAGCACGCCCTTGAGCACTACACCGTCCCCGTTCAAGCGGACAAACTGGCCGGTGTCTTGCGCGAAGCGGCGGCAGAGCAGGGATACGTCGAATGAGAAAATTAAGACTGGCGACGCTGGCTCTCATTGCCGTGCTGCCGTCGTTTCTCAAGCGTCCATGCTATCGTCTCTGCTTCGGGTATCGCATCGGCAAGGGCGTGCGTATCGGCTTGAGTCTGATAGACGCGCGCGAGTGTGAGATTGATGAAGAGGTCCGCATAGGCCATCTCAACGTGGTCATCGGAGTTAAAAAGTTGACCATCGGAGACCATGTGCGAATCGGCCATCTGAATATTCTGCGCGGCGGCGACGAGGTCCGGCTCGGTCGTTATGCGGAGATTATTCGCATGAACGAAATCAACTCGATTCCGGAGCCGGACGTAGTCAACCCGATTGACCCGCGCTTCATCCTGGGCGAAGGCAGCGTCGTCACGACGGGCCACAAGATAGACTTTACAGACCGCGTCGAGATCGGGCGGCGCACAATCTTAGGCGGTCGCAACTCTTCCCTCTGGACGCACAACCGGCAGCGCACGCGCCCGATTGACATCGGCTCGTTCACCTACATCGGCTCGGAGATTCGCGTCGCGCCCGGCGGCTCGATTCCCTCGCGCTGCATCGTCGGGATAGGGGCCGTCATCACCGGACAGTTGAAGGAAGAGAACTTTTTAATCGGAGGCGTCCCCGCTAAGCCTATCAAGCAACTGAGCGAGGAAGACACCTTCCTCATCGAACAGAAGACGCGCGCCGATTTGCCGGAGGATGTGTGAGAAACAGAAGTCAGGAGCCAGGAGCCAGGAGCCAGAAGAAAAGCTATAGCATGCACTTCATGATGAAGGGTATGCTCAAGGCTCTGCTCTTCCTTCTGGCTCCTGGCTCCTGGCTCCTGGCTCCCTAAGCTTTATGAATGGCCTGCTTATTATTTTCTCGATTTTGTTGTGCGCGGGCATCTGCGTGTTTGTGCCTGTGTACGGCGCGCCTGCGGTTATCATGTGTGTGCCGTTGGCTTTGCTGGCCGCGTTGATGATTTCGCAGGCGAAGGGGCACGCGCAGTTTTTGTTGCGGCTCTTCGCGGGCGGGTTGCTGGTGAGGATACTGGTGGGGACGCTTATCTTCATCACGCACAAGCAGGATTTTTTCGGGACCGACGCGGCGTCGTATGATTTTTACGGCTATCTGATGATCTCTATCAAAGAGACGGATAGCTATTATCGCTCCGTGCTGAGTAGTTTCATGGGCGGGGGCGCGGGCAGCGCGTGGGGCATGGTTTATCTGGTGGCGGGCATTTATAGCTTGGTCGGGCGCAACACGCTCGCCACTCAACTCGTCAATTCCATCATCGGCGCGGCGACGGCCCCCGTCATCTTTCTCTGCGCGCAGCACATCTACAAAAATTTGCGCGTCGCGCGCATCGCGGGTCTCTTCGTGGCCTTTTTCCCTTCGCTGGTTCTGTGGTCGGCGCAGGGCTTGAAGGATGGCCCGATAGTCTTTCTCCTATCGCTCTCGATGCTGGCGACGTTGAAGCTGGGCGAGCGTTTCAACGTCAAGTATTTTATCATCCTGGTCGGCGCGCTCTTCGGCATTCTGAGTCTGCGATTCTATATCTTCTACATCCTGCTGGCGGCCATCGCGGGAGCCTTCGTGATAGGCTTGCGCAGTTTTACCGCGAGCAGTTTCATGCGGCAGTTCATCGTCATGATAGGCATCACGCTGGCCCTGGCTTACCTCGGCGTGACGCGTTATGCGACGAGTCAAATCGAAAACTTCGACTTGCAGAGAGTCCAGCAGAGCCGCTCTGACCTGGCCCAGTCGGCGGCCTCCGGCTTTGGCAAGGACACGGACGTTTCCACCACCTCCGGCGCGCTGACGGCGATACCCGTCGGCATGATTTATCTACTGTTCGCGCCCTTTCCCTGGCAACTCGCTTCGCTGAGACAGAGCATCACGATGCCGGAGATGCTCGTCTGGTGGGCCTCGTTTCCGGCCCTCGTGCTCGGCCTCTGGTTCACCATCAAATATTATCTGAGGCAGGCTTCGCCGATTCTCATTTTCAGCGCGATGCTGACGGTCGCTTACTCCGTCTTCCAAGGCAACGTCGGCACGGCCTATCGCCAGCGTTCGCAATTGCTCGTCTTCTACTTTATTTTCGTCGCGGTCGGTTACGTGCTGCTCAGGGAGAAGAGAGAGGACAGGCAGCGGCAGCAGGAGTTGACGGCGCGGCAGGAGTTGGCCGCGAGGCAGGCCGCGCGCCGCCAGCCGAGGCACGTCAACCTGTGGGACGATGAGAAGCCCGTTGAAGAACCCCGCGATGCGCCCTGATTCGCAAACCAAGATTTCAACATCAGAGCCTCTCCTCAACGCACGTCTGGCGCGTCTGTTGGTCCGGGCCTTGTTCGGCTTGCACGCGCTGGTCCTGTCGAGCGTCGTCATCAAGACGAAACCGTGGTTGACCGGAGACAGCGAGCGTTATCTCGCGCTCGCGGACGCGCTCGGCGGCGGGCGCGGATACGGCCTCTGGAACGGCGCGGCCTTCGAGCCTGAGAGCATACGGATGCCGGGCTATCCGGCCCTCATCATGGTCTCGCATAAATTATTGGGCCAGGGCCAGTGGGGCTTAGTCTTGATGCAAGGCATGCTATTTCTCATCGCGGTCTGGTTGATGTGGAGAGTGACGAGCGAGGTCTTCGGTCAACTGGCGGGCATCTGTTTTCTGGCCCTCTCGGCTATCTATCCCTTCGTCGCTTACGGCGCGGGCCAGGTCTCGCCTGAGATGCCGACCGTCTTTCTGATAGCTCTCAGCATCTTCTTATTACTACGCCCGACAACTTTTCGGCTTGCCTCTGTGGGAGCCCTGATAGGCATCGCCACATACTTTCGTCCGAACCTTTTATTGCTCGGCGTGCCGTTCGCTCTCGCCTGTTTTCTGGCAGACCGTCGCATGCACTTGAGAGCTTTGCTGCCGCTCATCTTCACGGGCGCGTTGCTCCTGCCCTGGGCCATCCATAACTATCGCACCTTCGGCGTCTTCACGCCGACCTCCATCATCACAGGCTCTGGAATCAACCTGTTCCTCGGCACATGGCAGAGCCGCGTTTCCGTTTCCTCGCTGATTGAGTACGGGATGAATGGGCACACGACCGACGAACTCGCGCGTTCGGGGATGCTCGAACAGGTGCGCGCGGTGAACAGGCAGATTGATGTGCCGCCGGAGACGCCTTGCGTCAACATGGGGAATTACCCGGACAATGATAAGAGAAGGCGGGCCGAGAAGTTGTTCACGACCGCCGCCATCTCTAACATGAAAAGTTGGCCCGGCACGTACCTGCGGAGTTCGGCAAAGAATATGTTGCGGATGTGGTTTTCGGCTTACCTGCCCGAAAGCTTTCCCGCTTGGATGAGGCTCGCGCTGGTGTCTGAGGGCGCGTTATTCCTGGTCCTGGGAATCACGGGATGCGCGCTCGCCCTGCGCCGCGTGCATGGCCCGCACCGCTTGTTGGTTTTCGCCTCCGTCGGCGCGTTGCTATACTTTACGGGCACGCTCTGTTGGTTTCACACGGAAGCCAGATACACGATTCCCGTGCGGCTCGTGTTGCTCTCATTCGCCGCTTACGCGCTCAAGAAGGTGCTTGAGCTATTTGCGGCGAGAATGACGGCGCGCTCTCTTCTTGTAAGTTAGAGACGGACTGTCTCTCTCTTGAGATGCGGTTGATGAATTCAGAACTGATACAGGAAGCGCATTACGATAAGATAGCCGCCAGCTATGAGGCGCACTACAGCGACGAGTGCAGCCAGCAATACCGCGTCAGATTCATCTATGAACCGATGCTCGAAGGCGTTGACCTCAAGGGGAAGACGGTCCTCGAAGGGTTGTGCGGCAGTGGGCAGACGACCGGCTATCTCTTATCAAAAGGCGCGCGCGTTACCGGCCTCGACATCTCCAAAGAAGAGATAGCATCCTTCCGCCTGCGCTGGCCGCAGTGCGAAGCGAGGGCAGCTTCGATTCTCGATTCCGGTTTGGCAAGCGACTCCTTCGATTGCATAGTCGTCGTCGGCGGTCTGCATCACCTGCACCCGCGCCTCAATGATGCGTTGCGCGAGATTCACAGAATCTTGAAGCCCGGCGGGCATTTCTGCTTCGCAGAACCGCACAGCCGCGCGCTCCCGGACCTCGTCCGGCGATACTGGTACAGGCACGACCCGCTGTTCGCCAACAACGAGCAGGCCATTGACGTGGACGAATTAAAGGACCAATTCTCCGCGCGCTTCAAATTTAAGAGGGAGACTTACCTGGGCAACATAGGCTATCTGCTGGTGCTGAATTCGATGGTCTTTCGCATCCCGCTCAGCCTCAAGCCCGTCTATACGCCGGTCCTGCTGCCGCTCGAATCCGTCATCAACCGGGTTCAGGGCAAACTGTTTTCATGCTTCGTCGTCACGCAATGGCAAAGGTTATAAAGATGGGTGCGTTAAATATTTGGACCTGCGTTAATTGGTCCTGAAAAATCTTCATGTGTGGAATCGTAGGAATAGTTCGCGGCGATGATGCCCCGGTTGACCGTGGCCTGGTGGCGAGCATGTGCGAGGCGATACGCCATCGCGGGCCTGACGAGGACGGCTTTTACTTCAACGGCCCCGTCGGCCTCGCCATGCGTCGCCTCGCCATCATTGACCTCAAGGGTGGGCAGCAGCCGATTCGCAACGAGGCGGGCACGGCCTGGATCGTCTTCAACGGAGAGATTTATAACTATCTTGAGTTGCGCGAGAAGCTGGAGAAGCTGGGCCACAAATTTTACACCAACTGTGATACAGAAGCGATTGTTCACGCCTACGACCGTTACGGCGCGGACTGTCCCAAGCACCTGCGCGGGATGTTCGCCTTCGCCATCTGGGACGAGCTTAAGGGTGAACTCTTCCTGGCGCGCGACCGTGTTGGCAAAAAGCCCTTGCTCTATGCGCAGGTCGGCGGCGGCCTGGTCTTCGGCTCTGAGTTCAGCGCGCTCCTGCTTCATCCCGACATCAGCCGCGAGATAGAGCCGGACGCGCTCCACTACTATCTCTCTTACATGTACGTGCCCGCGCCGCTCACCGCCTATCGCGCGATACGCAAGCTTGAGCCGGGCCACAGCTTGCGCTGGTCCAAAAATGGCGACATCAGGATTGAGCGTTACTGGCAGCCGGACTTTTCACACAAGCTCAAGATTGATGAAGAGGAAGCTGGCGAGCGTGCCCTGGAAATCCTGCGCGAGGCCGTGCGCGTGCGGCTCATGTCGGAAGTGCCGCTCGGCGCGTTTCTCTCAGGCGGGGTTGATTCATCAGCCGTCGTCGCGCTCATGAGCCAGGAATCGAGTGGTCCGGTCAAAACTTTTTCGATAGGCTTCGAGGAACAGGATTTCAGCGAACTGCATCACGCGCGGCGCGTAGCCCAGCACGTCGGCGCGGAGCATCACGAATTCATCGTGCGCCCGAACGCGATGGAAGTCTTGCCCACGTTGGTCGAGCATTACGGCGAGCCTTACGCGGACTCTTCCGCTTTGCCGACTTACTACGTCTCGCGCGAGACGCGCAAGCATGTGACGGTCGCGCTCAACGGCGACGGCGGCGACGAGTGCTTCGCGGGTTATCAACGTTACGCGGCGATGCGGCTGGCCGAAAAATATCATCGCCTGCCAAGCATCTTGCGCGAGTCTCTCATAGAGCGCGGCTTTGAACTCCTGCCCTCTTCGGGCGGCTTGCGAGACCCCGTCGCGCGGGCCAAGCGTTTCATGCGCGCGGCCTCGTTGCCGAAGCTCGAAAGATACTTGCGATGGATGAGCGTCTTCGATGCAGAGGCCAAGCGCGAACTCTACTCTGATGAATTCGCGCGCGAGACGATGAACATGCGCGAGACACGTTTTCTCGAACCGTGGTTTGCCAAAGCGAACGGCGCAGGGATAGTTGACGCCGCGCTCCTGACGGATACGATGACCTACTTGCCGGGCGACCTGCTGGTTAAGGTTGACATCGCCAGCATGGCCGTCAGCCTCGAAGCGCGCTCGCCTTTTTTGGACCATCATGTGATAGAGTTTGCGGCGAGTCTCCCGGAAAAACTGAAGCTCAAAGGGCTGACCACGAAGTATATTTTAAAGCGCGTGCTCAAAAGATTATTGCCTGCGGAGAATTTGGAGCGGCCCAAGATGGGCTTCGGCGTGCCCATCGGCCACTGGTTTCGCGGCGAATTGCAGGGCTACCTGCGCGAAAACCTGCTCTCGGAAAAGTCACAGAGGCGCGGCCTCTTCAAACCCGAAGCGGTCAAGCGCATGATCGAACAGCACACCGATGGAAAGCGTTCTTACGACCATCAACTCTGGACGCTGCTCATGCTCGAATTATGGTTTGAAAGATTCATAGATTAAAACAGGAGACAGGAGTCAGAAGCCAGGAGCCAGAAGAAAGGCGATAGCATGCCCTTCATATAGCATGCTCTTCCTTCTGACTACTGGCTACTGGCTCCTGGCTTCCCAGGAGGTTCTTTGTGAAAGGTGTCGTATTAGCCGGGGGATTGGGGACGCGTTTGCGTCCGCTGACCGCCGTGACGAATAAGCACTTGTTGCCGGTCTATCATCAGCCGATGATTTTTTATCCGATTCAGACGCTGGTCAACGCGGGGATTACGGACATCATGATCGTGACGGGCGGAAACTCTGCGGGCGATTTTCTCAAGCTGCTCGGCAACGGGAAGGCTTTCGGTCTCAAGCATCTCAACTATACTTACCAGGAAGGCGAGGGCGGCATCGCGGACGCGCTCTCGCTCGTCGAACATTTCGCGGCGGGCGAACCTGTCTGCGTCGTGCTCGGCGACAATATTATTCAGGGCCACATACGCGACGCCGTAGAGGGCTTCCGGCAGCAGGGCGGCGGCGCGAAAATCTTGTTGAAGAAAGTGCCTGACCCGCAGCGTTTCGGCGTGCCCGAACTAGATGGCCGCCGCGTCCTGCGCATAGAAGAGAAGCCCGCGCAGCCGAAGTCCGAATACGCCGTGATAGGGATTTACCTGTATGATGCGGAGGTCTTCAACATCATCGGCGGGCTGGAACCGAGCGCGCGCGGCGAACTTGAAATCACGGATGTCAACAACGCCTACATTGAACGCGGGGCCATGACCTGGGATGAACTCAGCGGCTGGTGGACCGACGCCGGAACTTTCGAGAGCCTTCTTCACGCCTCAAATTTGGTCGCCGAAACGGGGGCCAATAACCTGGAGTTGAAACATGCAGCCGAAGCCATCAGCACCGCTCGTTAAAGAGTTCAAGCGCGCCGCTATCCGCGATGTCGTCGTCAAAGACCTGCGCAAGTTCGTTGACGAGCGCGGGTGGCTCGCAGAGCTTTTCCGTCATGATGAACTCGCAGAAGAGTTTTACCCGACCATGTCCTACATCTCTTCGACCATGCCCGGCACGACGCGCGGCCCGCACGAGCATGTGGACCAGGCGGACCTCTTCTGCTTTATTGGTCCATCAAATTTCAAACTGCGGATGTGGGACAACCGTGCGGATTCGGAAACATACAACTCGGTCATGACGCTCTTCGTCGGCGAGGATAACCCGAAGGCCGTCATCGTTCCCAAAGGCGTCGTCCACGCCTACCGCAACGTCGGCCAGGCCCAGGGCATCGTCATCAACTGCCCCAACCGTCTCTTCATGGGCCAGGGCCGGAGCGAGCCGATAGACGAAATCCGCCACGAGGATGACCCGGACACGATTTACAGAATAGACGGGTAGCCAAGAACCAGAAGAGAAGCGATAGCATGCTCTTCATGCTGAAGGCTGTTCTCTTCATTCTGGCTCCTGACTCCTGACTCCTGCTCTTATGAAGATTGTTCGCATCATCGCGCGGCTCAACGTGGGCGGGCCTGCGCGTCATGTGGTGTGGCTCACGGCGGGGCTGCCTGCGGAGGATTACTCGACGCTGCTGGTGGCGGGCGTCGTGCCGCCGGGCGAGGATGACATGGGCTACTTCGCGCGTGCGGCGGGCGTGAGTCCTTTGATTATCCCGCACATGAGCCGCGAGATTTCGCCGAAGGACGCGCTTACCGTCTGGAAACTCTATCGCCTCTTGCGGCGCGAGCGACCCGACCTCGTCCACACGCACACGGCGAAGGCCGGAACGGTGGGCCGTCTCGCCGGTCTGCTCTATCGCTGGCTGACGCCCGCCGCGCTCATCGGCAGACCGAGGCCGTGTCGCTTCGTGCATACTTATCACGGCCATATCTTTCATAGTTATTATGGTCCATTAAAGACGCGCCTCTTTCTACTGATAGAGAAGATACTGGCGCGCACGGCGACCGACCGCATCATCGTCATCAGCGCGCAGCAGTACAGGGAAATTCATGAAGAGTTCGGCGTCGGACGCGCAGAACAGTTCGCAGTGATTCCGCTCGGACTCGACTTGAGCATCTACGCTGACTGGTCCAGCCGCCGTCATCTCTTAAGAGATGAACTCGGCGCGGGCGAGCGTGATGTGCTCGTCGGCATCGTCGGTCGCCTGACGGAGATTAAGAACCACGCGCTATTTATGGAAGCCGCCGCGCTTTACAAGCGGACTCGTGGAACGCGAAATGAACGAGGCGGTCGCATTCGTTTCATCATCGTCGGTGATGGCAACCTGCGCGCGCAGTTGGAAGAGAAGGCGCGCGCCCTCAATCTCGACGGCGACGTGACGTTCCTGGGCACGCGCGACGACCCGGAAAACTTTTACCCCGCGCTCGACATAGTGGCCCTCACCTCGCTCAACGAGGGCACGCCCCTGACGCTCATCGAAGCGATGGCGAACGAGCGCGCGACCATCGCCACGGCGGTCGGCGGCGTCGTGGATTTGCTCGGCGAATCCTTTACAGGACCGATAAACCAGACGGCGGTTGACAATCTTAAAGACGGCTTCAAGCTCTGCGAGCGCGGCGTGCTGGTCCGGCCAAACGAGGCCGAAGCATTTTGCGAGGGGCTGTCGCTCCTTATCGAAGACGAAGAATTGTGGCGGGGCTTGGGGGCGCGCGGGCGTGATTTCGTGACGCGAAATTATTCAAGGGAACGTCTGCTCAAGGACATCTCGAATCTATATCAGGAGATGTCGCGGGCGGAGACGGAAGCGGAGTCTGGGGTCAGGAGTTTAGAATCAAAAGACGGACTGAGGTTTAAGGTTTAAGGCGATTGCTATCGAAGGGAGTTTAATAACTTGCGAGTATTGATTACAGGCGGGGCCGGGTTTATCGGGTCTCATCTTTCGGATGCGTACCTGGAACGCGGCGATGAAGTTTACGTGATAGACGATCTTTCGACCGGCAGCATTGAAAATATCCAGCATCTCAAAAACAACCCGCGCTTTCATTACACGATTGAGAGCGTTCACAATCAACCCGTGGTCGCGGAATTAGTGGACCAGTGCGATGTTATCTTTCATCTGGCGGCAGCCGTCGGCGTCAAGTTAATCGTCGAAAGCCCGGTCAGGACTATCGAGACGAACGTGCGCGGGACGGAGGTCGTGCTCGGCCTGGCGAACAAGAAGAAGAAGAAGGTGCTGGTGGCTTCGACTTCGGAAGTCTACGGGTTGAGCATGGAAGTGCCTTTCCGGGAGGACGGGAATCTGGTGATGGGGGCGACGACGAAGGGGCGTTGGTCCTATGCCTGCTCGAAGGCGATTGACGAATTTCTGGCCCTCGCTTACTGGCGCGAGAAGAAGTTGCCAACCATCGTCGTGCGCCTCTTCAATACGGTTGGCCCACGCCAGACGGGGCAGTACGGGATGGTCATCCCGAACTTCGTCAAGCAGGCGTTGGCGGGCCGCGCGATTACGGTCTACGGCGACGGGCAGCAGACGCGCTGCTTCGGTTACGTCGGGGACGTGGTCGGCGCGCTCATCAAATTAATGGACCAGCAGGAAGCGGTGGGCCAGGTCTTCAACATCGGGTCGAACGAGGAGGTCTCGATTCTGGAATTGGCCCAGCGCGTGAAAGAACTGACCAACTCTTCATCGGAGATTACCTTCGTGCCGTATGACGAGGCTTACGAAGAGGGCTTTGAGGACATGCCGCGCCGCGTGCCGGACATCTCGAAGATCGGCGCGCTCGTCGGCTTTCGCCCCGAAATGAAACTCGACGGTATCCTGCAAACCGTCATCAAGTATCACAGCGAGCGAGCATGAAAGAGGCGTTCACCACCAAGAAACAGAGGACGCAGAGCAATAACAGAGGCTTATCTTTTCTCTGTGTAAGCTCTGCGTGCTCTGTGTCTTCGTGGTGAAGAACACTCCCCCGCTCACTCAAGGTCAAACTAACTCGCTACCAAGAAGGTAGAGCCATGAAAAAAATAGCTTGCCTGTTAATCATCACGCTGTTCTCTTGCTTCTCGGTCCCGCGCGGCGAGGCCAAGACGGGAGTTGCAGACGTTCTCTTTATCAACGGCAACATCTACACGGTCAACGAGCGGCAGCCACATGCAGAGGCCGTCGCGGTCAAGGGCGAGCGCATAGTCTTCGTCGGCTCCAACGCGGACGCGAAAAAGTATCAGGGCAAGAGCACGCGCGTGGTGGACCTGCAAGGGCGCACGGTCGTGCCGGGCATGACGGACGCTCACTATCACATACTGGGTGTCGGCGCGCGCGAGGTCACGCTTAATCTTGAAGGGACCGCGAGCCTCACGGACCTGCTAGACAAAGTGAGGGCGCGCGTGGCCCGTACGGAACCGGGCAAGTGGGTCACGGGGCGCGGCTGGATAGAGACTTTCTGGCAGCCACCGGTCTTTCCGACGCGCGCCGACCTGGATAAAATCTCGCCGGACAATCCAGTCTTTCTGACGCGCGCGGACGGGCACGGCGCGGTGGCGAACAGTCTCGCGTTGAAGATAGCGGGCGTCACTAAAGAGACCCCGAATCCATTCGGCGGCGAGATTTTGAAGGACAAGCAGTCGGGCGAGCCTCTAGGGATGCTCCTCGATGGCGCGAGGGAACTCGTTACCAAACACATCCCCAGGATGACCGATGCGGAAATCGAAGCGGCGTTCTTGCTCGGCGTCAAACGCAGCATCGAACTCGGCTGGTGCGAGATACAGAACGCGGGGAGCATCAACTATGACGTTCGCATGATGCGCAAGCTCTACGGCGAGGGCAAGGTCAAGCTCAGGATTTACAACGCCGTGTATGGTCCGGGCGAGCCTGCTAACCAGTTGTTCCAGGATGGTCCAACTATCAATGCTTATGACCATCGCTTCACGGTGCGGACTATCAAGGTGGTCTTTGACGGCGCGCTCGGTTCGCGCGGCGCGGCCCTGCTTGAGCCTTATGCGGACGCGGACACATCCGGCTTTCTGACGGAGAAGGTCGAGAACCTGCGGCCCATGTTGGAAGAGGCGTTGCGTCGCGGCATCCAGGTTGAGACGCATGCTATCGGGGACAGGGCCAACCGCACGATACTGGACCTCTACGAGGGAGCGTTGAAGGCCGTCCCGCCGTCAGAGAGAAAGATACGCGAGCCGCGCTGGCGCGTTGAGCACGCGCAGATTCTCACGCTTCAGGACATCCCGCGCTTCGCTAAGTTAGGCGTCATACCATCCATGCAAGCATCGCATGCGATCGGTGATTTATTCTTCGCTCCGAGCCGTTTGGGAATGGCGCGTCTCGCCGGAGCCTACGCCTGGCAGAGCCTCATCAAGTCCGGCTCCATCATCGCCGGAGGCTCGGATGCTCCGGTCGAACGCGGCGAGCCGATGATAGAATTTTACGCCGCCGTTTCGCGCAAGAGCCTCAAAGGATTCACGGGCGAAGGCTGGCATCCAGAGCAAGCCCTGACCAGGGAACAGGCGCTCAAGATGTTCACCATCTGGCCCGCCTTCGCTGCCTTTGAAGAGCAGGACAAAGGCTCTCTTGAAGTCGGCAAACTGGCTGACCTGACAGTGCTCTCAAACGACATCATGAAGATTCCTGAGCCGGACATTCTCAAGACCAGTTGCGTCATGACCATCATCGGCGGCGAAGTGGTCTTCGATGCGAATAAGCGATAGCGCGGGCGTTTCAAATTAATCTACTAGCAATAGAGGATGAACATCATCGAGCGAAGAAAGGATTCTCTTATGAATAGACCGGCTCTGAAAGCCAGGCTCTTTAGCTCTCTCTTTATCATCATGCTGGCCGTCTCTTCGACTGCAAACGCGAGGGCCGTCAACGCGCGCGCCGCGACCCCTCCGTATAAAATCACGGCCATCAAGGCGATGCTATTCTATGAACAGAAGGGAACCTTCTCGCGCGACATCCTCGCCAGGCCGGAGATGAGTTTGTGGAACACCATCATCGGTGAAGGCGGAGCGGGCGCGCCTTCAAGCTCTACGCTGGTGATGGTCGAGGTGACGGGCAAGGGCGGGGCGGACGCGCCGACTCCTTTGCGGAAAGTCGAACTGACGGCCACCACTTCGACCAAAGTTATTTTGAAGCGAGCGACGGAGATAGGATTGCTGGAAGAGAGCGGAAAGTTTTACGGAGCCTTCTGGCTCTACGATACGGGCTGTGACCGCGTCAAACTCTCCGCGCGCATCGTCGGGCAGGCCCAAGCCTCGACCATGACTAGAGTGATACCTTTCGAGTGCGGCGAGTAATGGGCCAACTTTCAAGGCTTGATTTGTCGCGGCTGATAGCATAGGGTTTGACGTTCTCTCGCGGAGCAAATCTTTCGGGTTGTTAAGTAAGCGATGCCGTTTAGTTCAATGCAACTCCTGGCGGTGGCCGCATCGTGCGCGCTCGCGCTGGGGCTGACGCCTCTCGTGCGCGCCGGGGCGCGGCGCGTCGGAATGGTCGCGCGTCCGAGGCTCGACCGTTGGAATAAGAATCCGACGGCGATGCTCGGCGGCGTCGCAATCTGGCTGGCGGTCATTCTCACTTACCTGCTCTTCGTGCCGCACACTCCGCGCGGGTGGGTCGTCATGTTCGCCAGCACGTTTCTCTTCGCGGTCGGGCTGGCGGACGATTTCCTGCACGCCAAGCCCTACCAGAAATTAATCGGGCAGGTGATGGGCGCGGCCTTCGTCATCTACTACGGGCTGGGCCTGCCCTGGACCAATTCGGTCCCCGTCAACATGGTCATCACCATCTTCTGGTTGATAGGGATTACCAACGCCGTCAATCTGCTGGACAACATGGACGGACTGGCGGGCGGCATCGCGGCCATCTCTTCCGTCTTTCTCGCGCTCAGTTTTATCAGCAACGGCCAGCCGACCGAAGCCTTGATGCTGGCGGTCTTCGCCGCCGCGCTCGTCGGGTTTCTCGTTTACAACTTCAACCCCGCGTCCATCTTCATGGGCGACTGCGGTTCTATGTTCATAGGCTTCTTCCTGGCGAGCACGGCCTTGATGGCTGTGACGGGCGGACGCTCGCGCTCGTTTCTGCCCGTGCTCGCCGTGCCGATTCTGATTCTCTTCATCCCTATCTTCGACACGACTTTCGTGACGGTCCTGCGCAAACTCGCGGGACGCGCGGCCTCGCAGGGCGGGCGCGACCATACTTCGCATCGCCTCGTCGCGCTGGGGATGTCGGAGCGGCGCGCGGTCCTCATGCTCTACGGTTTCGCGGCCCTGTCGGGATTACTCGCGCTCGTCGTGCGGCACATGCAGTTCGATGTGAGCTTTGCGGCGATTCTCGGTTTCACTATCGTGCTGGCTCTGCTCGGCGTCTACCTGGCGGGGGTCAAGGTTTACGATGAGAACGACGAGGCGAAGGCCGCGCGTGATAATCGCCTGACGGCGTTCCTGGTTGACGTGTCTTACAAGCGACGCATCTTCGAGGTCTTGCTCGATGTCGTGTTGATTATCCTCGCTTACTATAGCGCGTATGCGCTGAGGTTCGGCTCGTTCTCGCAGACGGGAGCGTGGATGGTTTTCCTGCGCACGTTGCCCGTGCTGGTCTTCGTCAAGATGGCGGCGTTCCTGACGATGGGCGTCTATAGAGGCATCTGGCGTTACACGAGCATTGACGACCTTGTGGTCTTCGCTAAGGCCAACCTGCTCGGCTCTATCGGGAGCGTGCTGGTCATCCTCTTCGCGTTTCGCTTCGAGGGAGTGTCGCGCGCGGTCTTCGTGCTGGACGCGATGTTGATGCTCATGATGCTGGCGGCGAGCCGGATGGCGTTTCGCCTGTTCAGGCAAGTCTTGCCGGTCTCGAATACGCGGCCCGGTCGCCGCGTCCTGATTTACGGCGCGGGCGATGCGGGCGAACTGCTCCTGCGCGAACTCATCAACAACAGAGAGTTGCAATACGCGCCGGTCGGTTTTCTGGACGACGACCCGAACAAGAAGGGCAAGGTCATACACGGCCTGCGCGTCTACGCGGGCAACGGCGCGCTCCGCAAAATCTGCCAGCAACAACGCATCAGCGAAGTGCTCATCTCAAGTTTGCACTTCTCCGAAGAACGCCTTAAAGAGATTCGCCGCGACTGCGAAGCAGAAAAAATCACACTCAAGCGCATGCGAATTTGGATAGAAAAAATAACCGATGAGGATTAAAAGCAGGAGCCAGGAGTCAGGAGCCAGGAGCCAGAAGGAAAAGCTATAGCATGCTCTTCATGATGAATGCTCTTTTATTTCTCCTGGCTT
>JAXDFO010000220.1:0-6763 GCA_034665545.1 Blastocatellia bacterium
GAGTCATGAATCATAAGAGAATAGCTATTCTCTTATGATTCATGACTCCCAAGACTATGCTATGCGTAAGAATGTAAACCGGGCAGCAGATAGCTGACTCCCAGGTAGGTGAAGATGATGAGCAGGAAACCTACGAGCGCGAAATAGGCGGAGCGTCGTCCGCTCCAACCATGCGCGATGCGTGTGTGCAAGTAGCCCGCGTAGGTCAGCATAGCGACGAACGCGCCGACCTCCTTCGAGTCCCAACTCCAATATGAGCCCCAAGATTCGTTGGCCCACACCGCGCCCGTGATGAGCAGCATGACCAGCCCAGCGAAGGTCACGCTCGCCGTCTTGTACATCAGGCTGTCCAGCTTTTCCAGAGGCGGCAGGATTTCACGAAGGCGCGCCGTGCGGAAACTGAAGAGGATGACGAAGAGCGTGCCCGCGAAGGCCGTCAGGAGCGCGGCCAGTTCGACGGGGTTGGCATTCGTGCTGAGAACAAAACGCGAGCCGCTTTGTTGTAGAAAATCTGAAGCGTGCTGTTCTAAAGCAGCGGTCCCGATCTGCGCTATCTGGTCCGGCTTCAAATCCTGTTGCTCGGCCATCCACTTGCCGAAAGAGGCGTACTGGCCCTGGTCCACATGCGCGGGGATGTTCGTCATGGTCTTGACCTGCCCGACCAGGAGCGCGATGGCGCAAGCCTGCGCGACCAGCGAGAGCTTCAAGAGCCTGTGTCCCCAGACACGCGCACTCTCATCTTTTTTCGCCAGGTAGATGCCGAACGCGATGATGACACCGATGAGCAGCAGGCCCGTCAGGACCAAGGCCCAACCGACGTAAGGGACATCAACACGAAGGCCCGTCGGCCTGCGCGAATTATCCTCTCCGACGAACATCGCGGTGGCCCTGTAGACGCCCGCCGTGAAGACGGAGGCGCGGCTGATGCTGCCTATCACAAGGAAGGCGAAGATACTGGACCAGATAGCCATCGCTTCGGTCTTGACTCCATCCTTCAACAGATACACGACCGCGATGGCGAAGCAGACGAGCGCGACGCCGTAGCTCAATGAAGCGATGCCGACGTGAATCGGTCGCCAGTAAGAATCAAGGACCGGCGGGAGGTTGATAAACTCGTTACCGATAAAGCGCGCGAGCAGCAGTATCAAGGAAGCCAGGGGCAGCGAGATTGCGCCGAGGAAGCGAAAGCTCTTGCGATGCGCGATGAGCAGCGTCGTGATTCCGGCCCCGAAGGCGAAGGCCAAACTCAGGTCGTATAAATTAGCGAACGGAATGTAGCGGAAGAACCAGGGCGTCTCTCCGCCGTTGCGCAGGAGGATGGCGAGTTCGTGGTCGCGCGCGTTAATCCAACGAACGAGCCAACTCGAAAAGTTGAAGAAGACGCCCGCCGTGGCGAGCCAGATTCCGAGTCGCAACGCCCAGTTCGACGGAGCGTAGAGGTTCGTTAAGTGAAAGACCGCCGCCGTCAGATAGCAGGCCAGCGCGAGCATCATCAACGCGCCGTCCGACATGAAGTGGTCCATGCCAATCTGTATTCTTAACAGGACCATTAAAACGGAACCGCCGATTGCCAGCAGCGCGGGCAGGTAGGAGCGGAACGTGTCTTTCAGGTCGAATTCGGGTGATGCGGTTGCGAGCCTGGGGTTTA
Source organism: Blastocatellia bacterium (assembly GCA_034665545.1). GTDB lineage: Bacteria > Acidobacteriota > Blastocatellia > Pyrinomonadales > Pyrinomonadaceae > DASYML01. The sequence goes on from JAXDFO010000220.1 coordinate 1,649, forward strand.
ATACGTCGCTCATGATTCCTCTCCTTCTAAGTGCGGGCCGCCAATCGCTTGCGTGAGACGTTTGAAGCGATCCTCGAAGCCCAATTTATTACGGTTGGTATTGCCGCCCAGGACGACTTCATAAACGCCCGCCGCTCTCTCTTCAATCACCATCCAGACTCGCTGGTGCGAGAAGAAGAAGACGGAGCAGAGGGTGAGTATCAGCATGGAGAAGCCTAGATAAACTATCGTAGAGCCTGGGTCGTGTTGGACCGAGAGGATGTGCGCGTCCGGCGCTTTCTCGAAATCCTGTAGGCGATATTTATAGCCGAGCACGGGCGCGCCGACCGGCGCTCCGTCAGGCAGTTCCATAGCGAAGGCGAAAGCGTTTTTCGTCTCGCCCGTCGGGGAAGTAATCTTCAACTGCGCCGCCGGATTATCATATTCGGGCGAAGCCGTATCGGGCTTGCTACCCTTCAAGGTGAAGTCAGGGAAGAACTCTACGAAATCAATCACGGTCCCGTCGGCGAGCGTGGCCGAGCCGTCGCGCTTGATGGTCACGTCCTGCGGCTGGCCTCCGCCCTGCGGCGTCAAGCGCAAGGTAATATTTCGCGCGCGGCCCATCCCTATAAAGCTGGCCTGAAAGAAACGATAGCCGCGATAGTCATACGGCTTGTTTAAATGGACCAGCGCATCATGCTCGCCCGTCTCATCCTTAATCTTAATCTGCGTCAGCCAGTCAATCGTGTTGCTGGCCTGTATCGAGCCTTCGCGTTTGATGAGCTTCTGCTGAATGTCCGTGCAGGTGACGCTGAAAGGAAGTGAGACGGAGACCGGCGTGATTTCGTCAAGCGAGTAATTCAACTGCGACATCTCGCTGGCGGTCTCGCCGGGCCTGAGCGGCATCTGTCCCGTGCGCCCGAAGTGCGCGGTCAGAAAGCCGCCGAAGAAGGTCGTCAAGAGCGCGACGTGGACGGCGTACGCGCCGAGACGATTCCACGCTCCCTTTTCCGCGAAGATGAACGCGCGCGCGCCCTTCACCGTGGCCTGCGGCTTGAGCCCGACGCCGCGACAGGCCGCCATGACTCGCGCTGCGATAGCATCCCTGTCATCACCCTGCAACTCAAGCTGCGCCTTCTGCTTCTGGTTCAGGATATAAGGTTTTGAAGCCTCCAGCTTTTTGCGCGAGATATAAATCCACGCCCCCGGAAAGCGGTCAATCGAAGCGAGCACAATGTTAAGCGAGAGGATGAGCAGGAGCATGTTGAAGTACAGAGAGTGATAAATATCGAAGAAGCCGAGCGCGCCCCACACTATCTTTTGCGACGGCATCAACTCCGCGTAATATTTATCGAAGCCTTCCACGCTCTGCTGCATGATGAGCATCCCGACCATGCAGGCGAAGGCCAGCAGGACGAGCAGCGAGACGCCGAAGCGCACCGAACTGAGCAGGTTGAGCAGCCGCGTCAGCAGGTTGAGCAGCCGCGTCAGGATGGAAGGCTTGCTCTTTTTCGTTCGCGTCTGGCTAACGGTCTGAATGCCTGGGTCTTTTTTTGTTTCTTCTATGGCAGACATGGATTTCTTAAACGGACGGTAAGAGAGCGATGCTGGCGACCACTAAATTGGACCACTTTTCCAACTCCCACCGAAACAGTGGTCGCGCCCTTAAAATGTGCGAGCCAATGATAACCGAGTTGGATTCTTTTGTCATCTTTCATGACGGACGGGAGTGGGCCAATTTAAATCGAGCGATTATGAAAGCCGCGTTCACCACAGAGGCACAGAGAACTCAGAGTCAGCACAGAGAAAAGAGAAGCCTCTGTGTAAGCCCTGTGGCCTCTGTGCCTCTGTGGTGAATCTCATGCTCCATTTCATTCAAGATTAAATTGAACCACTACCGACGGATTTGCTTGCCGCCGCGCGCGCTTATCGGTTACAACTGTCCAGCATTTAACAGTGCGCCCTTCAGCGATGAAAATACTCGAAAAGCAATCTATCGCGGCTGAGAGGCCCGCGTTTCCCTTCACGGCGCTCGTGGGCCAGGACGAGATGAAACTCGCCTTGCTGCTCAACGCGATTGATTCATCCGTCGGCGGCGTGCTGATTATGGGCCATAGAGGGACCGGGAAATCCACCGCCGTGCGCGCTCTCGCAGACCTCCTGCCGCCGATTCAGAGAGCGCGCGATTGTCTCTACGGCTGCGACCCGCAGGACCAGCCCGCGCTCTGCGCCGGTTGCCGCGAACGCTTGCAAGCAAGCGGAAAACTCGCGCGCGTGAGCGCGACTGTGCCCGTCGTTGACCTCCCGCTCGGCGCGACCGAAGACCGCGTCTGCGGCGCTATCAGCATCGAGCGCGCGTTGACGCAAGGCATCAAAACTTTTGAGCCGGGCCTGCTCGCGCGCGCCCATCGCGGCTTCCTTTATATAGACGAAGTGAACCTGCTCGAAGACCACCTCATTGACTTACTTCTGGACGTGGCCGTGACCGGGCGCAATAGCGTTGAGCGCGAAGGCATCTCGATAGAGCATCCCGCGCGCTTCGTCCTCATAGGCTCCGGCAATCCTGAAGAGGGCGAACTGCGCCCGCAATTACTGGACCGCTTTGGCCTGCACGTCGAAGTCAGGACCGAGACGGACCTTGACCGCCGCGTGCAAATCATCCTCGCGCGCGAAGCCTTCGAGCGCGACCCCGCCAACTTTCTCTCCCTAGTCGAAGCGGAACAAACAGCCCTGCGCCGCAAGCTAACGAAAGCGCGCAAGGCTCTGCACCGAGTCAATATCTCTCTCCAACTGCTGCGCCGCATCGCGCAACTCTGCCTTCAACTGAACATTGACGGGCACAGGGGCGAACTGACCATCACGCGCGCCGCCCGCGCCCTCGCCGCGCTCGAAGGCCGCCGCGCCGTCAGTGAACAGGACGTGCGCCGCGTCGCCGTCATGTCCCTACGCCATCGCCTGCGCCGCGACCCGCTCGAACAAACGAACGGCGGCGCGCGCGTAGAGCAAGCCCTCGAACAGCTTTTCCCTCATCCTCAACCGGGCAACGACGACGCGCCGCCGCAAAACTCTCATGGCGGTCAAGACCAAAACGGCCCGCCTCATAAAACTCCAAAGCCAAACACCTCCAACACCGCGCACCCTGACCGGCACGCGACACAGGGCGCGGATGAACAGCAACGCGCGCCAACTACCCAGGATGCACGCTTGCCGGATGTTGGCCCACACCCGCCATCATCGAACGCGCCACAATCCAGGACCGACAAAAAACTCTCTTCTCATGGCCCACGCGGAAAGGCCAGTCGGACCAGCTATCATCCTCTGCGCGGTCGCTACACGCGCGCCGACACAGCCAACACAGGCGGCGCGCGAATCGCGCTCGACGCGACCCTGCGCGCGTCTACGCGGAAAGTCTCCGGCAAGATTGAAGCGAACGATTTGCGTTTCAAACTCTTCAAGCGCAAGGTCGGCACGCTCTACATCTTCGCCATAGACACGTCCGGCAGCATGGCTCTCAACCGCATCGGCCAGGCGAAGGGCGCGCTGGCTGGCCTGTTGCGGCAATCATACATCCGCCGCGACCGCGTCTCGCTCGTCTGCTTTCGAGGACGACAAGCCGAAACCCTCCTGCCTCCAAGCGCGAGCGTAACGCGCGCCGCTCGCATCCTCGACGAACTCTACATAGGCGGCCCGACGCCTCTCGCCGCCGGAATCTCCCGCGCGCTCGACATCGCCACGCGCGCTCGTCAACAACAAGGCGCGAGCCGAATCATGCTGCTGCTCTTCACGGACGGCCACGCGAACGTCACACTCGGCGGTGAGTCGGCGCGGGCGGGCACATCGCGCGCGCGCGCCATCTGGCGAGAGCTTGAACAACTCGGCGCGGAAGCACAGCGAGCGGGCATCGCTTCCATCGTGGTGGACACGCACAATCGTTTCACGGGCGGCGGCGAGGGACAAATGCTCGCGGACAAACTCGGAGGCCGCCACCTCTATCTCACATCAAACTCGACGGCGGTTGTTGAACTTGACGCGCTCGGCAGCGAGATGAAGAATGCCCTCTGAGAAATTTTTCGTTGAAGTGAACTCGTGGAAATAAAGGACCAATTACAGAAAGACCAAACAGCCGACACGGCGCGCGACCGCCGCGTGCTAGAACTCTACGAGCAGGTCCGTGAAATCGAGGAACGATTGATTCCGACGGGCCTGCACGTCTTCGGGCGCGTCTCCGAAGAGGGCGCGCGCGCGGACATGCTGCGGATGGTCGCCTCCTTCGAGAGGCCGGAGGCGCAGGCACGCGCGCTGACAGATATGCTGTCGGAAAAATTGTGCGGCGCGAGTTACGAGACGTTGCTCAAGGCTTGCCGCGAAGACGAATCGCAACTCATCTTGCGCGAGCGTGTTGACGATGCCGCGCGCGCCGCGATTGAACTCTTCATCAAGTCAGGCACGGAAGCGACCCTCGCCTGGCTTTCAGAGACGGCGGGCGTGAACGCGGAAGAGGCGCGGCCCGTCTTCGTCCTGCTCGAACATATCTCCGGGCAATTAAGGTCCAATAATGAACTCGATGCGCTGGCGCGCGCGTTGCGCGGCGAATACATAGAGCCTGGTCCGGGCGCGGACATCGTGCAGAATCCTTCCATCCTGCCGACGGGCCGCAACACGCACGCCGTCAATCCTTACACGGTCCCCTCCGAAATCGCTTTCACGCGCGCTCGCGTCACCGTTGATAGTTTGCTCGAACGTTACAGGAGCGAGCACGGGCGGTTTCCTTACGCGATGGCGTTGGTTCTGTGGGGTCTGGACAACATCAAGACGCAGGGCGAAGGCGTGGCCCAGGCTTTATGGTTGTTGGGCGTGAGGCCGGTGCGCGATGCTATGAACCGCGCGACCGGGGTCGAAGTTATCCCGTTGGACCAATTGGGCCGCCCGCGCGTTGATGTCGTGATGACGGTCTCAGGAATTTTTCGTGACCTCTTCGGCGCGACGATGGGCCTGCTGGATAAAGCCGTGCGCGCAGTCGCTTTTCTGGACGAACCCCTTGAGATGAACTACGTTCGTCGTCACGTCATGGGCCAATGCGAGGCGGACGGTTGCGCGCCGGAAGAGGCAGCCGTCCGCGTCTTCTCCAACGCGCCG
>JAXDFO010000221.1:0-8520 GCA_034665545.1 Blastocatellia bacterium
GGCGCGCCGAAGATTCGCGCGATGGAGATTATTGATGAAGTGGAGACTGCGCCGCGCGGTCTCTCTATGGGCGCGCTCGGTTACTTCGCCTTCGATAACACGCTGGACCTTAACGTGGCGATTCGGACCATGACGGTGAGAGATGGAAGCGCGCGTTTTAATGTCGGCGGCGGCATCGTGGCAGATAGCGAGCCTGAGTCGGAATACGATGAATCTCTGCTGAAGGCGCGCGCCCTCTTCAACGCGCTCGGCGTGCGTCCATATCAAGAAAAATTATCTGGACAATAAAATCTTTTAGTTTCTATAATTGAGAGCAGAAGGCATACAATGATTCTCTTATCGTCGAGCGGTGCAGTCAATTCTTTTTAAAGTCTTTACATTCTGAAATACATGTCGGCACGCGCGGCCCTGTTCATTCAAGGGCTGCGTTGAGTCTTTCAAACTGAGGACGGCTGGTCGCGGGATTACTCTCTGGAATCCGCGCCGCCCGTTCTCGAAATTTTTTCGTCAACGAAACACGCTCGACTACCTTTTTGAACTCACAGGAGCCAACTATGCACAGGAACAATCTCCCCAAAGTCTTCCTCAGCATTCTCTTGATGTGCGTCGCCGCCGTCGCGGCCTTCGCCCAGGGGACTACCTCACGCGTCACGGGGACGGTCCTTGACCCGTCCGGCGCAGCCGTGCCCGACGCAGCCGTGACGCTCACCAACGAAGCCACGCAGGCCACCCTGAACACGCAGACCTCCGATAGCGGCACTTACGTTTTCGATTTGATTCAAGTCGGCAAGTATACCGTGACGGTGGAAAAGCAGGGCTTCAAGAAACAGGTCACGACGGGCATCAAGGTTGACATCAACCAGCCCGCCACCGTCAACGTCAAGATGGAAGTGGGCGGCCTCGCGGAAGTCGTGCAGGTGATCGGTGGAGCCGAGCAGGTGCAGACCAGCAGTTCGGGCAACTTCGGCAATACGGTCGAACAGCAAACCCTTGAGACGCTGCCCATCGTCAACGCGCGCGGTCGCAACCCTCTAGACTTCATCAACTTTCAACCCGGCGTCGTGCCCAACGCCAACACGGGCGGCGGCATACACGTACACGGCGCGCGCGACCGCGCCTTCAACTTTACGCTCGACGGCATTGACATCAACGAGAGCAGCGCGGGCGGCTCGAACTTCACGCCGCTCAGGCCCAACCCGGATTCGCTGACCGAGTTTCAGGTCGTGACGAGCAACTTCACAGCCGAACTGGGGAGAAGTAGCGGCGCGCAGGTCACGCTCGTGACGCGCTCAGGCGGCAACGAGTTTCACGGTCGCCTCTTCGAGTTCTACCAGACGCCGGGCTTGCAGGCCAATGCCTTCATCAACAACTTCACTTTCCTGACGCTCAACAGCGGCTTTCAGCCCGTGCCCAAACCGAAGTTCGTGCAGCACATCTTCGGCGGCAATTTTGAAGGTCCAATTATCAAGAACAAGACCTTCTTCTTCACCAACCTGCAACTTCTCAGGACTTCCGAAACGAGGCTCTTTACGCGCACCGTCTACACCGCGCTGGCGCGGCAGGGCATCTTCCGTTACGTGAGGAACGGGCGCAACAATCCGATTGGCAGCAGCAACGGACCTGCGGCGGTGGATGCGCAGGGCAATCCGGTCGCGGGGCTGACCATCAACACCTACAACGTCCCGACGAACGACCCGCTCGGTCTCGGACTCGACCCGACGACGCAAAGGCTCATCGGTCTCACTCCCTTGCCGAATAACTTTACGGTGGGCGACGGCCTGAACACTGCTGGCTTCTCTTTTCTCGCGCCGTCGCGTGAAAAGCAGTACGACTTCGTCACCAAGATTGACCACACCTTCAACGACCGCAACACTATCTACGTCCGCTATGCGCAGGGCGCGCAGAACACTTTCGGCGATTACGGAAACACGGGCGCGCAATCCTTCCCCGGATTGCCCAACCTCGTGGACACCTTCCGCACGCCTAAGAACCTCGCGGTCAACTATCGCACGAGCCTCTCGCCGACACTGACCAACGAGTTGATAGTCGGCTTCAACCGCTTCGGCTTCTCCTTCAACAACCCGGACCCGAACGTGGCCCAGAACGCGCCGTTCATCTTGAACAACGTGACGGACCCGCTCAACGCGACACCGGCGATTAACAACCTGCGTCGCATCACGACCTACCAGTTGGTTGATAATGTGAGTTGGATTCGCGGCCCACATACCTTCAGGACGGGAATCAATTTTCGTTACCAGAAGCACGCGGATATTCGTTCTTCGGTCGCGGCTTTGAGCACTGCGCTACTGGCAGATTTCAGCCGCACGACCAACCCGCCGGATGCTACGCAGTTTAAGATTACGGCGGCACAACTGCCCGGCCTCAACGCCAACGACCGCAATACGCTCTTGAGCCAGATTAACGATTTGCTCGGTCGCGTCGGCAGCGTGACGCAGGCTTTCGTCGCGGCGGACGACAGCACGTTCGCGCCGCCCGGAACCCTCTTCACTTACGACGCGCGCTATAGCGAGTACGATTCTTTCTTTCAGGACACCTGGAAGTTTCGCCCGAACCTGACGCTGGACTTGGGCCTGCGCTGGGAGGTCAAGATGTCGCCGAGAGGCGGCGGGGGCGATAGGGTGCTGGTCCCGGACAGGCCGCTAAGACTCGGCGCAACGCCGAGCGATTCCATCAAGTTTGTGGAGGGCAGGTTGTTCGATGATGATTGGAACAACTTCGCTCCGGCTGTGGGCTTCGCCTGGGATCCCTTCAAGTCTGGCAAGACTTCTATACGCGGAAATTTCCGGCTGGCCTATGACCGCATGAACACGTTCATCACCTCTTCGCAGATTTTCCCGAACATGCCAGGGGTGACAACCGGAGTCACCAACACGACCTTCGGCACGAGCGGCGGTCGCGTGCGCAACGGCTTGCCCGTGCTGACTCCGACCGTCACGCCTTCGGCTCTCTCGCAGCCGCCCGTCTTCTCCACTAACAGCCTGACGGTCTTCGACCCCAGCACGCGCACGCCCAAGACCTACCAGTGGGGCTTCAGCTTACAGAGAGAGTTGGGCTTTAACACTGTGCTCGAAGCGAACTACATCGGGCGCAAGGGCATCGGCCTCTACGGCGCATACGATGTCAATCAGGTGGACATCTTCAACAACGCTTTTCTGGCGGCCTTCAACACCGTGCGCGCCGGAGGCGAGAGCGACCTCATCAACAGGTTGTTGGAAAAGGACACTGCGAGAATCGCCGCAGGCGTGAGCGGTTCCGTCTTCCTGCGCAACACGCTGGCCTCCACGGCGGTCACGCAAGGGTCAGTCGCGGCGGCGGCCAACACCATCGCCACGCGCAGGAATTCGGGCCAGGCCGTGCCGGTCTTCGTGCAGAATGGTTTCAGCCCCTTCTTCTTCCGACCGTTCCCGCAATTCTCAGGCACGCCCGGCATACGCGTTCTGGACAGCAACGACTTTTCGGTTTACAACGCGCTTGAGTTGGAACTGAAGAGACGCTTTACCAACGGCTTCAGCTTCCAGGCCAGCTATACGCTCGCCAAGTCGCTCGACACGCGCTCGTTTGACCCGACCTTCAGCGTCGTCAGCACTGCCAACGCGCAGTCGGCTTCGAGCACGCCGTTCGATAATCGCAATCGTAGGTTGAACTATGCGCGCTCTGACTTTGACCGCCGCCATTCTTTACAGGGCTACGTGGTTTCGGAGTTGCCCTTCGGGCACGGGCGCAGGTTCTTGAAGGATGCCGGTCCAATCGTTGACCGTCTCATCGGCGGTTGGGAAATGGCTGGCATCATGATCTGGGAATCGGGTCGGCCCTTCACGGTCTATTCTGGAATCAACACGCTGAGCAACGTGGTCCAGACGCCCGCCAGTTGCAACGAGTGCAGCGCGACGATGGGCAACCTCGTCGTAGAGAATGGCCGGACCTTCTGGTTCACGGCGGACCAGCGCGCGAAGTTCACCACGCCCGCGCCCGGCGAGTTCAGCAACGTCGGACGCAACTTCTTCAACACGCCCGCCACCTTCCGCATGGACTTCACCATCGGCAAGAAGTTCAGAATTACAGAGCGGGCCAACTTTGAAGTGCGGGCCGAGATGCAGAACGTGACGAACCACGTCAACCAGGACAACCCGACCGCGACCATCACGAGCAGCACCTTCGGGCGCGTGGATGATAGCGGCGTCCTGTTCCCCGCGCGCCGCATCCAGTTGGCCGCGAAGTTCAACTTCTAAGGGGGAGAAATGATGGGCCACGGAGACACAGAGGCAGGGAGAAGGAAGATAGAAGATTCAGCCGATGCGTCTTAACCCTTTCATCTTTTCTCTGTGCCTCTGTGGCTAATTCCGAGGTGAGATGAAATATGCTTGCCGTAGAGGCGACGTTGTTGTATTTATGTGAACGTTCTCCAGACCAGGCTCTTCCAGATGAGCGCATCGGTGGAGAACTCCCAAGTCCATCTTCGGCTCGTGTGTCGCTCAGGCTCCCCAGGCTCACAAGCGCACGCTCCCGGCTGAAACATGGGCCAACGCTTTCAAACTTATCGCAAGTAAAAGAGGAATCGTCTTATGAAAAAGCATTTCGAGACCGGATTGAGCAGTCTCATTCTGTCTTTCATCTGCATCGTCGTCCTGAGCGTCTCAGGGTTCGCGCAGGAGATTACCGCGAACCTCAACGGCACGGTCAAGGACGCGAGCGGCGCGGCGGTCAAGGACGCGACCGTGATGATTAGAGATGAGGATAAGAAGGTTGATGTGCGCTCCGTCACGACGGGCGACGATGGCCAGTACTCCGCCCCGAACCTGCCCGTCGGCAACTATACGGTGACGGTCGAAGCGCCGAATTTTAAAAAATCGGTCCAGACCAACGTCAAGCTCGATGTCAATCAACGGCGCACATTAGATGTGGATTTGGAGGCAGGGAATATCGCCGAAGTCGTGACGGTCGAAGCGGACCCCGTGGCGGTCGAACTGACGACGCCGCAAGCCTCCACCGTCATCAACGGCAACCAGGTCCGCGAACTCTCGATTAATAATCGCAACTTTGTCCAACTCGTCACCCTCGCCCCCGGCGTCTCCAACGACCTCGCAGATCAGGTCTACGTCGGGACGACCAACCCTGCGGGCCAGGCCAATACCGTCAACATCTCCGTCAACGGCGCGCGCAGCAGTTCCAACACCTTTCTCGTAGACGGCGCGGACATCACAGACCGTGGCTCGAACATTACTATACAGGCTTATCCGAGTGTTGATTCAATCGGGGAATTCAGGGTTCTGCGCAGCCTCTATCCGGCTGAGTCCGGCAATAGCGGCGGCGGCCAGGTCAACGTCATCACGCGCTCCGGCGGCAACGAATTTCACGGCTCGCTCTTTGAATTCGTCCGCAACGAGCGGCTCAACGCCAACGATTTTATCTCCAACGCCATCCCGCCCTGCGGTCGAGACGCGGAGGGGCGGGCCAAGCGTTGTCCCTTCCGTTATAACAACTACGGCGGCACGATTGGTGGTCCGGTTTATTTCCCTAACTTCGGCGAAGGCACGAAGGGCGGCATGTTCAAAAAGTTGTCTAGAACCTTCTTCTTCTTTTCAGAAGAGCAACGCAAAGACATACGCTATCCGACCTTGAGCGCGACCGTCCCAGACGCCGCGCTAAGGCAGGGAATCTTCCCCATCAACGTCTGCATCAACCGCAACGACGTGGCCGGGGCGACCTGCACCGGCGCGAACATCCTGCCCGCCGGGACGCCGCTTCCGGCCAGCCTGTTCAATCCGGCTGCCCGCTCATATCTGGACCAGATATACAACAAGCTACCGCTTCCGAACGGGGCCAACTACGCGCTCGTCTCCGCCGCGATTAACAAGGCGGACTTTCGTCAGGAGATACTCAAGATTGACCACACCTTTTCCAACACCTTGTCCGCCTTCTATCGTTTCGAGAACGATAAAATCCCGACGCTCGATTCCAACTCGCTCTTCTCAAGCGGCGGCAGTCTTCCCGGCGTCTCAACCACCGAGACCAATTCTCCCGGCAAGACGCATACCTTTCAAGCGACTTACACGCTCAACCCCAATACGATTATCGAAGCGCGCTACAGCTACGCCTACGGCGCGATTCTCAGCCACAACGTAGGATTGCTGGCCCTCTCTAATTCTGTCAATCCGGTGACATTGCCTTTCCCTAACCTGCGCGACCGCATCACCTCAGTTTCGGGTAACGGCTTTAGCGGCCTGACCAGTTTCGGCCCCTATGACAACTTCTCCAACAAGCACAACATCGGCGGCACGCTGACACGGGTCAATGGCGGGCATACGATCAAGGTAGGCGGCAACTATTCCAGGTATCGCAAGAACGAGAATGCGCTCGTGCTGGACTCTGCGGGGGCCAACCAGGGCATTTTCACAGCCTTTGGAAGCACGCTCCCTGCCGGAGTTGTCACTACCGGCACACAGGGCACAATCAATCAGAACTTGCAGCGTTGGGCCAACTTCCTCGTCGGCAATGCCTCAACCTTCATCCAGGGCAAGTTCGATTACACGGCGGACCTGCGCCAGAGCAACATCGAAGCCTTCGCTCAGGATGAATGGCGTTTCAGGCCGAACCTGACGTTGTATTACGGCGTCCGCTATTCGCGCTTCGGCCAGCCCTTCGACAAAAACGGACGCCTCTCGAACTTTGTGCCGGGACTCTACAATCCTGCCAACGCCCCGCTCGTGACGGGCGCGGGCGTGCGCGTCGTCGGAAGCGGCAACTTCTGCAACGGACTGGTCATCAACTCGCAGAACCTCCAGAGCGTTGCCAATTGCACGCCCGGCACTTCGCCTTACGGTCAGGAAATCGCGCGGACCCCGAACCGCGACTTTGCGCCGCGCGTCGGCCTGGCCTGGGATCCGTTCGGCAAGGGCCGCACTTCGGTTCGCACGGGCTATGGTATCTATCACGAGCAAGTCCTGGCCGGTTGGGATGAGACCATCATCGGACAAAATCCGCCATACCAGGAGAACGTCAACATCAGCAATACACGTTTAGATAATCCCGGGACAGCCATCGGCGTGCCCATCAGCGTGCGCGGGGTGGACACGAATTGGAAGACGCCCTACATGCAGCACTGGTCTCTGGACATTCAACACCAGTTGACGAGCAAGACCGTGGTCAGCGTGGGCTACTACGGTTCAAAGGGAACACACCTGATTGGCGTCGTGGAGATTAACGACCTTGCGCCGGGGGTGGCTTTAAATTCGCGTTGCGCGCCCGGCAGCAGTACCACCCAGACGCCGGGCGTCACGCTCGTCCCGTGCCAGCCGACGGGTTACGCCTTCACGGGCACTGCTTCAACCACTGCTTCCGCCCGCAACCCCAACGTCCTGGCCGGGGTAGGCTCTATTGATTACCTGATACTGGACCAGTTACGTCCATACAGGGGCTACCGCTCGATCACTTTGCTGGAGCCGCGCTTCAACTCGAATTATCACGGCTTGCAGGTTTCGGCAGAGCATCGTTTCTCCGGGGTCTCGCAGGTCAGCCTCGCCTACACCTGGTCCAAGAATTTAACCGACAGTCAGAACGACCGTTCCAACGCGCCGCAAAATGCTTTGGACATTCGGAGCGAGTACAGCCGCGCGACGCTCGACCGTCGTCACATCTTTACGCTCAACTACATCTACGAACTGCCGTTCTTCAAGAATGAAAATGGTCTGGTGGGTAAAACTCTGGGCGGCTGGCAAGCCTCCGGCATCATCAACGCGCAATCAGGGTTGCCCTTCACGATTACCACCTCGAACTACGACCCGGCGGGACTGGGCATCATCCCGGCGGCCATCGCGGGCGGAAGGCCGAACGTGACCTGCGACCCGAACGACAACGCCCCGCATCAACGCACACAATACTTCAACAACGCCTGTTTCCAGACCAATCAGGCTGCCGGGGCATTTGTCAGCAACACTCCGGGCTCGGCGGGGCGCGGCATCATCAACGGCCCGCCGACCTATCGCGTTGATTTCACCATGACGAAGAACATTCGCTTTAGCGAAAACGTCCGCTTGCAACTGCGCGGCGAGGCGTTCAATATTTTCAACCACACCAACTTCCGCACCATCGGAACGAACATCACCCTGGGAACCTTCAACACCGTGACAGCCGTGCGCGACCCGCGCACGATTCAACTCGGTGTCAAGTTCTACTTCTAAGAGGATTCGTTGGCCCGTCATCGCTCAACCGTGTATGCCCGCAAGCTTATCTTAGACGCTCGCGGGCATACTCATTTCATCTTCAATGTGGTTCAATATCAGTTATGGAAAAATCAGGCGTCGCAACTGAATCCCTCCTGCTGCGTGGGGCGCGCGTCGTCCTGCCGTCCGGGATTGAAGAGGCCGCCGGTCTCATCATCGAAGATGGTTTGATAGCGCGCATTCTTGGACCAGCCGAAGCCGCCCCGTCTTCCGCAGAGAAGATTCTGGACCTGGATAACCTGACGCTCTATCCGGGTTTCATAGACGTACACATACACGG
>JAXDFO010000222.1:0-3937 GCA_034665545.1 Blastocatellia bacterium
TGGCTTCTGGCTCCTGACTCCTGTCGTTCTTGGCTCCTGTCGTTCTTGACAGTCGGGCGCGAGGCATGTTACACGTCGCTTCCCTGGATTGATTTCCGAAGTGTAGTCAGAGACCTCCCAAGATGCGCCGGGCGATGTCTTGGAAAGGCCATGCTGTCTGTGACCGAAGAGACGACTGAACTCGAATTGCCGAGCCGCATAGATGCTGTCGCACAAGCGGCGGAGGCTGCCGCCAGTGTGGCGGGCGGCCTGGGGCTTAATGATGAGGCGGCCTTTGGCGTGGACATGGCGGTGCGCGAGGCCGTGACGAACGCCGTCCTGCATGGCAATCGTCTGGATGAAGCGAAGACCGTCATCGTCACGTTGCAGGGTTCGCCGGAGGCGTTCGTCGTGACCGTGCGTGATCGCGGCGAAGGCTTTGACCCTGACAGCGTCCCGGACCCGACCGCCGCACAGAACCTGTTGAAGACGAGCGGGCGCGGTATCCTGTTCATGCGCGCTTTTATGGACGAGGTCGAATGGACGCGTCATCCGGATGGCGGCACGGTGGTGCGTATGACCAAAAAGCTGTAGACTGATTTCGCTTTCAGAAGAGCCGGTTGGCGATTTCGCAAATTTTATAAGGAGACTTTGGGCAATGGCTGAACTTGATATTAAGGAGCGTCAAGCCGGAGATGTGACCGTGCTTGACATGAGCGGCAAGATAACCATCGGCGAGGGCAGCGTCGCGCTGCGCAGTGCGATTCGCCGCCTGCTCGAAGAGGGCAAAAAGAGGATTCTCTTGAACCTCGCGGGCGTCGGCTATATTGATTCGAGCGGCATCGGCGAATTGGTTTCCAGCTACACGGCGATCAATAAGGAGCAGGGCCAACTCAAGCTCCTCAACCTGACGCAAAAGTTGCAGGACTTGCTCGCCATCACCAAACTCCTGACCGTCTTCGATACTTACGACGATGAGGCCACCGCGCTCAGCAGTTACAAGTAAGATGTTTTTGATTTTAGATTTGCGATTTTAGAGTTTGGATGAGCCAGCCGGTTAAATTGGACCAACGCTTCGGTCTTTCAATCCAAAATCTGAAATCCGCAAGAGGAGTCTCGTCATGGCAGAACTTGATATTAAGGAGCGTGAAGCGGGGGATGTCGCTATCCTGGACCTGAGCGGGAAGGTCACGTTCGGTGAAGGCAGCGGGCAACTACGCCAGGCCATCCGCCGCCTCACGCAGGAGGGCAAGAAGAAGATTCTCTTGAACCTCGCGGGCGTCGGCTATATGGATTCGACGGGCATCGGGGAGTTGGTCGCCAACTATACGACCGTCCAGAGCGCGGGTGGCCAACTCAAGCTTCTCAACCTGACGCAAAAGCTGCAAAGCCTGCTCGCCATCACCAAGCTCTTGACCGTCTTCGACGTTTACGAAAACGAGACGGACGCGCTCAACAGTTTTCAGTAGGTGGCAAGGTGACGCGTGACGGGTGACAGGATAGAGCTTGTTCCCTGTCATGACTGTCACACGTCACCTGCCACCTGCTTCAAAATGTTTCGCGCCACACTTCGCCGTCTGCTCGCCATTGATGACCCGCCGGAGCGGACGGCCCTGGCCTTCTCCATAGGCGTCTCGATTGCCTTCTCGCCGCTCCTCGGCCTGCACACTATCTTAGCGACGCTGCTCGCCTTTCTCTTCCGTCTTAACAAGGTCGCCATCTACGCCGGGACGTTCGTCAACAATCCTTTCCTGACGCTCGTGCCGATCATCCTGGCCTCGTATGCGGTCGGCGCATTTATCATGGGCCGCCCCTTGAGCCTGCCCCCGGAAGACCTCCTGCTGCTCAAAGAACCGCACCTCCTGACGGGCGCATACTGGCGGCATCTCTTCCAGAACAGTGGGAACGTCCTGCTCCCCTTCGCCATCGGCGGCGGCGTGCTCTCCGTCGTTTGTTCGCTCGTCACATATCCATTAACATTACGTCTGCTGCGAGCCAGGAAGGCAAAGCGGAAGTCGGAAGGATGAAGGATGAGAGTGTGGCTATTGCGGATGTTAGTGAAACGCTTTGATTGACATCTAAGAGCAGACATCCGGCATCTATTCTTTTTGGCTTGACGCGTCAACAAGGGCGCGCGTGCGCTCCCTTCGGTAAATCTTGGTCTTGGTCTATCAAGCTCTTATGAGAACAATTCATCTGTTGATTTTAACGACGCTCGCGCTCTTCTCTTGCGGCGTCGTTGCCGCACAAAATAAGCAGGCCGCGCCCGCGACCAATAAACAAGCTTCGCCGCCTGTTCAGTCGAGCAATAACTTCGACCTGACGGAATACGGCGTGCAGATTCGCCCCGAACCGCGATTGATAGTGATGATGGCCGCGCTCGACGCCGCAGGCTTCGACCCTGTGCCCGCCGGAAAATCCCCAGGCTTCTTTCGCGCGCAGGTGAGAAAGGACCAGGCCGAATTGGACCAGAATTTGCGCCAACGCCTGCACACTTTCTATGAGCGCAACAAATTGCCCGCGCCCGCCACGCCTGCCGACCAGGCCGCGCGTTATGTTTCGCTCGCCTACGCGCTTGGGCCAGCCCCGACTTTCGATGCGCCACCGCGCTCGGAAGAGTTGCCGTCGAGCGTTCTCGAAGTGCTTGATTTCGCGCCGCTCTTGCAGGAGTTCTATCGCAAGTCAGGGATAGAGGAACGGCTCCCCGCTTATCTCAAATCGTACCAGGCCGAGGGAGACCAGATGCGCCGCCCGACCGCCGAGATGGTCCGCTTCGCCCTCTCTTACCTGCACACGCGCCCGACGATTACCACGACCGAACGCGTCGAAATCAAGAATCCCTCGACCGCGCAGAAGAAGAAGAAGGACGGCCAGAAGGTCTACTCCGTGCGCGAGCGCGAGCGACGTTTCTATATCGTGCCGGACCTGCTCGGAGTGCCCGGCGCGATTAACTTTCGCGTCATCGCGGATGATTACTATGCCATCGCCCCGCCCGGCACTGACCCCGCTTCATCCGAACTGCGCCGCGCCTACCTGCAATACGTGATAGACCCGCTCGTCGTGCGTTACAACCGCGACATCGCCGCGCGTCGCGAACCGCTCCGCCAACTCATGGATGAATCCGCCAAGCAAGCGGGACAGACCGCGTCGCCCGATATTTTTCTGATGGTCTCACGCTCGCTCGTGGCCGCCGCCGACGCGCGACTCGACGAGACCTTGAAGCTGGATGCGCTGGCACGCGAGACGCGGGTGCGGTTGGCCCAGACGAAGGATGCTGCGGCGCGCGCCGCGCTGGTCAAGGAGACGCAAGCCAGGCAAGCCGCCATCGCGGATGATACGGTCGCGGAACTCGCGCAGGCTTACGAGAACGGGGCCGCGCTCTCCTTCTATTTCTCCGAGCAGTTGCGCGGGCTGGAGGTCTCCGGCTTCGACATCTCAAACTTCTTCGCGGACATGATCGCTTCGTTCGACCCCGCGCGCGAACTGCGCCGCCCTGCGGAATACGCGGAGGCGCGAGGCCGTGCGGTCGCCGCTCGCAAGGCGAGACAGGCGCAGCGAAGCGCGCTCAATGTTAATGGTCCGGGAACGGAAGAGACGGAAGGAGCGTCAACCGCCAACTCCGCGCTCGTCAAGCAACTGGTGGAAGTTGATTCGATGTTGCGCTTGAAGAATTACGAGGCGGCGGAAGGGCGTCTGCGCGAGTTGATGAAAGATTTCCCGCGCGAGCCTCGCATCTTCTTCGCGCTCGGCCAGACGGCCAGCCTCTCGGCGCGCGACGCGATAGACGAGGACGTGCAGAGCGAGAGATTGACGCGCGCCCTGGCGCATTACAGGGATGCTGTCAGCGCGGCTTCCGAAGATACAGACCGCGCCCTCATCTCGCGCGCGCACGAAGCGATGGGACGCATCCTAGCCTTCCTTGACCGACCCACCGAAGCTGCCAAAGAATTTGACGCCG
>JAXDFO010000223.1:0-8474 GCA_034665545.1 Blastocatellia bacterium
TGCCATCCGTGTCCATGAAACGAAACGCGCGCTCGGCTTCATCCTGGCCCATCCCGCGCTCGAACAACGCGTAGTAATCAATCGAGGGCGTCGTTATCTCTTCGTAGGACCAGCCATCGAAGACGGCCATCACAGTGTCTTCCACGGTGCGCCTGAGCCGCGCCTCCGCGCCGAAGTAGTAACGCAGCCCGCCGGGAATTCTGGAAAGCGATTCTGTCATCTCTGCTATTCGATAAGTAAGGTCCGCTCGCCTTCGCACTTCTTTCATGAAGACGACGTAGAAAAAGAGAACGCGCTGCCCGATGCTTTAATGACCGGCAGCGCGTTCTCTGTTGAATCCCTGGCTTCTATGCTTTTCGGGAAAGGCTCTTGCTTAAGACCCCTCGCCGGACGCAATCGCCAACGCGCTGCCATGTTGGCCGCCATGATGCTGGTGGCCGCGATGGTGTACGTGGCGATGTATCCGTTTGAAGTTCATAACTACTGCCTTTGCATTTCGCACGAAGCAGGTTTTTTATACAAGACTCCCTCGCCCCTTGTCAAACTGGTATCCGTCACCCACAGAGGAGACAGTTGGAAATAGCTTATCCTTCATCAACATCTCGCTTGTGCGCCCTGTGCCCGCTCCTGACGATTTGAGCATGAAGGGTTGATGCTGATAAAGTATCTGTTTTTGGTTGATGAGAATTTTGCATCCGAGGAAGTTGATAAGTATGAGCGCACAAGTAGAAACCGCGACGGCTCTCGAAGCCTTCTTGAATAATTATGATGAGCAGGCGTGGTCGCTGGCGGTCGCAGAGCTTCTGCCGTCCATCCATGAAGTGGACCGCAACGCGACGCAAATCTGGTTTAAGTTTTACCCGCTCTCGCTCCTGCGCGCGCTGGAGAAGGCGGAAGACCCGGCCCGGCTGGTCCAACAATTATCTCTGCAAGGCGACTATTATTTAAAGGACCAGATAGATTCATCTCACCATTTCCTCTACGGCCATCGCTATTGGCCCGAAGTCAAAAAGGCCGTCACGCAGCGCGCCGATAATTTCAAGGCGGACGCGAACGCTGACCTCTCCGCCGAGATAAGTGAAATAGCCAAACAGGTGGCCGCCGAGCGAAAGGTCCAGGAATCCTTGCTCACGGGCATCACGGCAGTGGCCTTCATGACCTTGCAGCAGGTGGGCATCGCACGCTTCGCCGCCGCGCCCGGCTCCATCAGTATTGATGCGAGGCACGCCAGGAAATCCGCCGGGCAGGTCTTGAAAGAGCGCGCGCGTGATGACGGCCAGGGCTTGCTCGGCTTTCTCAAGACGGTGGATAAAAAGTGGACCGTCACCTTTGACGAAACGGACGAGGGCGCGAAATACAAATTGACGCACACGCAGGATTTGGCCTACGGCGCGGCTGACGACCGCTCGCGCGACTGGAAGGCGATTGACCCGCGACGCATCGAAGGTCCGATTCCCGTCGAGTGTCGTTCGGCGGCCTGCGGGACGTGCTGGGTGGGCGTGCTCGGCGGCGCGGAAAAACTCTCCGAGGTCGGGCGGCGTGAGGGAACGAGGATTAAAGAGTTCGGTTATATAGAGACGGACGAACCGCGCCCACTGATTCGCCTGGCGTGCCAGGCGCAGGCGCACGGCGCTGTCTCCATCGTCATTCCGCCCTGGAACGGCGTCTTTGGCAAAGCCCTCCGGCGCGCATCGCAAGCGTCTCTCGAACATGAGGGCGGAAGCGTCAACTCTCAAGCGAGCGAAGAGGAATAAGCGCAAGGCTTCGCTTGAAGCCCCGGAGCAGCATTGGCACACCATCCAGTAGAGAGCCTGACTGGTCCAGAAATAAGACCGCCCCGTGTTTCGCCGCTGCTGCTCATTTTCGCGGCGGCGATGGTGTGGAGCACGGGCGGGCTGTTCATTAAATGGTCCTCTTTAGGTCCGGTCGAACTCTCTTTCGGGCGGGCCATCTTCGCGGCGGCCACGGTCGCCTTCTTCACGCGCCGGGAGGGTTTCGGCTTTAACTATCTGACGGCGATAACTTCCGTTCTGTACGCGGGCCTGCTGCTCTGCTTCGTCATCGCCACGAAGCTGACGACCGCCGCCAACGCCATCTTCCTGCAATACACCGCGCCCGTTTATTTACTGGTCCTGGAACCTCTGCTCTACAAAGAGAAGTTTCGCCTGGCCGACTTGGTGACGGTCATCGCCTGCATCGCGGGGATGTCGCTCTTCTTTCTGGGCAAGCTGGAATCGCGTGCCCTGACGGGCAATCTGGTCGCGCTCTGTTCCGGCCTCTGCATGGCCCTCTACTTTCTACTGCTGCGCCACCCGCACTCGCAAAAAATCAATCGCGCCTCTTCCGTCATCTACGGCAACCTGCTGCTCGCGCTCGTGACGGGAGGCTTGATGCTCTTCAACCTCTCGCCCGTGACACCCGTGAGCGCGCTCGATGCAGCCATCGTGGCATATCTGGGAGTGGTCCAATTAGGGTTAGGGTATACGCTCTTCACGCTCGGCATCGCGCGCGGCGTGCGTTCCCTTCAGGCGGGCATCATCGGTTATATAGAGCCGGTGCTGAATCCTCTCTGGGTCTTCTTATTCCTGGGCGAACGCCCCTCCGCATGGGCCATCCTCGGCGGCGCGATCATCATCGTCGCCGTCGTCTCACATACATTAAGAGCAAGTCGGAAGTCAGAAGGATAGGGATAAGAGAAAAGCTATTCAACGTTGAATAGCTCGTCTCTCATCATTCATCCCAACGCCTTCCTGCTTGCTATCTAACCCACTGGTGACGATTGGCGAAGTAGGTAGGAGATTCGTGCGGGTGCTGCTCATGAAATTTTTTGTAGCGCGCGAGCAATCGCTCGTATCTTTTATCCGAAGAGCGGAAGGGGCTGTGCGGTATCTCTCGCAAGTGCTGCTCGACCTCCCAGACGTTGCGCTTTGAGAGACGCCAGTCGAACGCGCCCAGGTCATAAAGATTCGCCACGCCGTAAGCGACGAGCCGCGCCGTGTCGTCAACGTAGGGGTCGAAGTAGCTCCATGCGAGGTGGCGTATGTGACGAAAGACCGCGCGGCGTCCGTGCAGCCCCGTATCGCGCGAGCGCGCGACTGAACCCCACAGCCCGTTCTTCCTGTAAATGAAAACAACGTGGTCCAGTTTGTCCTGCGATTCCAGGTCCAGCAATAGCGGCGGGTATCCATGCTGTTCCAGAATCGTCGCTGCCGCGAGCGCGGCCTCCAGGCAATGCGCCTCCTTGTGCTTGACCACGCCGCGAAACGTGCGAAGGGTCGAGCCCCTGCGCTCGCGGTTGTAAGGGGTCGCGCTGAGATAACGCTGGACCTGCACGGGCGTGCGTTGCGAGCGTATGACATCCCACTCCTCTTCCGTAAACGCTTCCCTACTGGGCTTGCTGCTCGTCGCTGGCTCTCGCTTGTTCATCCACAAAATTATTAGCAGAGGCGGCGCGGAAAAAGCAAAGTTGGGAAGCCGCGCTCTTATTCTCTTTCTTTTTTGGCCCGTGGCTGTGGTAAAGTGCGCCGTTCAAGTAAGGCCCCTGCGGCGCTGCCTTTTTGTTGCTCCTCAGTTTGAAGCTAACCCTAAATTGAAGCGGAGAGGAAAATCCTTATGCCCTGTGAACCGAGCCTGTTTGAAAACATCCCGCTCTTCGAGCTACTGGATGAAGGTGGCCGTCAGGCCCTCGCAAATGTGGTTGACGAGGTCAAGTTGAAGCCGGGAGAGGTTCTCTTTCAAGCGGGCGAGCCGGGCGATTCGCTCTTCGTCGTCCGCGAGGGCGAGATTGAGCTTTATATCAAGGATAACGTGGGCCAGAAAATCGTGCTCAACAACGCGGGCGCGGGCGACATGTTCGGCGAGCTCTCGATGCTCGACAGCGGGCCGCGCACGGCGACCGCCGTGGCCGTCACGGACAGCGAACTGCTCCTGCTCGACCGCGATGATCTCATCCTGCTCTTTCAACAAAGGCCCAACGCCGCCCTGCACATGCTGGCGGCGATGAGCGCGATGACGCGCAAGGCCGACGAACTCCTGCGCACGCGCGTCTCGCGCAACGTCAACGAGGAGGTCGAGGAGAAGACGACTCCGATTCAAAAAGTAGCCGACTGGCTCGCCTGGTTCAGCGGCAGCATGCCCTTTCTTTTCATCCACACCATCTGGTTCATCACATGGGTTTCGCTCAACACCATCATCCTCTCAAGACCCTTCGATGAATACCCCTTCGGTCTGTTGACGATGGTCGTCTCGCTCGAAGCCATCTTTCTCTCCTGCTTCGTCCTCATCAGCGCGAACCGCCAGGCCGAAAAGGACAAGGTCCGCGCAGACATAGAGTATGAGGTCAACATCAAGGCCGAACTCGAAGTCGCGCACCTGCACGAAAAGACGGATCGCATCTACGAAAGCATGCTGGAACGATTCACCAAACTGGAAAAATCCCTCACTCTCAAGCAGTGACATGTCGCAAGATAAAGATAAGTGATGAATAATGAGTGATGACTATAAGCATATCTCTCATCGCTCATTATTCATTACTGCTTTTCTCACTTCTCACTTCTCTTGCTCGCTTGCCTTTGTCCCCTTCTGTGATGTAAGACATTAGATTCAAGACCCACTTTTTTAATTTGAGGAACGTGCCCGACGGCCCTTCACGAGAGCGGACCTTTTGCGTCTGCGGCTCAGACACGATACTGTGTATTTATGAATTCCGAAATTTCCACACCTCAACAGATGACTCGCGCCGAGCGGGAGACCGAAACCGCATCCGCCCGTCTCATCGAACAGACGGAGAATGCGCTGGCGGCTGTCGCCGTGCGTTCGATGTCGGACATCGAACAACTCGAAGCCTGCGCCGCGCGCCTCGAACGCGCCGCGCGCGACCTCGCCGTGGCCCTGCGCGAACTGGCCCACGAGCGCAGGCAGAACAGGGCCGACAGTTAAAAGTTTTCTGGACCATAAAAGAGGGCCGCGAATCATCCGAAGCGGCTCTTTCGCTTTACTTAATTCGACTTGATGGGAGCAGGCTATGACTTCACTTCGCAAAGAGAGAGAGACAGAGCACAAGGGGCACAAACGCAGCGACTATGAATTGGATAATTACGGCATCAAGAAGCCCGCCGCCGTCTACTGGAATCTCAACACGCCGGAGCTTTACGAAGAGATCGTGCGTCGCAATGAGGGACTCATCTCATCGCACGGCGCGCTCATCGTGGACACGGGCGAGCACACGGGCCGCGCCGCCAAAGACAAGGCCATCGTGCGCGAACCTTCGAGCGAAGATAAGGTCTGGTGGGGCGAAGTCAACAAAGAGTTTTCGCGTGAGAAGTTCAACGCCCTCAAGGAGCGCATGATGGCCCATGCGGACGGGCGCGAACTCTTCGTCCAGGACACTTACGGCGGCGCGGACCCGCGCTATCAGTTGCCCGTCCGCATCATCAACGAACTGGCCTGGCACTCTCTCTTCGCGCGCACCATGTTCATCAATAAGACGGAAGAGGGCGCAACGCACAATCATCAACCGCAGTTCACGGTCATCAACTTTCCCTCCTTCCGCGCGGACCCGCAACGCGACGGCACGCGCGCTGAAACTTTCATCCTCGTTGACTTCGGCCAGCGACTGGTCCTGATAGGCGGCACGTCATACGCGGGCGAGACGAAGAAGAGCGTCTTCTCGATTCTCAATTATCTCTTGCCGCAGCGCGGCGTGATGAGCATGCACTGTTCCGCGAACGTCGGTCAGGGTGGAGACGTGGCTATCTTCTTCGGCCTCTCGGGCACGGGCAAGACGACGCTTTCGGCGGACCCCGAACGCAGGCTCATAGGCGATGACGAGCACGGCTGGTCCGATGACGGCGTCTTCAATTTCGAGGGCGGCTGCTATGCTAAAGTCATCAAGCTCTCGCCCGCAGCCGAGCCGGACATCTACCGCACGACGCGCATGTTCGGGACCGTTCTGGAAAACGTCGTCTATGACCCGGAGACGCGCCTACTCAATCTAGATGATGCCTCGAAGACCGAGAACACGCGCGCTGCTTATCCTCTTGAGAGCATCCCGAACATCGTGCCCGAAGGCTACGCGGGACCGCCGCAGAACATCATCATGCTCACGGCGGATGCCTTCGGCGTCCTGCCGCCCGTGGCGAGCCTCACGCCGGAGCAGGCCATGTATCATTTCCTGTCCGGCTATACGGCGAAGGTCGCGGGCACTGAGAAGGGCGTCAAGGAACCGGAAGCGACCTTCTCAACATGCTTCGGTGCGCCATTTATGGTCCTGCATCCCGGCGTCTACGCGGACCTTCTCGGCAAGCGTATGTCGGAACACAAAGCGAAGTGCTGGCTCGTCAACACGGGTTGGAGCGGCGGCCCCTACGGCGTGGGCCAACGCATGAAGATAGGCCATACGCGCGCCATGATTCGCGCCATCCTCAACGGCTCGCTCGCGCAAGTCGAGACGAGGACCGACCCTATCTTCGGCGTCGGCGTCCCCGTCTCGTGCCCGGACGTTCCATCCGAAGTCCTCACGCCGCGCAATACCTGGACCGATAAAGAGGCTTACGACCAGAAGGCCCGCGACCTCGCCCGCCGCTTCAACGAGAATTTCAAGAAGTACGCCGACGGAGTCTCCGAAGAGGTCCGCGCCGTCGCCCCGAAGGCGTAATAAGCGAACCACGCATCTACAACTTATGCGAAGACACACGAGGGCGGTTGCCACACGCAGCCGCCCTCATTTCTTTTCTGCCCTTCATCACTCATCCTTCCGACTTCCTACTTGCTCTTGCTATGATGTGTGAACGATAAAGGGTTGGAGTCAGATGAGCGATAAAACGGATAACTCTGCGAAGGAAGAGACGGGCCTCGACAATCCCGCGCGTGGAGCGCAGCAAGAAAGCGCGGCGACCCTGCGCACGGTCGTCGAGATGGTGCGTCGCACGATGCGCGCGGACACGACGAGCGTCGCCACTTTTTCCATCCCGCAGAAGACCATCACATGGAAAATGTTGAGCGGCTTTCGCACGCGCGAGAACTCTACGGCAGAGCTTGTCTTTCATCTTCAGGATGGCGCAACCTACGCACGCGCCGCAGAGATTAAAGAGATTATGCTGGTCGAAGGCATAGGCCGCACGGACGCTCTTCCGGCGAGCGATTTTCCGCTTCACAGCGCGGAGGGTGTGGAGAATCTCGCGCTCGTCCCGCTCATCGCGCGCGGCGAAAAACTGGGCGCGCTCGTCGTAGGCTATCGCTCGGCGCACACCTTCACGGATGAGGAGCAGCAACTCCTGCTCGCGCTCGCGGAGATGGCCGCGCTCGCGCTCGACAACGCGCGCCTGCTTGAAACGGTCGGGCGCGGCAAAAAAATCTGGGAGCAGACCTTCGATGCGATTCCAGACGGCATCCTCGTCCACGACCAGCACATGCGTATCGTGCGTTGCAACGCGCACGCGGCGGCGATGATGGACCTGCATCCGGCGGATGCTATCGGAATCTCCTGCGCGGACGCCTTCGCCACTCTCTTCGGCGAGCGCGCCGCCGCTTATCACATGGGACCGGACGGCGCGGGCGCGGCGGCCACCTCCTTTGAATTGCAGGCCGAAGACGGCAGGCGTTATCTGGTCTCGGTCGCGCCGCTCGATGAGTTTGGCGCGCAACACGGCAGCGTCATTACATGGAGCGACGTGACGGAGCTTTCAGAGATGCAAGAGCAACTCTCTCGCTCGCGCAGGCTGGCGACGGTGGGCCAACTCGCGGCGGGCGTGGCCCATGAAATCAACAACCCGCTCGCGGCCATCACGGCCTGCGCCGAAGCGACCCTCAGAGACTTAAAGAGCACGCCTGAGACCCAAGCCCTCTCAGACGATAACGAGTGGACCTTTTATCTTGAAGAGATAGTGCGCCAGGCTTTGCGTTGCAAGGACATCACGCGCGGATTACTGGACCTCTCTCGCCAAAGACGAGCGCAACGAGAGGCCTGCGATATCAACCTCATCATCGCGCAATGCGTGAGGCTTGCGGAACAACGCGCGGGTTCGGATGCTTACAGGTTCACAGTCAAGCTGGACCAGCACTTGGGCGAGATTGCGACGGACGCGGGGATGGTCCGGCAAGTGTTAGACAATCTCTTGAGCAACGCACTGGACGCCGTCAGCGAAGCGGGCGGCGAGATTAGCATCAAGACCTCGCGCGCGGGCGAGCGCGTCACCATCGAAGTCGCGGACACGGGCCAGGGCATCGCGCCCGAACTTTTGGTGCGTATCTTCGATCCCTTCTTCACGACCAAAGACCCTGGCAAAGGTTCCGGCCTCGGCCTCGCCATCTGCTACACGCTGGCGGAGGCGCTCGGCGGCTCGCTCACAGTAGAATCCAGGCAGGGCGCGGGCAGCCGCTTTCGTCTCTGGCTCCCACGCCGCACACCCGACAGAGGAGATTGACGGAAGATGAAAGCAGGAGTCAGAAGCCAGGAGCCAGGAGCCAGAAGGAAG
>JAXDFO010000224.1:0-12799 GCA_034665545.1 Blastocatellia bacterium
TCGCTCATCAAGTCTCACCTCAAACTCTCAGGCGTCGTCTGTAGGGAGAACGGCATCCTCCGCGTTCGCAATCCCATCTATCGAGAAGTCTTCAACGAAAAATGGATTGCACAGCATCTGCCGCCAAGTTGGACCAAAAAACAACTGGCCCGCGCCAAGCGCATCCAGTTCGCCCTCATCGCCCTCCTCATCCTCGTCGCCCTTCTCACGCTGCTCGTCACCGTTCTCGCCATCAAAGCTAATATTCAAACCAGGATTGCTAATGAGCAGACCAGGCTCGCTCAGGATTCCGCAAAGCGAGAGGCAGAAGCGCGGCAGGAAGCAGTGCTTGCCAAGAATGAAGCCCTGCGCGCGGCGCAAAGCGAGGCGGAGGCGCGCCATGTAGCGGAGATGAGAAGACAGCAGGCCGAGAAGGCGGCAAACACAGCGACCCTCGAAGGACGACAAGCCGTACAGGCAGCGACCCGCGAGAAGAAGGCGCACGATGAGGCCGTCCAATCCGCGCACCGCGAGGCCGTCGCGCGCAAAGAGGCTAATGCACAATTCAAGCTTGCGGAAGAGGCGCTGAAGCGGGAAGAAAAAGCAAGTGCATTGGCGGAGGATGCCAGGAATGAGGCTTTAAAGCAGACACGGGAAGCAGATGCGCAGAGACAGCTTGCCGAAAACCGGGCCAACACGGAACGATTATATCTGGAAGCCTTTGACGTAACCCGTAGCGGACATCCTGAGAAAGCGCTGGAAAAGTTCGAGAAGGCGTTGGAACTATATCAACACAGCGATGACCCGGTTGGGAAATCCAGCCTGGCTTCAGCCCACAGGCGCATCGGTGAAATCTATATTCAGTTAAGCACTACATTTGGTTTTGATGAGGAGCGCAAAGAAGAAATGAGGAAGCTTGCGCTGCAACATTTCAACTCAGCGCGCCAGGCGTATCATGAGGCCAATGAGCCTCTTGGGGAAGCATTAGCTTACGAATTGCTCGGCGGGTTCTATGCCAGTCAGACCACACCAAACCCAGGCGTCCCTGTCACGAAGGAAAGGGCCGACGATTCTTATATAAAAGCGGCAGAGATATATGAAAAGTACGGCAGTTATTCCGAAGCCGCTTCGGCCTATGTGGGGGCTGGTCAAATCGTCTTGAACTTAGAAGATGGACTGAAAGCAGATGGCTATTTCAAAAAGGCCGTCGAGACATCTCAACTGACAGGAGACCGGAAGCTATACGCGTCCACCCTCAATAGTCTGGGGGAAATATATTACAAGAAATATACTGATGTTCTCAGGTTATATTTTCACACGCTTAGCACGATCTTCGAAATGCCCTTGCGTAAGGATCTGTCCAAAGAGCAGAGCGACAAGATTAGCAAAGTAATGCGTGAGGCCGCAGTCTATTATTCTGAGGCGAGCAAGGTCTACCATGATTTGGGAGACGCCAGGAGTGAAGCCCTCGCGCTCCGTCAATCCGCTTATGCCCTATACTATGCGGGCGAAAACATGAATGCTATCGCCGCCATGCAAGACGCCCTCACGGTCTTCCGCGCGGCAAACATCACGTCTGAGATAGGCATAGCCTTAGTAAGTTTAGGACGTTTATACGAAGAGGTCGGAGACTATCAGAAAGCTCTGCAAGCCTATAAGGACGGGTATCCCTATATGTTAGGCATGGACCAGACGGGAGCGAAACAGCGCATCGAGCAACTTTCAAAGCAGGTCGGGGGGCTAAAATAAAATCTTGCAACCACAACATCACACGCGCGGGGATGAGTGTGAATGTTCGCGCCTTTATGTAATGATGAGCGTTGATGAGAAACGCCCTTCCTCTATTCGCCATTTCAACTCGAACTCTTCGCCGCGAGGGCTTCGCGCGCCACTTCCTTATCGTCAAAGTGGAAGACTTCCCTGCCCATAATCTGGTAGTCCTCGTGTCCCTTGCCAGCGATTAAAACGAGGTCGCCCGTGCGCGCTTCGGCTATCGCGCGCGTGATGGCCTGGCGACGATCCGCTATCTTCTCATAAGGCTTGGTCGTCTCTCTCATGCCCGCCTCAACGTCCGCGAAAATTCTTTCCGGGTCTTCCGTGCGCGGGTTATCCGAAGTGAGAATCACTATATCGCTCAAGGATGCGGCGGCCTCTCCCATCGGCGCGCGCTTGGACCTGTCGCGGTCGCCGCCGCAACCGAAGACCGTGATGATTCTCCCTTGCGTCACTTCGCGCGCCGTGCGCAGGACGTTGAGCAGCGCGTCATCCGTGTGTGCATAGTCAACGACGACCGCGAAGTCTCCCTCGTGCGGCACGCGCTCGAAGCGGCCCGGCGCGCCCGCGCAGGTCTCTATCGCACGCGCGATAACGTCCACGTCGTAACCGAGTTCGAGACCGCTCGCCACCGCCGCCAGAATATTATAGATGTGCGGGCGACCGACAAGCGGCGAATGTAAATCGCGTTGGCCCAACGGAGTGCTCAGGCGAAATCGCATCCCGTCGAGCGTGTGCCTGACATCGAACGCCGTCACATCCGCCTTCTCATTCAAAGCATAACTCACGACGCGCGCTCCATCGCTCTCAAGTTCTCGCGCCAGTTGCGCGCCGCGCTCGTCGTCAACGTTGATGACGGAGGCGCGCGGCGGCGTTCCCAGTCCGCCGTCGAACAGCTTGCGTTTGGCCGCGAAGTAGTTATCCATCGTGCCGTGATAATCCAGATGGTCTCGCGTCAGGTTGGTGAAGACCGCGACGCTGTAAGAGAGCGCGTCGCAACGATGCAAGTCTATCGCCTGCGAAGAGGATTCCATGACCGCCGTGCGGCATCCGGCCTCGACGGCCCTGCGCAGCAGTCGCTGCATGTCCGTCGCTTCCGGCGTCGTCCGCTCGGCCTTGATGCTCTCATCACCGACGCTATACTCGACCGTCGTCGTCATCGCCACCTTCTCGCCTGCGGCCTTGGCGATGGCCGCCACTAGATAGGTCGTCGTCGTCTTCCCGTTGGTCCCCGTGATGCCGACAAGTTTCAACTCGCGCGACGGATGCCCGTGGACCAACGCCGCCGCCAGTGCCATCGCGCGCCGCGCTTCCGCCACCTGTATCCACCCGCCGCCGAAGTCCTGCGGCACGACGCGCTCCGAGATAACGCCCGCCGCGCCCTGCTCCATCACCGCGTCCACAAAACCATGCGCGTCCAGATGCGCGCCCTGCACCGCGACGAAGAGAGACCCCTCGCGCGCCTGCCTCGAATCATGCGTCACGTCCGTGACGGGCGCATCCTCATCGCCCGCCAGCGTCCCGTTCAACGCCCGCGCCACTTCTCCGAGCCTCACAACTTTTCTTTGCTTCATCGCTTCCGCCACTTTTCACCATCCGAGAGAGATTTTCGCAACTGCTTTTTGATTATAGACCAGGTGAAGCCGCTTGCCACTCTGACGTTAGATGAAAGCTATCGTATAATCCCGTAGGTCTAAAGGAAACTTTTAAGAATGTCATTGATGCTGGCGGAGATTGCGGAGCAGCCGACCGCGTTGGGCAAAACGATTGCTGAGGAACGCGGGAAGGTCGCGCGGCTGGGCACATTTTTGCGCGGGCGCGATGTTGATTTGATAGTGCTGGTGGCGCGCGGCAGTTCCGACAACGCCGCTCTCTTCGGGCGTTACCTGCTGGAAATCGCCACGGGCATTCCCGTCTCGCTCTCCGCGCCGTCGGTCCACACGCTCTACGGCGCGCAGTTAAAATTAGAGCGCGCGCTCGTCATAGGCGTCTCGCAATCGGGCGAGGGCGAGGACATCAACCAGGTTCTCGAACACTCGCGCGCCTGCGGAGCCTACACGGTCGGCATCACCAACGAGGCCGCCTCGTCAATGGTCCAACTCGTTGACGAGACGCTGCTCATGCACGGCGGGCGCGAGCGTTCCGTCGCGGCGACGAAGACTTACACGGGCCAACTGCTCCTCTTCTACATGCTCGCGTCCGCGCTGAACGAGGGCGCGGCGAGGTTCGATTACGAAGTCATCCCTGAATTGGCCGCGAGCGCGCTTGAGCTACAAGACGAGATACGCGAGCTAGTGGAGCGTTACGTCTTCATGGAAAACTGCGTGGTGGTGGGCCGTGGTCTCATCTACGCCAACGCCTACGAGATGGCGCTCAAGTTGATGGAGACCTGCTACGTCGTGGCTGAACGTTTCTCTTCCGCAGACTTTTTTCACGGCCCACTGGCGATGGTCGAGCGTCATTTTCCCATCATCCTCTTCGCCCCGCCGGGCATCACCCTCGACGGCGTCAAGGTATTAATGGACCGGTTAAGCGAGTTGCACGCTGACACTCTGCTCATCACCGGCGACGAAGAGACCGCGCGCATGTCAACGCGCGCGATACGCATGCCGCCGGAGATAGGAGAGTTTCTCTCTCCGATTCCCTACATCATTCCGGGCCAACTCTTCGCCGCGCTCCTGGCCGACGCGAAGGGCTTGAACCCGGACGCGCCCCGCTCGCTCTCGAAAGTCACGCGCACGCTGTAGACTCCGGGAAAGCTTCTGCGATGTCTCAAGAAAACTTCGAGCAGTTTCGGCAAGCGGTCCTGCGAGACCCCGCCCTTCAAAGGCAGTTGCGGGCCATCTCCGACCGCGAACAGTTCATCGCCCTGACGCAGCAGTTGGGAGCAGAGCGCGGCTTTAGTTTTACGACCGAAGACGTGGCGGAAGCCTTGCGGGCCAACCAGCGCGCGTGGATTGAAAGGTGGCTGCAATGATGGAGGCCGGACACCTCTCTGGCTGGACGCCCATACGCGTCTTCTGGCGGCAGTCGCGCCCGCAGGTGGACTGGATTCTCCTGGAAGAAAAGCGTTTCACAGAGCCTTTCTTCGAGCAGACCACAGGGCAGGCCATGCATCATCCGTTCAACCAACTCTTTCGCCGCCAGACGCCCATCGAAGCTTTACTGGACCTGGAATCAATCTCGCAGGGCATCGCTCCGAGCGGCTTTATCTTTCACATGTCGCGTTGCGGCTCGACCCTCATCTCGCAAATGCTGGCCGCGCTTCCGAGCAACATAGTCATTTCCGAAGCGCCGCCGATTGACACTATCTTGCGCGCGCACCTGCGCGACCCGGCCATCACGGATGATGAACGCCTCGCATGGTTTCGCGCGATGCTGAACGCGTTGGGCCAACGACGCCATGCGACGGAGAGTCGTCTCTTCATCAAGTTCCATGCCTGGCAGACGCTGGACCTGCCGCTTATCCGCCGCGCCTTTCCGGATGTGCCCTGGATTTTCGTTTATCGTGACCCGTTGGAGGTGATGGTCTCGCACGAGAGAAATAGGGGAGGCCAGTTGCTGCCAGGCTCTGTCCGCCCGGCATTGTTAGGGCTGGACATATCTGCCCTCGGACAGATGACGCTTGATGAATACGGCGCGCGCGTGCTGGCCCTCTTCTGCGATGCGGCCCTGCGAAACTATGAGAGCGGGAACGGCCTCTTCGTCAATTACAGGCAACTGCCGGAGTCCGTCTTCTCTTCTCTCTCAGACTTTTTCAAACTCTCTTATAACGCGGACGAGATAGAGCGCATGCGCCTCGCCTCCAGGTTTGACGCCAAGACTCCCACGCTCACCTTCAAGGATGACACGGAGGAAAAAAGGCTCGAAGCGACGAACGCATTGCGCCGCCTGGCGGACCAATGGGTGGTCCCGCTCTATGAAAAGCTTATCGCACGTTCCACCTGTTGACATCCGC
Source organism: Blastocatellia bacterium (assembly GCA_034665545.1). Taxonomy (GTDB): domain Bacteria; phylum Acidobacteriota; class Blastocatellia; order Pyrinomonadales; family Pyrinomonadaceae; genus DASYML01. The sequence goes on from JAXDFO010000224.1 coordinate 5,711, forward strand.
GCGCGCGCCGTTTACCTTCCGTTTCGTTGCCTGTTAAGAGCTTCATATGAAAGATGCTGGCACAAATCATCCGGTCATGCTCTACGATGGAGTCTGCGGCTTTTGCAATAAGAGCGTGCAGTTGATTCTGGACCATGACCGGAAGAAGACTTTGCGCTTCGCCGCCTTGCAGAGCGATTACGGCATGGCGGTCAAGGCCCGTTATTCGTTTCTAGAGAAGATAGATTCCGTAGTCGTCCTGGAAAGCTCAACTGATGGTCAGGAGGAACGCGTCTTCGTGCGCTCAAGCGCGGCGCTGCGCCTCGCCTCGTACCTCGGCGGAGCGTGGAAACTCTTCCTCGTCTTCCACATCATGCCCGCGCCCTTGAGGGATTTTTTCTACGACCTGTTTGCCAAATATCGTTACAAGCTCTTCGGCAAGCACGACGCCTGCATGCTTCCCGGCGCGGACGTTCGCTCGCGTTTCTTAGACGTATGACATCGCCCGACTCAAGGCACGAAGAAAGTGCGTCGAAGAGCCTTGCGCGGACCTCTCATCAACTCTTCATCCTGGCCTCGCTCGCGCTCCTCGCCCTCGTCTCGTATCTTCCGGCCTTATCTCAACCCTTCATCGAAGATGATTACCCGAACATCGAACTGGCCCGCGTTTATGGACCAGTGAGCGGATGGACGCAGATGGCCGGGGACGGCGTGCAACGCGTGCGCGCGACGACCTTCATCCTCTCCCACTGGATAGAGCGCATCTTCGGACTCCGGCCCTGGGCCTTTTATGCTGCCGGACTGCTCCTGCACATTTGCAATTGCTGGTTGCTCTACGCGCTCGGAGGTTGGCCCATCATCGGGCGGCGCGTGAGCTTTTGGAGCGCGGCCTTCTTCGCCGTCTACGAGGGCCACCAGGAAGCCATCATGTGGTATTCCGCCTGCAACGAACTGCTGCTCTTCCTGTTCGGGATGCTCTCGCTGCTCTGCTGGCTCAACTTTCTGGACCAGAAACGCGCGCGCTGGCGTTGGCGCTTCGCCTCGCTCTGTTTCTTCACCCTCGCCCTGCTCTCGAAGGAATCCGCAGTCATCTTCGTCCCGTTGCTCTCTCTGCCCCTGCTGCTGCCCGAACGAAAGATGCGTCTCATGGTCCACCTCATTCCATTCGCGCTGCTGGCGGCGTTGAGCATCCTCTCCGTCTTCCTGACTCGCAGCTATTCATTTCGCTTTCATGACGGAAGCTTTGTCTTAAGCGCGCCGTTCTGGCTCACATGGTCCAAGAGCTTTTTCGCGCTCTTCTGGTTCTGGGGTTTGCTCTCCATCATCGCGCTGCTCGCATGGCGAGCCTCTCAAGGACTCTTGCGCGTCGCTCTCATCTGGATAGGCATCAGCCTCACGCCATACATGTTCGTCGCATACGTTCACCGCATCCCCAGCCGTCAAATCTACCTGGCAAGCGCGGGCCTCTCTCTCATCGTCGGCGCGGCCATCGTCGCCTTGCGCGCGCGCTACGGCCCCGCGCGCCGTTGGATACCGGCGGCCATCTTAATCATCATCCTCATCCACAACATCTATTTTCTCTGGACCAGGAAACGACAACAGTTCTTAGAACGCGCGCGACCGACCGAGCAACTCATCGCCGCCGCCCGCAATATTAATGGACCACTCTACGTCCGATGCTTTCCCCGCCCGCCCATCATCGGAGACTCGGCGGTCAAGTTGGCCCTCGGCAAACCCCTCGGCACACTCATCTGGGACGAGCAAGAGGCACGCAGGCGCACGCCCGCCGCGACATTCTGTTACCAACCGAAGTAGCTTGTGATAAGAGTGAAAATAGGAAAGCAGGGACGCGTATGGAGTGAGCGACGAATATTCCAGGCAGCCCGCGCAGGCCATTTGATTTTGATGGTGCTCCCGGCGCGACTCTAACGCGCGACCTTCCGCTTAGGAGGCGGACGCTCTATACAACTGAGCTACGGGAGCACACTGAGACAAAATTAACAGACCCGGCGCGGCTGAGTCCAGCGCGCTCAGGATTGATACTTGATGAGGGAGCGCACGTCGTAGCCTTCCAGCTTTTTGCGTCCGGGCAGGAATTCCAGTTCGACGACGAAGACCAGGCCCGCGACTTCGCCGCCCAGTTGTTCCACTAAACTGGTGACGGCTTTGGCCGTGCCGCCGGTTGCGAGGAGGTCGTCGGCGATGATAACCTTGCAGCCCTTGCCGACGGCGTCGCGGTGAATCTCTAAGGTGTCCTGTCCGTATTCCAGGTCGTATGAGATGGAAGCGGTCTCCGCCGGAAGCTTGCGCGGCTTGCGCACCGGGACGAAGCCCGCGCCGAGGTGATAGGCGAGCGCGGGCGCAAAGATAAAGCCGCGCGCTTCGATGCCGATGACCGTGTCAACCTTCGCGCCCTCAAACTGCGCGGCGAGCGCGTCCACCGTGCGGCGTAATCCGGACGGATGCTTGAGCAAGGTCGTGATGTCGTAAAAGTTAATGCCGGGCTTCGGAAAATCCGGCACTTCGCGGATTAAAGTTTTGAGGTCATCCATAATCTTTAGGAGTCAGGCGTCAGGAGCCGGAAGCCGGAAGAAAAGCGGTTGAATAACTTTCCTTCCGACTTCTTGCTTTTGACTTCTGGAGTCTGCTTTACCTTTCGATGCGAAATAGAGAATAGGTTCCGGTTGGTTCGACGTTAATCTCTTCGATGTGTTCGACGTTGGCGAAGGCTGGTCCGGTCGCCAGGTCATGTTTGAAAGACTCCACGCTCTCGGCGTGACCTTCTGCTAAAGCTTCTACGCGCCCGTCAGGCAGATTGCGCACATAGCCTAAAACTTGATGACGCGCGGCGGCACGTTGGGCGAAGAATCTATAGCCGACCCCTTGCACTCCTCCGCTAATTAAAAATTTTCGCGCGACCTTTGTCGTCATCATCGCTCTAAGTTTTCTCACCGGGCTGGCCCTGCCCGGCCTTCGTCATCTTCGGGGCGGTCGCGCCGGTCGCAGGCAGTTGATGATGATGACGGCTCATCTCGTCCGTGGTCTTGAAGAGTTTCGTTTGCGGTTCGACCTGATTCACGCCGCGCAGGGCTGGCGGGTAGAGTTCGGACCAGCGCGCGCCGTCCCGCTCGCCGCGACGCCGCAACATGGAGACAACGAAGTAGAAGGTCACGAAACAAACGGCGAAGATGATGCCTACAAGAGCCTCTATCATAAAAACAGTTTCCGCGAGGTTTGCTGATTTACGAACCGCGCTTAACCGAGCGCGTCCAGGCACTCCGTCAGCGTGCGCTGCCGACAGGTAAACATGGGCGTGTCGCGCAGGGTATAGGAACTCGCCTTCGATTCGCGCAATTCCTGGACCAGGTCCAGAAAATCCGCAGGCTCGTCCGTCTCGAAGGCGACGACGAACTCCTGGTCGTCAAGCCCGAACGAATAGGTCGTATGGAGCTTGACGGATTTATACTTCGAGCCGACGCGTATATGCTCGTCCATCATCTCCTGTCGCTGCTCCGCAGAGCGCGTGTACCACTCGCGCGTTTTGACGAACGGGTAGACGAAGAGATAATTGGACCTGCCGGGCACGATATGCAGGCGGTCTTCCACGTGTTCCGGGTTGTCCTTGTCTATGTACATCGAACGCTTCGTCATGGAGAGAAACGATTGCGTCGGTTCCAGGTAACGGCCCATGCCCGTGCGATTGAGCCGCGTCGTCATCTCCTGAAAAGGGTCCAGGGCGTAGCCTATGCGCCAGATCATGAATTCCACATTGGAACGCAGGCCGACCAGCGAATAGGTGTGCATCAGCATTTCGCGGCTGAACTCTTCAAACGCGCCGACATACTCTTTCTTGAGCCGCTCTTTCATTTCCTGGTCCAGCGTGTGCCATTCGGGCCGCGTCCGGTAGAAAGTAAAGTTGACGAACTGGCGAGGCATCGCTGGATGATGGCTCTGGCTCTGCTCTTTTCGCTCTTCCGGGTGGGAGGCGAGGCGCAGTTTAGCGCGGTCAATGTTTGGGCCTTGTCCTTCAGTGCTACTCATTTCGTCTTCAACCTCTCAGGCATCGGGTGGCCTGTGCCAGGGGTCGCGCAAGTTTAACCTGATGGTATAAAATGCGCGCCATAGATGCTGTTTATTCTGCGTCTATCCTTTCAGGATTGCAACTCGACTCGAAGGACTAAACAGGACAAGAGCATTTATGCCCCGCACGATTGAGACCCGCGCACCGCAAACGGAAACCGCACCCGCAAACAGCCGTCGAAAATTTTTACTGCTGCTTCCTTATGCCATCCTCGCTGGCATGACTGCGACAATCGCCACGGCGGCCTTTCGCTTCCTGCGTCCGATGAGCGCGGAGGCGGCGACGCCCGGCTGGACGGATGTCGCGCCCGTCGCTTCGATTACCGGCGACAAGCCAATCATGCGCAGCATCCTCGTCGAACACAACGCGGGCTGGTCCAGTAAATTCGAGGAGCATCTGGTCTATGTCCTGCCGCAGCATGAGCGGCAGGTCTTGACCGCCGCGTGCCCGCACGAAGGCTGTAACGTGAGTTGGCGTGAAGACCAGAACACTTTCGCCTGTCCCTGCCATGAGAGCTACTTCGCGCCCGACGGCGCGCGCATTAATGGACCAGCCCGGCGCGGCCTCGACCCGCTCCCGACGCGCGAAGCGAACGGCGTCTTGCAGGTCCAGTTTAGAAGTTACGAGAACAACACAGCCGAGCGCGTGGTGCGCGGATAATGGTCCAGGAAAAGAGACTCGCAAGAGCGCAAGCCATTGAGAGCCAGCCCGCGCCCCGGACCACTCTGGCGTTGATGACGGGCATGCTATTTGACGTTGAGCCGCGCAGCAGGCTCGAAGCTTGGACGCGCACGACCGCCGGGGCCGTCTGGCTCCTTCTCGCGTTACAGTTCGTGACGGGGACGCTGCTGGCCTTCTACTACGTCCCGTCCACGGAGAGCGCGCACACGACCGTCGCCTATATCGAAAAAGTCCTGCCCGCAGGCTCTTGGCTGCGCGCGTTGCATCATTACGGCTCGCAGTGGCTGACCCTCTTTCTAGTGCTTCACCTGGCGCAGTTGTTCTGGCGCACGGCTTACAAACGCAGGCCCGTCGCCTGGACCGCTTGCATACTCCTGCTGCTGCTCGTCTTCGCAAACGGCGCGACCGGTTATTCGCTGCCCTGGGATGCGCGCGCCTTCTTCGGGACGCGCGTGGCAGAAGGTCTCGCGGGCGGGCTTCCACTCGCAGGCTCACTCGCGCGTCGCTGGCTGCTCGGCGGCGTGGAGATTTCCGCGCTCACGCTCATGCGTTTCTACGCGATGCACCTGCTCGTCGTTCCCGCCTTGATACTCTTCACAACAATCGCGCGCCTCTTCATTTTTCGTGAACGTGAGACGAATGATGCCGCGCCAGATGAAGCAGAGGTAGAGACAACCCATGCGCAGCCGCGAAACGAATGGCGACGCGAACAGGCGACGCGCCAGTTCATCAGCGCGGGTCTAGTCTTCCTCGCGCTGGCTATCTATGCGACAAAATTCTACGCGCCTCTTGGGCCAAGCGCGGAAGCCGTCTCGCCCGATTACCTCCCGCGTCCGGGCTTGCAGTTTCTCTGGCTCTTTCAGATGTTGAAATACTTGCCTGGGCGTCCAGGCTCCGTCATCGCGCTCGGATTTCCCGGACTGTTTTTCGCCTGCCTGCTCGCGCTTCCCCTTCTCGACTCGCTCCACAAGATAAAATTATTGGACCACCCAGGACGCAAACTCGGAGCGACGCTGCTCTCGCTCTCCCTCATCTTTTTCGCGCTCATGACCGCGCTCGCTTACATAGGAGACCGCCGCGACCCGCGCATCCGCGCCCAACTGTCACGCCAGGCGGATGAAGAGAAAACTTTCCGCGCCCAACCCTTCGAGCCGCTCCGGCTACGCTCCGGCGAAGCCGACGACGAGACATCGCCCCCCCCAACGCGCGCCGCCGGGAACGGCGAGATAGCAAACTCTTCATCATCAAACAGCAATGCTCCCGCAGTTGCTGGTCCAATAAAAACTTCATCCGCGCCCGACGCCTATCTCAAAAACTGCGCCAACTGCCACGGCACGCGCGGCCAGGGCTTCTCCATCTTCCCCAAACTAACCGGCGTCTCCTCCAAGCCCCACAGGACCGTCGAAGACCTCATCGCCATCCTCGACGACCCGACGGCCTACGGCCTCAAGCCGCCCATGAAATCCTTCGCAGACAAACTCACCCCCGAAGAAAAACGACAAATCTCCGAATGGGTCGCCTCCCTCAAGAAAGGAAAGCAGTAATCAGTAAACAGAACAGACAAGCCATCTTTTCTGTCCACTGGTCACTGCCTCCTGACTTCTATTTTTCCGCGCTTCCCTGTTATACTCTCGCACGCTCTAAAGCATCAGTCATCATTTGGAAACTTGACCGGAGAAACGAACGGATGAAATCTATCAAGCTCGCACTTATCATCTCCTCGCTCGCGCTCTTCGCCATCGCCTGCAATAGCACCACGAACAGCAACCAGACAACGGTCACGACCGCGACTCCTGCATCCAACACTTCGCCCGCGCGCACTGCGACCAGCGCGGCCAGTCCCTCGCCCGCCGCCGACGAGTTCGCGCACGCCAACGCTATTTACGGACAGAACTGCGCCATCTGTCATGGAGATGCGGGCAAGGGCGGGGTCGTGGCGATAGAGGGCAAGAAACTGAAAGTGCCGAGCCTCGTCGAAGGCCATTCGTTGAAGGCATCCGACGAGCATTACGTCACGCAGATTACCAAAGGCGGCGAGGGCATGCCCGCCTTCAAAGACAAACTCAAGCCCGAAGAGATGAACGAAATGGTCCGCTACATACGACAGAAACTCCAGGCCGGAGCCACCCCCGCGCCGGGCGGCAGCACGACCCCCGCCACGCCCAAGTCCTGAACGCTTGGTCAAACGTTTTCTCGCCGTATATAATTTCGCGGAGCATCACGAGCACCCGTAGCTCAGTTGAATAGAGCGTCTGACTTCGGATCAGAAGGTCGAAGGTTTGAGTCCTTCCGGGTGTACCAAACATTATTAATAACTTAGGGGCAACCGATTGGTTGCCCCTAACTGT
>JAXDFO010000225.1:0-5736 GCA_034665545.1 Blastocatellia bacterium
ATCATCAATATCGCGCTCGAAGGATTGATGCTGGCGGGCGCGTTCACCGCCGCGACCGTCACGCATTATTCGGGCAGCCCCTGGGTCGGCCTCTTGGCGGCGATTGCCGCCGGGATGTTCATCGCGCTCTTGCATGCGTTGGCGTGCATACAGTACAGGGCGGATCAGGTGGTGAGCGGAACGGCGATTAACATCTTGATGCTCGGCGTGCCCGCGCTGTTGAGCGGCGCGCTGTTCGACTCGACGGGCGCGACGCCGCAGATTCCGCGCGAAAACCTCAACTGGTATTCATGGCTGCCAAACTCTTCGCCCTTCATCTGGATTCCGTCGCTGCCGATACTTATCGCCTTCGCTCTCGTTCCGATTATCTGGTACGTGCTCTATCGCACGCCCTTCGGCCTGCGCCTGCGCGCGGTCGGTGAGAACCCGGAGGCGGCGGACACGGCTGGCATCAGCGTGGCCCGCATACGTTATACGGCGGTCCTGCTCTCGGGCGCGCTGGCGGCCATCGGCGGCGCGTATCTCTCCATCGGCCAGTCTTCATTGTTCACGCGCAACATGACTGCGGGACGCGGATTCATCGCCCTCGCCGCGCTCATCTTCGGCAAGTGGCGGCCCGTGCAAACGATGCTCGCGTGCCTCCTGTTCGGCTTCGCCGAAGCCATCGCCATACAGATGCAGGGCGTCATCCCGAACATACGCGTCGAGTACATACAGATTATCCCATACGTTTTGACGATGGTGGTCCTGGCCGGATTTATCGGTCTCTCAAGAGCGCCGCGCGCCCTGGGCCAACCATACCAGAAGGAAAGATGAGTATGACTGAAGAGTTCGACAGTTCTACTCTTTACGCGAGGGCGGAGCATGCGGCGCGTGTGATTCGCGCGCGTGGGAGCGAGGATGCGCGCGTCGCCCTCGTGCTCGGCAGTGGTCTCGGCGCGTTCGCTGACGAATTGCAGGACGCGCAGGCTATCGCCTATGAAGAGATACCCGGCTTCTCTCGTTCGACCGTCGAAGGGCACGCGGGCAAGTTGGTCCTCGGTCGCGTCGAGGGCGTGCCCGTGGTGGCGATGCAGGGACGCTTTCATTACTACGAAGGATATTCATTCGATGAAGTCATCTTCCCCGTGCGGACCTTCGGCGCGCTCGGCATCAAGTCCGTCGTCCTGACGAACGCGGCGGGCGGCATCAACATCTCCTTCGACCAGGGCGCGTTGATGGTCATCAGCGACCATCTCAACCTGATGGGCGTCAACCCTCTGCGCGGCCCGCACGATGCGCGCTACGGCGAACGCTTCCCGGATATGACTGAAGTCTACGCGCGCGATTATCAGGAGACAGCCGTGGAAGAGGCGCACGCGATGGGACTCGAACTGCGTCGCGGCATCTACGCCGCGCTTTCGGGTCCGAGTTACGAGACGCCAGCAGAGATACGCATGCTGCGCATCCTGGGCGCGGACGCCGTCGGGATGAGCACCGTCCCCGAAGCGATTGCCGCGCGCCAGATGGGCATCAAAGTGCTAGGCATCTCCTGCATCACCAACATGGCGGCGGGCGTCGTCGTCGGCGAGCAGATTAATCATCAGGAAGTTATGGAAACGGGAGTGCGCGTCCACGACACGTTCAAAGAACTGCTGCGCCGCGTCATCCCGAAATTGCAGTAATTATGATTATAGGTATTTGCGGCGGGACCGGTTCCGGCAAGACGACCGTGGCGAATCGCATTCTGGAATCTGTGAATGCGGGCGACGTGGCTTTCATTCAGCAGGACTCGTATTATCGCAACCTGAAAGATTTGCCGCTCGATTACCGGCAGCAAGTCAACTTCGACCATCCCGATGCGCTCGACAACGATTTATTGGTCCATCACATCAGAAAGTTGAAGACCGGCGGCTCCGTTGAATTGCCGCTCTACGATTTCAAGACGCACATGCGGCTGGGCGAGACCACGCTCATTGAGCCGAAGCCTATCGTCATCATCGAAGGCATTCTCATCTTCGTTGACGCGCGGCTCCTCGAACAGATGGATATCAAGGTCTTCGTGGATACGCCGGACGACATACGTTTCATTCGTCGCCTGCGTCGTGACGTGGCCGAGCGCGGGCGCACCGTTGATTCTGTCATAGAGCAGTATCTAGCCACCGTCCGGCCTATGCACCAACAGTTCGTCGAGCCGTCGAAGCGTTACGCCGATGTGATTATCCCCGAAGGCGGGCATAATCTGGTCAGCATAGACCTCATCAGTGGCAAGATTCGTGAAAGACTATCGAGTTCCATGAGTATGAGCGAGGGTATGGGAGGAAAAGGTTGAGCGTAGAACAAACGGACAGGTTGAGCGTCGAGCAGGAGGAAGCGGAGCAGACTCTCATCAACGCGGCCCAGGCCGCGAGAGAGCGTGCGGTCACGCCCTTCTCTAATTTTCGCGTCGGCGCGGCGGTCGAAACTGAAGACGGAAAAATCTACACGGGCTGTAACATAGAGAGCGCGAGTTATGGCCTTACGGTCTGCGCCGAACGCGTGGCGATATGGAAAGCGCTCTCGGAAGGCGAGCGTCGCTTCAAGCGCATCGCCGTCGTCGCAGATACCGACCAACTGACGCCGCCCTGCGGCACTTGCAGGCAAATCATCTGGGAGTTCTGCCGCGATGCGACTGTCATCTTCGCCAACCTGCGCGGCGAGACCGAAAGCTTTCGCATGAGCGAACTCTTGCCCCGCGCCTTCGACGTGAGGTTCTTGAAGGAATCCGGCTCTGGAAAATGATTGAACGATAGCATTTGCTCTCAAACTCGAAGTTGCTAATCCCTCTTGATTGAAGATGACTACATACGCGCGTTTTCTTCTCGTCTCTCTGTTGATGACGACACTCAATCTCTGCTCCTTCGCTACTCAAGATGCGTCCGCGCAGCGCAGGCGCACGCGACCGACAAAGGCTATGACCACAGTTGACCTGCTCGTGAGCGGCGGGACGTTTGTGACGATGGACCACTCGCGCCGCGTGATAGAAGACGGCGCGATGGCCGTCAAGGGCGGGCGCATAGAGGCCATTGGCCCACGCGCCGAGATGCAGACGAAATACAACGCGCGCGAGACCATAGACGCGAGCGGCAAGGTCATCATCCCCGGCCTCATCAACGGGCACACGCACGTCCCCATGACGCTCTTTCGCGGCCTCGCGGATGACCTCGACCTCAACGAGTGGCTCACCAGGTACATCTTCCCGGCGGAGGCCAAGAACGTCACCGAAGAGTTTGTCCGCGCGGGCACGCGACTCGGCCTCGCGGAGATGATTCGCGGCGGCACGACCACCTACTGCGACATGTATTACTTCGAGGATGCCATCGCCGACGAGACCTCTAAGGCCGGGATGCGCGGCGTGCTCGGAGAGACGGTGATAGATTTTCCCGTCGCCGATAATAAGACGAACGCGGAGGCGATGGCCTACGCAGAGAGCTTCGTCAAGAAGTGGAAGGGCCATCCGCTCATCGTTCCGGCCATCGCGCCGCACGCGCCCTACACCGTCTCCGAAGAGCATCTCAAGGCCGTGCGCGCGTTCTCCGACCGCACCGGCGCGCCCATCGTCATACACATCTCCGAAACGCGCAAGGAAGTCAGCGACATCACCGCGAGCAAGGGCGCGCCGCCCATCGCTTATCTCGCGCGCATCAATTTCCTGAACGACCACGTTATCGCCGCCCACGTCGTCTTTCCCAACGAAGAGGAACTCGGCCTGCTCAAGCGATTAGGCGTCGGCATCGTTCATAACCCGCAGTCGAATATGAAACTCGCGTCCGGCGTCGCGCCCGTCCCGCGCATGCTCGCGGACGACATGAGCGTCGGGATAGGGACAGACGGCGCGGCCTCCAACAATGATTTGAACATCTGGGAAGAGATGGACACGGCGGCCAAACTGCATAAGGTCTTTAGTGGCGATCCGAAGGTGGTCACGGCGTTGGAAGCTTTCGAGATGGCGACGATTCGCGGCGCGCGCTCCCTGCACATGGAACGCTCCATCGGCTCGCTCGAAACAGGAAAGCGCGCGGACCTCGTTATCGTGGACCTGGACTCGCTCAACCAGACGCCCGCTTACAACATCTATTCAGACCTCGTTTACGCGACGAAGGCCGGGGACGTGCGCACGGTCATCGTGGAGGGACGCGTCATCATGCGCGACCGCAGGTTGCTAACTCTCGACGAAGATGATATTAAAGCCCGCGCGCGCGTCTTTCGCACGCGTATTATTCAGAGCCTAGCCCCGTCAACAGGAACAAAATAGGGCGCGGCCAGCCAACCCGGCTTGCCCGTGAGCCCGTCCAAAGGCCATAATATGTGGGTAGTCAATTTGTGTTGTGCCCACAAGCGAGCCTCTCTTATGCTCGCTTTTGTATTTATGGAGTTACAAATAGTGAAGGGTAAGTTTCCTGGTCCAAATATATGCAAGAACGATAGCGCAATTCTCGTCCTGGGATTGCTGCTGATGCTGGCCGCAACGTGTGCGAGCGTACGCGCGCAAGCCTCCACGCCGAACGCGACCGCGACGGATGCTGCCGCCGCCGCCACGCCGGACCCATCCGAGACGCGCATCGCGCACGCGCGCGCACTGGCCGCCGCGCATAAACTCGCCGCCGCCGCCTCAGAGCTAGACAACATACGCACCACCGCGACGGATGAATCCGTGCGCGATGTCGCGCGCGTCATGTTGATGAACGTCTACCTGGAAGAGGGCGACTACGCGCGCGCGGACGCTCTGCTGACGGACACTTTCAAGGCGCGCTCGCCCGCGCAGGAAAGTTCCGTCCAGTCCTACTTCGCGCTCGCAGGTCAGACCGTCAACGGCGCGCGCCATCACATAGAGCGTTACAGGGAGTTCGGCATCAACATCGCTGATAAGGGATTGCCGCCCGAAGCGCAATCAGACCTTGAACGCCTGCGCGCATTGCTCGAACTCATCGCCACACAGGCCACAGAGATGGGCCGCGAGACCGCCAAGAGTACCGATGCCATCGCCTTGCTTGAAGAGGTGGCGAGCGTGCGTGCGACTGTGGCGAAGGATGACAACGACCGCCAGCTATGGCAGCAGGAGTTCACCAACGCCAGGCAAAGACTGGCCGCCTCGGAAACTCGCATCGCTTCCATCAGCCCCGTCTTAGCGGGCCGACAAATCCCCACCAACATTCCTGCGGGAGCGGCCAGGACCGGTAATCCCGGAACAGCATCCTCTTCATCAACAACCAACACCAAACGCGCAGGCAACGCCAATCGCAAGCCCGTCGCCCCCGCGAACGATTCCGGCAATACCGTTTCCAATTCTTCATCTTCAACGCCGCCGTCATCTGCTGCTCCTTCTTCATCCGCGCCCGCGTCGCAGCCGGGCACAACTTCCGGGAAGAAGGCTGGCGGCGATGCTGGCTCGACTGCGGGCGGCCAACTCGTGGATGTCGGTTCGCTGATTGATAAGGCGACGCAAAAAGTTAATCCCCTGTATCCGGCGACGGCTAGGAACGTGCGCTTGACGGGAGTGGTGACGGTCTACTTAGTCATTAACGAGAACGGCGTGGTCGAGACCGTGCAGCGCACGAGCGGCCCGCAGATGTTGAGACAGGCGGCGGTTGACGCGGCGAAGCGTTGGAAATTTCAACCCACGATGGTAGACGGCCAGCCCGTCCGCGTCGCCGGTTACATCAGCTTCAACTTCACCCTCTAGATTATTTTCACCACAGAGGCACAGAGGACACAGAG
>JAXDFO010000226.1:0-19369 GCA_034665545.1 Blastocatellia bacterium
GATTACTGGTTGGGCCAACAGGGACGACTGACTCGCCCCTTCGTCTTGCGTGAGGGCGCGCAACATTACGAGGCGATTGAGTGGGACGCAGCCTTCGCCCTCATCGCGCGCGAGTTGAATGCGCTCGCCACGCCGGACGAAGCCATCTTTTACACTTCGGGCCGGGCCAGCAACGAGGCCGCCTTTCTCTACCAGCTTTTCGTTCGTCAGTTCGGGACCAATAATCTGCCGGACTGTTCCAACATGTGCCACGAATCGAGCGGCTCCGCGTTGACCGAGAGCATAGGCATCGGCAAGGGCACGGTCACGCTCGAAGATTTCAACGAAGCGGAAGCCATCTTCGTCATCGGACAGAATCCGGGAACCAATCACCCGCGCATGCTGACCTCGCTGCAAGCAGCCAAGCGCAGAGGCTGCAAGCTGGTCCACATCAACCCGCTTCCCGAAACCGGCATGACTCGCTTCAAGCACCCGCAGGAAATATCCGGCTGGGTCGGCGGCGGGACCGCGTTGGTTGACCTCTTTCTGCAAGTGCGTATCAACGGTGATGTCGCGCTTCTCAAAGGCATCATGAAGGAGATGCTAGAAGAGGAGGAGCGTCGTCCGGGCGAAGTGTTGGACCATAAATTCATCGCGGAGAAGACAACTGGCTTCGAGAGTTTCGCGTCCGCGCTCAAGAGCGTCAGTTGGGAAGTCATCATTGAGGAGAGCGGCATCGAGCGCGCGCAAATAAGTGAGGCCGCGCGGGTGATGATGGACTCTCAACGAACTATCTTCTGCTGGGCGATGGGTCTGACGCAGCACAAGAACGCCGTCGCCAACATACAGGAGATAGCCAACCTGATGTTCCTGCGCGGGCAGGTCGGCAAACGGGGCGCGGGCCTCTGCCCCGTGCGCGGTCACAGCAACGTGCAGGGCGATAGGACCGTCGGCATCTGGGAGAGACCGAGGGAAGCATTCCTGGACCAGTTGGCCCAAGCCTTCGACTTTGAGCCGCCGCGTCATCACGGCCTCGACACGGTGGAATCCATCAAGGCGATGCACGCGGGAAAGGCGAAAGTCTTCTTCGCGCTCGGCGGCAATTTTCTTTCCGCGACGCCGGACACCGAGTACACAGCCGACGCGCTCAGGCATTGCGCGTTGACCGCGCAGGTCTCCACCAAGCTCAACCGCGCGCACTTGATTACGGGACGCCAGGCTTTAATCTTGCCGTGCCTGGGCCGCACGGAAGTTGACAGGCAGGCTACTGGTCCACAATTCGTCAGCACGGAAAATTCTATGGGAGTGGTCCAGTCTTCGAGGGGAAGTCTTGAGCCTGCATCGGATGAACTCTTGAGCGAGCCTGCGATTGTCGCAAGGTTAGCGCGCGCCACGCTCGTTGAGAAGAGCAAGGTTGATTGGGAGGCGATGGTCGCTGATTATGACCTCATTCGTGAGGCGATTGAAAAGGTCATTCCGGGCTTTGAGGATTACAATCTTCGCGTACGCCAGCCCGGCGGCTTTTACTTGCCGAACGCTGCGCGCGACGGCGAGTTTATGACCGCCACGGGGAAGGCCAACTTTACCGTCCATGAGATTCCGCGACGCCACCTCGCGCCCGGACAGTTTCTGATGATGACCATTCGCAGCCACGACCAATTCAACACGACCATCTATGGCCTGGATGATCGCTATCGCGGCATTCTCAACGAGCGCAGAGTGGTCCTGCTCAACCCTGAAGACATCAATGAGGCGGGACTCGCCGCCGGGCAGGTCGTTGACCTGACGAGCCACTTTGAAGGCGAAGAGAGACACGCGCGCCGCTTCATCGTCGTGCCCTACAGCATCCCTCGCCGTTCAGCCGCGACCTACTTCCCGGAAGCAAACATGCTCGTCGCGCTTCGCAGCGTCGCGGAAAAGAGCAACACGCCCGCGTCAAAATCCGTCGTCATCAGTATCAACCCTTCAACATCACAAACAGGAAAATAATAGTGAGCACAGAACCCAACAAAGTCATCTACTCCATGATCGGAGTCGGCAAGAATTACGATAAGCGTGCGGTCCTCAAGGACATCTACCTCTCATACTTTTACGGCGCGAAGATTGGCGTCATCGGTCTCAACGGTTCGGGCAAAAGCTCTCTGCTGAAGATTCTCGCGGGAGTGGATAAGGAGTTTAACGGGCAGACCGTCATCTCTCCCGGTTACACGGTCGGCTATCTTGAGCAGGAGCCGAGGCTGGACGAGACGAAGACCGTGCGCGAAACGGTCGAGCAGGGCGCGCAGGAGACCGTTGATTTGCTCAAAGAGTATGAGGCGATTAACGAGAAGTTTTCCGAGCCGATGTCCGACGACGAGATGGCCCAACTGCTCGAACGCCAGGGCGAGGTCCAGAATAAGTTGGACGCGGCGGATGCCTGGGATTTGGATTCGCGGCTTGAGTTGGCGATGGATGCGTTGCGCTGCCCGCCTGGGCCAACGCCCGTCAAGGTTCTTTCGGGAGGCGAGCGCAGGCGCGTCGCGCTCTGTCGTCTACTGTTGCAAAAGCCTGACATACTCCTGCTCGATGAGCCGACCAATCATCTGGACGCGGAGTCCGTCGCGTGGCTCGAACAGCACCTGCAAAAATATCAGGGCACGGTCATCGCCGTGACGCACGATCGTTATTTTCTTGATAACGTGGCCGGGTGGATTCTGGAACTCGACAGGGGGCAGGGCATCCCCTGGCACGGCAACTATTCTTCATGGCTTGAGCAGAAGCAGGCGCGGCTGCAACAGGAAGAGAAGTCAGAGACGGAGAGACAGAAGACCTTGCAGCGTGAGCTTGAGTGGATACGCATGTCTCCCAAAGGTCGTCACGCGAAGTCCAGGGCGCGCATCAACTCTTACGAATCCATGCTCAGCCAGGAGAACGAAAAGCAGGCCCAGGAATTGGAGATTTATATTCCGCCCGGCCCGCGCCTCGGCAGCGTCGTGATTGAGGCCAATGATGTGAGCAAGGCTTATGGCGAGCGGTTGCTGGTTGACAAGATGACTTTTGCGCTGCCGCCCGGCGGCATCGTCGGAATTATTGGTCCAAACGGCGCGGGCAAGACGACGCTCTTCAGGATGATTACGGAGCAGGAGCAGCCGGACGCAGGCTCTATTCGCGTAGGCGAGACGGTCAAGCTCGCATATGTGGACCAGAGCCGCGACGCGCTGGATGCGGATAAGAATATCTGGGAAGAGATATCGGACGGCCTGGACGTGGTCCAACTCGGCGCGCGGCAGGTCAACTCGCGCGCCTACGTCGGTCGCTTCAACTTCTCAGGCTCGGACCAGCAGAAAAAGATAGGCACGCTCTCCGGCGGCGAGAGAAATCGCGTCCACCTGGCGAAGATGCTCAAGGAGGGCGCGAACGTGCTCCTGCTCGACGAGCCGACGAACGATCTTGATGTCAACACGATGCGCGCGCTCGAAGAGGCTCTCGAAAACTTCGCGGGCTGCGCCGTCGTCATCAGCCACGACCGCTGGTTCCTCGACCGCACCGCCACGCACATCCTGGCCTTCGAGGGCGAGAGCAAGGTCGTCTGGTTCGAGGGCAACTATTCGGATTACGAAGCCGACCGCAAGGCCAGACTCGGAGCCGCCGCAGACCAACCCCACCGCATCAAGTATCGTCAATTGACTAGAAGCTGAAAGCAACAGGAGCCAGGAGTCAGAAGAGAAGCGATAGCATGCTTTTCATTCTGGCTCCTGGCTCCTGGCTTCTGGCTCCTCCCTCTTATATCTTCGCGCTTTGAATTCGTAGCGGGGGAGGCTATCGCGCGGGGCTTGTTCGATGGTGACGCGGAGGGCGAACTGTGCGCGGAAGGCTTCCTTGATGGCAAGTTCTATCTGTGCGAATGGTTGCGCGTCGTCGGCTTCAATCTTGATGAGCAGGTCGTCCAAGCCTTTGAGGCGACGAATCGTGACTTCGTATTCGATGATTTGGGGCAGGCTGCGGAGCAGGTTGTCAATCGCGCTCGGGTAGAGGTTGACGCCGCGCACGATGAGCATGTCGTCGGCGCGTCCGATGACGCCGCCCTTGATGCGCGCGAAGGAACGCCCGCAGGCGCAAGGCTCAACAGTCAGTTCAACAAGGTCGCCCGTGCGATAGCGCAGCACGGGCATCCCCGCGCGGCCCAGGTTGGTGATGACGAGTTCGCCGCGCGCCTCTTCCGCGAGAGCATCTTCAAGAGAAACGACTGCGCCTCTCTCAATCTCGATTAACTCGAAAATAAATTCCGCTTCGTTGAGATGAATCGCATCGTCCTGCGCTTCGCAGTCGAAGGCCCACGCGCCGACTTCGGTCGCGCCCGCGTGGTCGTAGCATCTTGCGCCCCAGGCCGCTTCAATCTGCTTTCTGACATTGGGCACGCTCGCGCCGGGTTCGCCCGCGTGAATAGTGAGTCGCACCGCGCTGTCGCTTAGATTGATGCCGCACTCGCGTGCGACCTGCGCTAGATGAAGAGCGTAGGTCGGAGTTGAGACGAGGACCGTGCAGCGATTGTCAATGAGGGTGCGCAGACGCTGCTCGGAATTCATGCCTCCGCCCGCGAGCGAGAGCGCGCCGATGAAACGCGCGCCGCCGATGGCGGACCAGTGGCTCACGTATGGACCGAAGGAGAAAGCGCAGAAAACCTTGTCGTCCGCGCCGACGCCCGCGCCCCTGTAGACGCAGGCCCAACAGCGCATCCAGGTCTCCCAGTCTTCTCTTGTGTCGAGCCACTTCAAGGGGCTGCCGGTCGTGCCCGAAGTCTGGTGAAAGTAAAGATAACGCGAAGGCTCGTAGGTGAGCAGCCCGCCGAAAGGAGGACGGGCCTGCTGTTCCTGGACCAATTCATCCTTCGTCGTGAAGGGCAACGCGCCTTGCAGGTCCGCGAATCCTTTCACGTCCGCAAGGTTGATTCCGGCGGCTTGAAACTTCCCTGTGTAAAAACGGTTGGTCGCTAACTCTTTAATCAAGCGAACGAGTTTCTGGTCCTGCAAGCGGCGCAGGCTCTGGCGCGTGAGAGTCTCCAACTCGCGGTCGTAGAAATGAAATTGGTCCATGAAATGAAAGCTATATTTTCTATTTGGACCTGTTTTGAAAGATGCGTCGAAGCCACCCTGAGAACCATCTCAGGGCGGTGCGAAAAAATCCGTGGGTGGGCGGCGGGTCGCCCTCTACGGTCTGCGCTTCGGCTTCGAGCGCGGTGAAGAATTGCGAGGCCATCATCTTCGCCGCGCCTTGAATCATGCGTTGGCCCACGCTGGCGATGGTCCCGCCGACCTGCACCTCACCCGTGTACTTGATGACGGTCGCCGCGCCGTCGCCTGCTTCTTCCAGGTCCAGATTACCCGACCCCTTGAGAAAGCCGGGCTGGCCCTTGCCGTCAACGACCATCCGGTAATGCTCCGGCGGGCGCATCTCTTCGAGTTTCACGCTGCCGTTGAAGACGCCTTTAATCGAGCCGACGCCCGTGCGCAAGGTCGCCGCGTAACTATCCTCGCCCGTCTTCTCCAAACGCTCGCAGCCCGGTATGCAACGCTGCAAGACTCGCGGGTCAGTCAAAGCTTTGTAGACGCGTTCGCGCGCGGCGCGTAATTCATGTGTGCCTTCTATCTTCATAAACGTGGCGCGGCCTCTTTGTTGAGCTCGCTTTTGCCGAACGTTTCGGAGCCGCTTTGATTTTCTCCTTAGAGGATACCGGAGACTAATGCGCGCGTGATGAGGCCGCTTCAATGGCACGGCGAGTGTAAACACGTGCCAGGTGGCGACGATAGTCGGCGGAGGCGTAGAGGTCTTCGTTAGCATCAACCGCGTCGGCGGCGTGTTCGGCGGCGGCGGCGATAATTTGTGAATCGAGCACGCGGCCCTTGAGCGCGTTCTCGACACCGCTTGCACGATAAGCTTTGACGGCGACGCCCGTGATGCCGATTCTTGACGACTGGCAAACGCCGCCCGCATCAAGAGCCAGATTGACGGCAACGCCGACGACGGCGAAGCCGGATGCGGGCTGGGCCACCTTCATATACGATTGGCCCAACCTGCCCCCCACGTCCTGCGCGTTGATTCTAATCTCGCGCAGTATCTCTCCGGGCGCGAGCGCGGTCGTCAACATGTCAACAAAGAAATCCGCAGCCTTAATCACACGCTCGCCCTGCTGGCCGACGGCGACCATCTCAGCATCGAGAGCCAGAATCGCGGCGGGCCAATCGCCAGCAGGGTCAGCATGGGCCACGCTCCCGCCGATGGTTCCCTTATTGCGCACCTGCACGTCGCCTATGTGCGCGGCGCATTCCGGCAGCAGTGGACAGATGGCGCGCAGCCGTTCGTTTGATTCAAGCTGGTAATGCGTCGTCATCGCGCCGATGCGAATTTGCCCGTCCTGCTCGTTGATGTAAGAGAGGTCTTTGATGCGGCCTATGTCAATCAGGAGTTGCGGTTGGGCCAACCTGAGCTTCATAGCGGGAATCAGGCTATGGCCGCCCGCGAGTATCTTCGCCTCATCCTGATGCTGCGAGAGCAGCGAGACCGCTTCATCTATGGTTGCAGGCGCGACGTAATCGAACTGTGCTGGAATCATCTTTCCTCCGGTTGATTGATTGGTCCATTAAAAATCGCATCAATGAATCAACTTCCAAATCGTTTCCGGCTTGAGCGGCATGTCGAGGTGGCGCACGCCGAAGGGGGCGAGCGCGTCAACGACGGCGTTGACGATGCAGGGCGTCGCGCCGATGGTCCCGGCCTCGCCGACGCCCTTGACGCCGAGCGGGTTCACGTCCGTCGGCGTCTCCGTGCGCGCCAGTTCAAAGTGCGGAAGCATCGCGGCCTTCGGGATGGCGTAATCCATCAGAGTCCCGGTGACAAGCTGGCCCTGCTCATCATAGACGACCTCTTCATAGAGAGCCTGGCCGAGAGCTTGCACGATGCCGCCCTGAATCTGCCCGTCAACGAGCATGGGGTTGATGACTTTGCCGCAATCATCAACGGCGACGTAGCGTTGAAATTTGATATCGCCGGTCTCGCGGTCAATCTCTACGACGGCGATGTGCGTGCCGAAGGGGAAGGTGAAATTCTTCGGCTCGAAAAAGTAGGTAACTGAAAGCCCAGGCTCCATGTCCGGCGGAAGGTCTTTGGCCAAGTGCGCGGCGAGCGCGACATCTTGAAGCGTGACATGTTTGCCGTCAGTCTCAGGTTCCGGCAAAGCCCCTGCGGGCGCTTGCCCGACGGGCAGGTCAGGTTCCGGGACTTCAACGCCGCTCGCCACTGCGGCCTTCGCCTTTTGCAGAGAGAAGCCGGATTCGCCGAAGGCGACGTTGGTAGCATCGGCTTGCAAGAGATGAGAGGCAATCTTGTGCGCCTTCTCTTTCAATTTTTGGATGGCGATGAAGACAGCCGTGCCGCCGACGGCGGTCGCGCGGCTGCCGAAAGTTCCGATGCCGTATTGCACTATCGAAGTGTCGCCGTGAATGACCGTCACATCCTTGATGTCAACGCCGAGTTCGTCCGCCGCTATCTGCGCGAAGGATGTTTCCTGGCCCTGTCCGTGCGGCGATGCGCCGGTCATGATGGTCACTTTGCCGGTCGGCTCTATACGCACGGTCGCGCTCTCCCAACCGCCTGCGGGCATCGCCTGCGATGGGCCCAGCGCGCAAATCTCCACGTAAGTCGAGACGCCTATGCCGACGATGCGCCCTTCGGCACGAGCCTTCGCCTGCTCCTCTCTCAACTTCGCATAGTCGCTCATCTCCAGAGCCTTCTTGAGCGCGCCCTCGTAATTCCCGCTATCGTAGAAGAGGCCCGTCGCCGTGTGAAAAGGAAATTCTTCGGGCGCGGGGAAATTCTTGCGCCGCACCTCGACCACGTCCATGCTTAATTCCTGGGCCACTAAATCCAGCGCGCGCTCGACGACGTAGGTCGCTTCCGGGCGGCCCGCGCCCCTGTAAGCATCCGTCGCCACCTTGTTGGTGAAGACGCCCGTGACGTTAATCTGGATGGCCGGTATCTTGTAACAACCCGAGAGCATCAATCCCGTCAACGTCGGAATCGCGGGCGTGAGAAGTTGATAATAGGCTCCGAGGTCCGCGAAGACGTTATAACGCAGGCCCGCCAACGTCCCGTCATTCATGCAGCCTATCTCTAGATAGCCGACCTGCCCGCGACCGTGGATCGTCGCCTGCATATTCTCGCGCCGCGTCTCAATCCACTTGACGGGCTTTGCAAGCCGCATCGAAATCCATCCGAGCAGAGCTTCCTCCGCATAGACGTTGAGCTTCGAGCCGAAGCCGCCGCCGACTTCCGGCGTGATGACCCGCAGCTTGTTTTCCGGCATCCCGATCATCAACGCCAGTTGTGTTCGCAACAGATGCGGAATCTGCGTAGAGGACCAGATTGTGAGCTCCTCTTCGCCCGGCAGGTAACGCGCCAGCACGCCGCGCGGCTCCATCGCAATCGGCGCGAGACGTTGATTGACGATGCGCTGCTTGATGACGTGGTCCGCGCCCGCCAGCGCGGCATCTATGTCGCCCTCGCCCGCAGTCAATTTGTAAGCGATGTTATCGCCAAACTTTTCATGAATAAATGGACCACCCTCTGCTGCGGCCTCCTCCACATCCACGACGGGCGTCAACTCTTCGTAGTCCACCATGATGAGGTCAACGGCGTCGCGGGCCGCGTAAGCGTTCGTCGCCACGACCGCCGCGATGGGATGGCCCACGAAATAGACTTTATCCGTTGCCAGCACGCGATGATCCGGCACTTTCAAATCAGGCAACGCGCTCGCGCAGGGCACTGGTCCAATTAACGCGGAGGCATCCGCGCCCGTATACACCGCCACAACTCCCGGCGCATTGATGGCCTCGCTCACATCCACCTCTTTGACACGCGCGTGAGCGTACATCGAACGCACGAAGGCCACATGCAGCGTCTCCGGCAACTTAATATCGTCAACGTAATGGCCCAGCCCCTTAATCAAGCGCGGGTCTTCAGTCCGCTTGATACTCTGCCCGA
Organism: Blastocatellia bacterium; assembly: GCA_034665545.1. GTDB lineage: Bacteria > Acidobacteriota > Blastocatellia > Pyrinomonadales > Pyrinomonadaceae > DASYML01. The sequence goes on from JAXDFO010000226.1 coordinate 8,995, forward strand.
CAAACTTCTTCGCCATACAACCTCCGAATAAGTCATGAGTCTGGAGTCATGACTCTAAGACTTCTTAGCCGCGTATTGAACCGCCTCGACGATATGCTGGTAGCCAGTGCAGCGACAGAGATTGCCTTCGAGGCCGTGGCGTATCTGAGCCTCCGTGGGTTGGGGCGTGCGCTCTATCAGCTGCGCGGCGGCGATAATCATGCCGGGCGTGCAGTAGCCGCATTGGAGGCCGTGGCATTCCCAGAAGCCTTCCTGAACCGGATGCAGTTGGCCGCCCTCTCCGGCGAAACCTTCAATCGTCTTCACCTCGGAGCCGTCCGCCTGGATGGCGAACATCGTGCAAGACTTGACCGCCTGCCCGTCGAGCCTGACTGTACACGCGCCGCAGGTCGAGGTGTCGCAGCCGACGTGCGTGCCCGTCAGGTTAAGCACTTCTCTTAAATAATGGACCAGCAGGAGACGCGGCTCGACTTCATGCTCGCGGGCCACGCCGTTGACGGTCATGCTGAGAGACATCTTCATTTGAGCTACCTCGCTGATTGGCAGGCGTTCCGGCGTGGGCCAATTTTAACCCTCGCGCCGGACAGTTGGAAGGAAAGAAAAGTCGCTTCCGTGGCAGGTGCTTCTATGCCAAATCCGAAAGAAAGTCAACCAAATTTTTCAGCCCGCCCAGGCTTATTGGACCAACTGCATGAGAGGTCAGGAAAAGCCGGATAGCATGCCTCTCAAGTTCATCCATGATGGCCCGTCCCGTCACTTGGGTCTTGATAAGGAATCGGTCAATCTGGGGCTTGACAGCCGGAGCGAACGGGCATAGACTGCACACACTAAAAACAAGTTAGTGGGAAGCTGTACTCGCAAATCCCTCTTACACTTGGGACGCGCGGGAGAAGAGTCCGACACTGAGACTCTCAACAGTCAGGCGGTGAACATATGCACCGCTCCCCGAACCGAATGCGCAGGAGCTTTCCGGCGCGCGCTCGTCGCCCCGCAGGGCATTACAGCCTGTGTGGGGCGATGTCGTGTGAGGGCACAAGTAAAAAGGCAAAAGTTAAGAGGCAGAGACTGGTTCTCATCTTTAACTTTTGCCTTTTTACTTGACGTATATCGGGTTCGAGATAATCCAGGGTTTGTCGTTAAGGGGGTGTGGCAATTGGTCCAGGAAAGCCTCTATGCGATAGACGCCCTGCTGTGTGACGGGAAATTCGGTCGCCTCGCTGATGGTCGCTTCGCGGAACAGCGAGCCGTCCTTGAATAACCTGACGCGACTCTTGACGGGAGTCGTCACCCTCAGCCGCACGCCGTCCGAGAGGCTTATCACGTCGCCCATCATCCTCTGCTCAGACCCGCTCCGCGCCGTGAAGCTGAAGCCCGCCGCATCGCAAAACATATCGAACGAGAAATAGGAGTGGCCTGCGGCGAGGGCCGCAAGCAGCGAGTCTGCGTTGAAGGGCTGATTCTTTTCCAGCAGCACATGATTACGGACGACGCCGAAGCTGCGTTCGTACGGGTCCAGCTTGATGCCCGCGAGTTGTTTGCCGGATGCGTCCGAGAGACTGAGACCGATGTTGGCGTGCGCGTCGTTGCCAGCGATGGCGACCAGTCTTCGACCTTGATTGTTAGCCAGCATCTCATCCCATCGCTTCAGACTCTCATCCGGTCTTTCGTAGAACCTCGTGAATAAAAAGTCCGGGAAACTATTGTAGGACCAGAGGCCGTCGAAGAAGAGCAGCAGCGCGTTGGCCCGCCGCGCGTTGGTGTAGAGATTATAGACCTCTATCCCGTCGTAATCGCGCGCGTCCCAACTTCCGTACTCCTGCGGGTAGGCGATGAAGGCCAGGTGATTCTTCGCTTTGGAACGCGCGATAATCTCCTGCACGGTCGCAGTGCCGTCGGCGTTAATCGTGCCGTCGCCCGGCATGAGCAGCAGGCGGTCGCCGCCCGCCGCGCTTATCTCGCTGCCGTTGATGAAGAGGGAACTGCCTTGCGTTCCCTTCAAGGTCAGAGAGGCGGTGTCAATGTAGGCGGACGGGTGTTCCGTCATGACGACGAAATCGAGCTTGTTGATGCTGGCGGCGCGGATGATGTCCGTGAAGTTGCCTGTGCTGTGGCCTCCGAGCATGGAGTGAACGTGGATGACGCCCTTGTAGTCGGCGAAGGGCGTTGCGTTCCGGTCCAGCACGCGCTGCGAGTTGAGCATCGCAATCGTCTCGCGCAAGCGGCCCAGTTGGCGACGCCTGTAGGCGAAGGGCAACTGCGAGATGATGAGCAGCCCCAACAGCACGAGCGTGATTTTCTTCCAACGCTTCATTAAAGGTCCATTAATTTTCTCTATCCCTCAAGCCTCACTCTCGAAATCAACGGAGGCGACTTGCTCGCTGATTTCGCGCCCGAAGTTTGCCACCAGGACGTGCCTGGGATGAACTGTGTAAGCGTCCAGCGCGGCGCGGTCACGAAAGACTGCGACGAGTCCCGTGTCGAAGGAACGCGGCAGCTTGAGCGTGTCAAAGCCGACGTTGAGACTCTCTATGCCTTCGACGATTGAGGCCAGGGCGCGCAGGCGCGCGACGTGCTCCTCGCGCAGAGCCTGCTCGACATCGGCGCGATATTTCCAGATGACGACATGAGTCAACATGATGAGAGAAATCCTTCCCGTTAAATTTATTTGAGAAACTTATCGAACCATCCGACGGTTCTTTCCAGCGCGTCAACGCGATGCGCAGGCTCACGAAACCCGTGCCCCTCGCGCGGGTAGCGCACGAGGACCGTCTCAACTCCGCGCCGCTTGAGCGCCATGTACATCTCTTCCGCCTGCGTGATGTGAACGTCGTTGTCCTGCTCGCCGTGAATCAACATCAGAGGCGTCTGCGCCTGCTTGATGTAACGCAGGGGCGACCAACGCCAGAGCAGTTCGTAATCATCCCAGGGCACGCCGCCGAATTCCGCGTGGACCAAATCCTGATAGAGCGAAGTAGAGTAAAAGCTAATCAGGTTACTGACGCTGGCGGCAGCGACGGCGGCCTTGAAGCGCGTCGTCTGAGTGACAATCCAGTTGGTCATAAAGCCGCCGTAGGAGCCTCCCGTCACGCCCAAACGTTCCGCGTCAATCCATGAACGCGCGCGCAGGATTTCATCCACGCCGCGCATCAAATCCTGATAATCGCCGCCGCCCCATTCTCGCAGAGTGCCGTCGGAAAATCTCTGCCCGTAGCCGCTCGAACCGCGCGGGTTCAAGTAGAGCACAGCATAACCGCGCGCCGCGTAGACCTGAAACGTCGGATTGAAAGCATAGCCGTACATCCCGTGCGGCCCGCCATGCACGCTCAGGATGAGAGGGAAGCGTTGAGTCTCTCGAAAGCCAGTGGGCTTCATCAGCCAGCCCTGCACGTTCGTGCCGTCGAAGCTCCTGAAGTTAATCTCCTCCGGCTCGATGAGTATGAGCGAGCGCAGGAGGGCGTCGTTGTGCGCGCTGATGCGACGCATGGCATCCCTGCCGAGCGCGGCATTGACCGTCAACGAACTGGTCCAGATTTCCGCCGGATGTAAAGCATCGCTCAAGGTGAAGGCGAGGCTCGGAAGTCCGCCTGCGCCGGAGACGCTCAAGCTGAAACTGCTCATCTGAAATAAGGAGCGCGGCGAGATTATTGGACCAGCCGGAATTACCGGACCAGAAACGCCCGGAGCGATGCGCGGCGCGTTGTCGAAGATAGTGCGGATAGGACCGCCCTCCGCGCCGACGCGATAAAGAAGCGTCTGGCCGCGATCTCCCGCGAGGTAAAAGACAGAGCGGCTATCGGGCGACCAGCGCGGGCTGCGCGCGCGGCGGTCCTGCGCGGCGGTCAACTCGCGGCCCGCGCCTCCGCGCGACTCTATGACCCAGACGTGCGCGTCTTCCGCGACGCTGTCAATCGTCGTCACGTCGCGCTTCGTCGCGGTGTAAGCAATCCATTTGCCATCGGGAGACCAGGCCGGTTCATACTCGCAGCCGCGCGTGTCCGTCAACTGCCGCATGTGCCCGCTCAAGTCAACGGCGAAAATATCCGAGTTGTTATTAGCGTCCGGGTCCGTCTCGTGATTGGAGAGAAAGGCTATCTCGTTGCCGTTCGGATTCCAGGCGAGTGCGTGGTCGTAGAAAGGACCGCTCGTCAGTTGGACGGGTCTCTCTCTCTCGGCGGCTTCCACATCAACGAGCCAGACGTGCGTGCGCGCGTTGTCGGAGAAGGATGTTCTTGACTTGTACTGGATGCGGTCTATCACGCGCGGGTCGCTCGCTGGCTGTGAGAGAACGGCGGCGGCGACCTGGGGCGTCTCGTTGTCGTCCTCGCTGGCGTTGATGAAGGCGATGCGGCGCGAGTCGGGCGACCAAGCGAACGTCTCGCCAGCATAGGTGATGAAGAAGTTGGTGCTGCGCACGGGCGTCAGAAATTTGAGTTGGCGGTTGTCGAGCGAGATGGTCCAGAGGCCGCTCTGCCCTTGCTGTGGTCCTTGTTGCTGGCTGCCTTGAAAGGCTATGCGGCGGCCATCGGGGGACCAGCGCGGAGCCTGCGCGTTGAATGTGTCGGGGAGCAATTGAAGCGTGCGCACAGAATCGGTCGCCGGTCGGTTGGGGCTTACGACGTTCGTGCGCGCGAGCCAGAGCGTCGAGCGCGTCGCGTTGCCATCCGTGATGGAGACAGTGTAGACGACCCACTCGCCGTCGGGCGAAATCTGCGCGTCACCGACGCCCGCCACACGCAAGGTATCCGCAACCGTCATCAATCGGCGCGTCTGCGCGGAAGCGTCCAATGCTCCTGAAAGCAGGCAGCAAATAATTACTAGGAACAGAGATAATCTTTTCATCTCAACTCTTCTCTTTGTTTAAGTGTTCATTCAAGAGTTGCCATGCCCGGCGGACGTGCTCTTCGGTGGTGCGTATGTTGCCGATGGCGAGGCGGAGGGTGAAGCGTTCGTTGAGGCGCGTGTGAGACAGATAAGCCTGTCCAGTAGAGTTGAGGTTGTTCATGATGGCTTCGTTGAGTTGGTCCAGGCGCGCGGCGTGGGCCAACGCCGTTTCGCCTTCGAGCGGCGGCGGGCAGGCGCGGAAACAGACGGTGCTGAAGGGCACGGGCGCGAGCAGTTCCCAGTTATCGGTTTCATGGACCCACGAGGCGAAGAGACGCGCGAGGCGGCAATGCTCGCTGATGCGAGAGGCGAGACCATGTTGGCCGAAGTAGCGCAGGACCATCCAGAGCTTGAGGGCGCGAAAACGTCTGCCCAGTTGAATGCCGTAGTCCATGCGATTGTCCACGCTCTCGTTTTCGCTGGTCCTTAAATATTCCGGCACGAGCGAGAAGGCGCGGCGCAGGACATCCAGGCGGCGCGAGTAGAGCACTGAAAGGTCGAAGGGCGTGAAGAGCCACTTGTGCGGGTTGGTGACGAGCGAATCGGCGCGCTCGCAGCCCGCGAACATCCACTGCATTTCGGGGACGATTGATGCGGAGCCAGCGTAGGCTGCATCAACGTGCAGCCAGAGCCTGTGCTCTTCGCAGATGTCAGCGATGAGAGGCACGGGGTCTATGCTCGTCGTGGAGGTCGTGCCGACGGTGGCGACGACGCAGAAGGGCAGCACGTTGTTTCTCAAGTCATCTTCAATCGCATGGGCCAACGCGCGTGCGTCCATGCGAAACTCCGCGTCGGTCGGAATCTTGCGCAGTGAGCGTTGGCCCAGGCCGAGCGTGAGCACGCCCTTGTCAATCGAAGAGTGCGATTGCTCGGAAGCGTAGACGCGCAGGAGCGGCAAATCGGGGCGACCGCTCATGCCGTCTTCGCGCACGCGCTGGTCCAGGGCTTCGCGCGCGGCGGCCATCGCGTGCATGCTTGAGACGGAGGCCGTGTCGTAAATGATGCCCGCGAATTCGGCGGGCAGATTCATCATCTGCCGCAGCCAGTCGAGCGCGACTTGCTCCAACTCTGTCGCGGCGGGGCTGGTGCGCCAGAGCATCGCCTTGACATCGAAGGCCGCGCTCAGGAGTTCACCGAAGATGCCCGGCGCGGAGGTGGAGGTGGCGAAGTAAGCGAAGAAGGACGGATGATTCCAGTGCGTCAGCGCGGGCACGATGAGGCGGTCAACGTCCGCCAGAATCTCACGCATGGATTCGCCTTCGGCGGGCGCGCTCGATGGCAACTGCGCGCGCATCTCTCCGGGCCGGACCTGGGCCAGCACGGGCCGCTCTTCCATGTGCTCGAAATAATCGCTTATCCAGTCAATGACCTCGTGGCCGAAGCGGCGAAAATCCTCTGCGCTCATGTCGCCTGCGGGCGGCGCAAAGCCGCTCTCTGTCTCTTCCTGTTTCATGATGATTCAATGGACCAATTCAGTCTGTCGTCTTCCGAGAAGATTTGCTTGAGGTGATTCTTCAAATGCCCTATGTAGTCGCGCATGAAATATTCGAGCGTCGCAGGCTCGTCTTCAGCGACGAGTTTCCAGGCGATGCGATTGAGATTGTGCGTGGGGCGAGCTTTGGTGCGCGTCTCCACAGGAGTTGAAGACATGACGTGCGCTAAGTGCAGGTTATAGCTTTTCCATAATTGGACCAGGAGCGGCCAGGGTTCGTCTCTGTAACGCTGCGCCTCGACCCAGGCTTCCTGGTCGTATGGCGGAAAGACTAAATCATCCGTGAACTGCGCGCGCACGAACCTCTGATGGTTGTTGGAGGCGGAATCAATCAAGTGGCCGATAATCTCTTTGGCGGACCACTTGCCATCGGACACGGAGGCGCGGCTCTCCGTCTCAGTGATGAGCAGCAGTCGTTCCGCAGAGCTTTCTATCGTTTGACGAAAATCCTCAAGCACGTCTTTCATCTTCTAAATTTCTCCTGCGAGATGGTCTTCACCCCTGGGGCATGGGGAGATTGTATGTCTTGCTTTGCTGACGCGGAAGCCACCTCCATAAATCTTTCCGATACCAGACGGCCATCGGCAAGATAATCAGCAATCCCGCGATGTATGCCAGGGGGGCGAAACCGCCGAAAATAATCACATCCTTCGGCAGGCCGCGCGCATGTGTCTTGATGACCAGCCAGCCGAATGTGATGATTTCGATTTGTGACAGAACGAAGAGCCAGATGAACGTCAGTATGAGATTGCGCAGCGAAGAAATCCTGCCCTCGCGGTTTGTCAGAGAGGGCAGGGTCCAGTTAATGGTCAACAGGAAAAGAACCAACTGGACCACGATAAGTGTGCTCTCTCCATGTGAGACGAAAGACCCTAATTCAAGAATGGTAACGCCCCAGCATCCGATGTTGAAGGCTCCGAGCGCGAGCAAATAAGTTCTCAGCACATTAATGATTCGCGGCAAGACCACCTGATCGCCCATCGGCGAGATGCCAAGCGCCTGGAATAATCTGCCGGGTTCGGGAAGCAGTTGAGCCAACGCATCCAGGTTGCCCAGCCCGCGCCTGAAATCTATCCACTGGATTCTTTGTAATTTGACATCAATATCCTTGACGCTCTGTAGAATTATCGGGTAGACGATTCTCTTTTCCGGGTCGTTGACGGCGGCTTTATTAAACCTGGAAATAAGGACGAAGATGACTTCCGCTTCACGCGCGTCTTCCACGTAAGGATGATGATATTTCGCCATCCCGTTAATGAGCGCCTCCGCAAATTTCCCGTCCTCCGGCGCGGCTTCAACGGTAAAGCGGACGGGCCTTGGTCTCTCTATCTGTGGATGATAGGGATTGGCGAATTGCGGGCGGGACGCCACGGGTTTGCCCCAACGCCTCATTTGACTCGAACGTGAGAGCAAGAAGAACAGCAGGGGACTTAAGAAGAAGCTCAATACACTGATGCCGACGAGGCGCGGGTGGAAGCGCATCAGGCCGACGGTCAAAAACGAGGCGAACACCAACATGATGAGGGCAGACCTGACATGAGAGTAGCTGAAATCACGTTTGAGTATTCTATAGGGCAGGGGGACCAGATAGTATGGAGGGTAAAACGTCCACAAGGCCGGAAGGGCGCAGACGCTCAACAGCAAACTGATGATGAAGCACACCCAGACGACGGGCGGAGCCTTAAACCCCTTTTGAGGTGGGCCGTGTTTCATCGCCACAGGTCTCTCCAACTGCGTTAACAGCCGGTTCAATCCCTTCTTAAAAGAACCGCGAAAATCTATCCATTCGTAGCTCTCAAAGTCCTCAGGTAATTTCACCGCTTCAAAGATGATGAGGATTATCCTCTTCTTCAACTGGAACGCCGTCAGTAACTCCGCGACCGCATAATCCGAGCGCATGGAAGCCTTCGAGACGACCAGCAAGACCACATCCGCCTCTTCGATGCCGCGAGCGATTTCATCCGCCCACGGCCTGGCCGGAATCAGGCTATGGTAGTCCACCCAGACCCTCATGTTGTTATCTTCCAGGTGGTCCAGCAAACTGTCCACGAAGGGCGCTTCCTGGCGCGAGTAACTGATAAAGATGGAGGGCGGCATGGTTCTTCTAAGACTCTATGAGTGATACGAAAACCGGGCGGTTGAAAAAGCCTTAATAGCATAAGATGGCGAAGCCGCCAAAGTATACCCTCAAAACCATCGGACGGCTGTCCGCGTTGGTCCATGAATAGTTTTGTAGACGAGAGATGTGCGATTGCCAATCGCGCTAATTTAATTCTCGACAGGTCGTCTTAAATCTGTATAATGCGCCTGCGCTAGAACTTTCATCTACGGCGGGCGTTTGCTTCTGGGTACGACCCGCTATTATTATGTGTGCCAGCAATAGATGCCTGTACATATCGCGCCCGCGTGCGGCCCGGAGTGGGCCCGCGAGGGCACAGGCGCAGGCGGTGTGAAAGCTTTCTCCCCTAATGTTTCAACGCTCTACATAAAGTAAGAACTGGTCAGCATCTCGGAGGAAACCAAGATGGCCGAACTGGAGGCGGGCGCAATCCCGGCCACAGCAGAGCGCAAGACGGGATTCGTTCGCGGACTGGGCTTACTGGATTCGACCATGATCGTCGCCGGGTCAATGATAGGCTCCGGCATCTTCATCGTCTCGGCGGACATCTCGCGGCAGGTCGGCTCGCCCGGTTGGCTGCTCGTGGTCTGGCTCATCACGGGCCTGCTGACGGTGATGGCCGCGCTCTCTTACGGAGAGTTGGCGGCGATGATGCCGAAGGCCGGAGGGCAGTATGTCTACCTGCGCGAAGCCTTCTCGCCGCTCTGGGGCTTTCTCTACGGCTGGACGCTCTTTCTAGTCATTCAAACCGGAACCATCGCGGCGGTCGCCGTCGGCTTCGCCAAGTACCTGGGCGTCCTCTGGCCCGTCGTCTCGGAAAAGAATTACATCGTCGCTCCCCTGCGCATCTCGTCCGGCTACGCCATCTCATTTTCGACCGCGCAACTTGTCGGAGTGCTGCTCATCGCGCTCTTGACATGGATGAACACGCGCGGGCTCAAACTCGGCAAGCTGGTCCAGAATGTTTTCACGACGGCGAAGACCGGAGCCTTGCTCGCGCTCATCATCCTCGGCGTCATCGTCGGCTGGAACGCCATCGCCGTGAGCGGCAACTTCGGAAACTTCTGGACTCCGCGCGGGAATTTGCAGGATGTCGGGCACGGGCTGACAGCCGCCACGGCCTTCGGTCTCTTTGTCGGCATCTGCGTCGCGCAGACCAACTCGCTCTTCTCCGCAGACGCCTGGAACAACATCACCTTCACGGCGGGCGAGGTCAAGAATCCGAAGCGCAACATCCCGCTCTCGCTCGCGCTCGGCACGTTCCTCGTTATCGCTTTGTATCTCTTAGCCAACATTGCATACCTCGTCACGCTCCCCTTAGAAACGATTCAGACCGTGCCCAACGACCGCGTCGCCAGCGCGACCGCGAACGTTATCTTTCCCGGTTACGGCGCGGTAGTGATGGCGGTTGCCATCATGGTCTCGACCTTCGGTTGCAACAACGGGCTGATCCTGGCGGGCGCGCGCGCTTACTACGCGATGGCACGCGACGGCCTCTTCTTTCGTTCCTCCGGCACGCTCAACGAAAAGCGCGTGCCCGCGTGGGGACTGGTGATACAGGGCATCTGGGCCGCTTTACTGGTCCTGCCGCGCGTCGTCACGGGCACTGACGCGGCGACGCGCCAGCCGACCTACGGCAGCCTTTACAACGACCTCCTGACCTACGTCATCTCCGCCGCGCTCATCTTTTACATCCTGACCATCATCGGCATTTTTCTTCTCAGGCAGAAACGCCCGGACGCTGAGCGGCCATATAAAGCCTTCGGCTATCCTTTGATTCCGGTCATCTATATCGTCGGCGCGTCGGTCATCCTGCTGGTCCTTTTTATCTACCAGACGGCGACGACCTGGCCCGGATTGATAATCATCCTGACCGGCGTTCC
>JAXDFO010000227.1:0-7705 GCA_034665545.1 Blastocatellia bacterium
CCAGCTTTGCGCTTTTACTGGACCAGGCTGCGCGGCCTTCCGCTCCCCGATTTTCGGGTGACTGCGAAAAGCCTCCATCCAATCTTTGCTATCGAGGCTCCACCATATCCGGTTCGCCGCTTCAAAGAGTTGCTCCGCGCTCTCGAAAGGAGAACGCGCCGCGAGGCGGTTGGCCCACTCGCTTGAGCCGCAGCACTTGAGCAGTTCGCCCCTGGCTTCATCTTGAGAAAGTTCATTCAGAGGGCGCAGACTCTCGTTCAACTTTACTCTCCACAAGAACAGGTCTGGTCGGACTAAAAATCGGACTAAAACTTGCCGTCAATGCTTCCGAAGACTCTCAGACGGCTCACGCCGCCATCGGGGAAGATGTTGAAGCGCAGGTGCGTGACTGGTCCAATATTCTTCAACTCGTCTTCAAAAAAGTGGCGCGTGTGCGCTTGCAGTTTGGTGCGCGCGAGAGTTTCGGTCCAGGGCAAAGAGGCGATGGCCGAACCTTCGGTCCAGTCCGCGACGTTGATGCTTCCAATGTCGCACGCTTCAAGCGAACAACTCTCAGGGAAGTTTCCTTTGAAGTGCGCGGTGTCAATCTCTACGCGCTTCAGCGTGCCTCTCGTGCCGAGTCGAATAATGGACCAATCATGGCCCGGCCCGCGTCTGCGCTTGGTCTCCCAACCGTCGCTCATGTCCAGCGCGCGTCCCGGCATAAGCAAATTTTGGCGATGGCCGAAGAACATGTCGCTGCACACGATGACGAACGCCCCGTGTTCGATGGCCGCCAGGTCCACCTCGCTGCCCCTGCGCGCGAGTCGCTCCCAGTCCGGCAAGACCTCGCCGTAGACACGCAAGCGAGCCACCCCGCCGTCAGGGTAAATCTTGAAACGCAGGTGAGTGAAAGCCCTCTCGTTTTCAATCGCAAACAGATTTTGCGAGTCGCCTTGAAGCTGAGATTTTGGAAGTATCTCTGTCCACTCGGTTGACTCGCCGAGCAACGCTTCGGCGTTTGGCTGGCCTTCGACGGCGCACGCTTCCAGAGAGCACTGTTCAGGGTAATTGCCTTTGAAGTAGCTCGTGTCAACGAGCACGCCGCGTATCCTGCCGCGCAGGCCCAACCGTATCAAGCACCAATCAAACCCAGGCGTGCGCTTGCGGCGCGTCTCCCAACCGTCCATCCATTTTCCGAGGTCCGTATATTTTCCCTCTATGAAGACGGGCGCGCCCGGCTTCAACAGATTCTCCTTCGGCGCGAAGAACTCGTCGTTCGCCAAAAGGACCGCGCCGCCCACGCGCTCAGCCGCGAGGTCTATCAACTCTGTGAAATTCATCAAAGGTCTCCACGCTTGAGCAGCAGTCGTCCCGACGGACCTGAGACGAACTGCCCGCCATCATATATCTTCTCGCCTCTCAGAAAAGTCTGTTCCACGACGCCGCTCAATTCCTGGCCCAGATATGGCGTCAGCTTGTGCCTGTGTTGAATCAACGAAGGCTCGACCGTGAACCTCGCATCAGGATTCCAGATGACGATGTCCGCATCAAGCCCTTCCAGAATCGCGCCCTTTCGCTGGTCCAACCCGACGAGCCTGGCGGGCGCAGCAGCCAGCCATTGGACCAATTGATTGAGCGAAGCCGTGGACGCGCGCCGATGCATCCCTGTCCACATCAACGGCAGTCGAAACTGTAAAGAGGAGATGCCGCCCCAGGCTTGTAAAAAATCGCCCTCGTCCAGCAACTTCATTTCGGGCGGGCAAGGCGAGTGGTCCGAGACGACCATCTCTATCAAACCCTCTTCGAGCGCGTCCCAGAGTTGCAGGTTGTTTTCACGCTCGCGGATTGGCGGGCAGCACTTAAACTCGGTTGCGCCCGCAGGAATCTCTTCGGCGCAGAACGAGAGATAGTGCGGGCAGGTCTCAACCGTGATGGGCAGCCCTTCGGCCTTCGCGCTTCTCAACAACGGCAGAGCGTCGGCGGATGAATGATGAACGATATGGACGCGCGCGCCCGTCTCGCGGCTCAAGCGAATCACAAGGGCGACCGCTTCATCCTCGGCCCGCCTCGGCCTCGATTCCAGAAAGGTCCAATAATCTCGCGGGTCAACCGGTCCCTCTTGATGCGTCTCAGCCTTGAGCGCGTCTTCAATCGGCGCGGGGGTTTCGGCGTGGACGATGAGGACCGCGCCCAGTTGGGCCAACAACGGCATCGCCGCGCGCAGGTCTGCTTCCGTCACGTTGGGAAATTCGTCAACGCCTGAGTGGACCAGAAAACATTTGAAGCCGAGCACGCCCGCTTCCGAGAGCTTGCGCAGTTCGGCCAGGTTCCCCGGCACGACTCCGCCCCAGAAACCAACGTCAACCTGGCACTGTCCTTGCGCCGCATTGAGTTTTGTATGAAAGCCTTCGAGCGTCGTGGTGGGAGGAATACTGTTGAGCGGCATCTCGACCAGCGTCGTGACCCCGCCCGCCGCCGCCGCGCGCGTCGCCGTCTCGAATCCTTCCCAATGCGTGCGCCCCGGTTCGTTGATGTGAACGTGCGTGTCCACCAGTCCGGGCATCACTACGGATTCCGCGCCAGCCTCTATCAAGTCGCATTCTTGACTAACATCATCGTATGCGCCGACGCGAGCGATGCGGCCATCCTTGATGTGAATGGACGCGGGGCCTGTTGATTCGGGCAAGACGACCCTACGACCGCGTATGATCAGTTCGGGCGAAAGCATGCTGCAAGTTAAACCATAACTTCCGCGCTTTGGCAATAAGATGTTTCTTCGGGTGCGGGTCTTGGGCCAAGAGTGAAGAGTTTAACTGTCGGACATTCACCTGGCGCGCGCTCACTCATCGTTGCAGTGGTTTTATCCAGGCTTCCTGCGGATTATCCGCAGGGCCTTCGGCGACCCAACCGATGGCGACCTTGACGGGCCACCAGCGTCGCCCGTCTTTGGTTTGCGAGGTGCCCGTCACACGCATCTTCGAGCCGCGCAAGAGATAAGCTATCGGAGCTCCGTCTTTGCCGAAGTTCGCTCTCCAGATTAAGCCGTCGAGTTGCGGGTATGTGACCTCGACCAGAGTATCTGGTCCAATATCGCCGCCGCCGATGGCCTTGAGCATGCGCGGCTTGGTGAGGTCCGTATCGCCGTCGGAAATCCAGCCCGGCTTAAGCTGGACGGGCCACCACCTGTGATTGTCCACGTCCTTATATTTGCCCTGCACGCTCAACTTAGATTTCTGCGCGAGCCTCATAAACATAGAGTGCGAGAGGTTCGGGTTGGCCCGCATCTCAACTCCGTCAGTATCGTTCGTCACGACCTCTACATCGAAGGGAGTCGTGAGACTCGCCATACTAACGGGCGTAGGGGCGACGCTCGGCGCGGGAGTGGGATTGTTGGTGAGAGTCCCGGTTGCGCCCGACGATTTGGTGAGCGCGGCGGGGCTGAAAAAGTAGATGATGACGAAGACGGCGATAGCCCCGCCAGCCTTGACTCCATTATGGAGGTCCGCTTCGAGGACGCCGGGAATCCCTGCGGCGACTCCGGCACAGCCGAGCGCGAGCACGATCTTGATAATCTGATAACTAGACTGGTTCAAATCCTGGACCATGACCGTGAGAATCAGAGGCACGATGGTAAAGATTGCGCCGAGGATGACGACGAATCTGGAGACGGTCGTGCTGGTCGGCGTGACGGGCTTGGAGAGGGCTGGGGATGATTGGGCGGGCGTCGTCCGGGCTGAAGCGTCGGGCTTGGTTTCTTCGCTGCTCATGAGTTTTCTCCTTTGAAGACCAGTGCGGTGCAAGGCGGCGCGGATTGACGTTGATGCAGGTTCGCTCGAACTACGGAAGGCGAGGTCAATGAGTCGTCAAGTACTCTCTGTTGTAGCGTCAATCCAAAGGTGGCCGGTGATGCCGATGGGCCAAAGTATAGATAGCGAATTTTTAATAGTCAATAAAATTAGCGGGACGCGGGCTTGAGCCAGCGCGTTTGAGGAGGGCTGAGGGTGACAGGAAAGCTATTCATCTTTTGAATAGTATTTCTCTCATCCATCATCCTTCCGACTTCATACTTGCTGTTGAAGTTGGGAGAGGAAATCTTGGAGCAGGTTCTGGGCCACGCGCAGGCGGTAGTCGGAGGTGGAGCGGATGTCGTCTATCGGGGCTATCTCCCTGGCGAGTTCCGCGCGCGCGTGGTTGATGAGTGAGGGTTCTAATTTCTGGCCCTTTAAAACCGCCTCCGTCTTCAAGCACCTGAGAGGCGTCGGCGCGACGCTGCCGAGCGCGAGTCGTATCTCCCTGATGCTTGACTGGTCCAGACGCGCGAGGCCCGCGAAGCAGACCTTCGAGATGGCCTGCGCCTTGCGCGTGCCGACCTTCCGGTAATATTGATGGACCGTTCCATGAACGCGCGGCAGTTGAATGCGACTGATGAGTTCGTCCGCGCCGAGCGTCATGCGTTTATAGCCCGTGTGAAACTCGCTGTAAGCGACGAGGCGCGTGCCGCGCTGCGAGACGAGTTCGAGTTGAGCATCATAGGCGAGCAGCGCGGGCGGCGAGTCTCCCGCAGGCGAAGCGTTAGCGATGTTGCCGCCGAGCGTGCCCCGGTTCTGAATCGCCACTCCGCCGGTCTCGCTCGCCGCCTGGCAGAGCATCGGAAACTCCCGCCGCAACACCTCGTTCCCCTGCACCTCCGTGTAGGTCGTCAGCGCGCCCAGGCTGACCCGCTCCGGCGTGACCTCTATCCCGCCGAGTTCCGGCAGATGCCAGATACTAAAAAATTTTCGATGGGCCAACTTGCCAGACTCAAACAGGACCATTAAATCGGTCCCGCCCGCGAAAGGCTTCCACACGCCCGGCTCCCCGGCCAACAACGCGAGCGCGTCCATCAAGTCCTTCGGAACTCTCAGTTCGTAATCTGGAAGATAAGCTCTCAAGCCTTTGCTCCATCGCTTTGACAGGCTTTGACGACCGCCTCGAAAATCTTTATGTAGCCGGTGCAGCGACATAGGTTTCCGGCTAAGCCTGTGCGAATCTCTGCTTCATTGGGGTGCGGGTTCTGGTCCAGTAAACTGACCGCCGCGATGACCATGCCGGGGGTGCAGATGCCGCACTGCGCGCCGCCGCAAGTGATGAAGGCTTCCTGTACGCCGTGCAGTTGTTCATCGCTGAGCGCGACGCCTTCGATGGTTTTGATGTCGGTTCCCTGGACCTGCACGACGGGCACGAGGCAGCTATTGACGAGCCTGCCATTAATCAGGACGGAGCACGCGCCGCATTCGCCCTCGCCGCATCCCTCTTTGGTCCCGGTCAGGCGCAAGTTTTCCCTGAGCACGTCGAGCAGGCGCGCCATCGGGTAAGCATGAAGGGTTTGCTCAAGTCCGTTCACGCGGCAATTGACCGCGACTTTTTCCGTTGTCTCAGGCATGGTCTGAAATAGTCTCGCCTTCCAACACCATAGCTCGCATCAGCGATTCGGGCATCAGTGGAACGTGGTTGATGCTGGTTGCGGTCGCGTTCTCAATCGCGTTGAGGATGGCGGGCGCAGCGCCGTCCATCGGAAGCTCGCCGATGCCCTTCGCTCCGGCTGGTCCATAAATGTACGGCATCTCTTCAAAGAAGACGCGGATGGGCGGAATGTCTGCGGCGGTCGGGATGATGTAATTGGTCATCTGATTATTGACCATGCGACCCTCCTGCCAGACGACCGACTCGAAGAGAGTAAAGCCTATGGCCTGGGCCACCCCGCCTTCTATCTGGCCTGCGGCAAGCACCGGATGAATGACTTTGCCGACTTCCTGCACGGCCACAAAATCCTCCACGCGCGCCTCGAAGGTGAGCGTATCCACAGAGACTTCAGCGACATAGACGGCCCAGGCGTACGCGCCGTAAGCGTCGCCACGATATTTTTCATCATCCCAGTTGATGCCGGGCGGCGCTTTGTACTTGCTGAATGATTTGAGCGGGCCGTACTTTTCTATGTAGCCCGCGCAAGCCTTTTGAAAATCGGCCTGCGTGTAGTTCTCAACGAGCAGGCCGCTGCCCGTCAGCGTCTGTTTAAGGCCGAGCGTGGCGGACTCGACCAGCTTGCCCACAATCATGCAAGTCCGCGACGCGACGGTGGGCCCACTGTTCGGCACGTCGTTCGTATCCGGCGTGGCAATCTCAATCGAATCGTAATCCAGGCCCAGAGCTTCGGCGGCAATCTGCGCGAAGATGGTGTTGGTCCCCTGTCCTATCTCCGTGCTGGCCGCGAGGATTCTCACGCGCCCTTCTGCGGTCGCCTCCGCGCCGACGACCGACTCAAGATATTTTTCGCCCGAGCCTGTAAAGCCCGCGCCGTGCATGAAGGAGGCGAAGCCCAGCCCGCGCTTGATTCTTGATGAAGAGTTCGCCAGCGCGAACCTTTCCATCTTCGCGTGATAGTCCGTCAACTCGAACGCGCGGTCGAGCAAGTGGTTCATGTCCACCTTCTCGCGTATCACCTGCCCGGTCGCGGTCGTCTCTCCCTCTGTGATGAAATTGCGGCGGCGAAACTCTTCCGGCGTGAGGCCCAATTCCCAGGCCACTTTATTCATCTGACGCTCAAGCGCGAAGATGCTCTGCGGCGCGCCGAAGCCGCGAAAGGCTCCATGCGGTGGCACGTTCGTGGCGACGGCCCGCGCCTTGATGCGAACGTTCGGGCAAGCGTATGGGCCAGCCGCGTGAATCGTGCCGCGCGAGAGGACGACCGCAGAGAGCGTGGCGTAAGCTCCGCCGTCAACGACGAAGTCTATTTCCATGCCGAGCAGTTTGCCCTCGCGCGTGACGGCTGTGCGATGTTTTGTGAGCGATGGATGCCGCTTGGTCGTCGCGGCCATGTCTTCTGCGCGGTCGTAAATAATCTTGACGGGCTGGCCCGATTTCCATGCGAGCAGCGCGGCGTGGCCGCCTATCATGGAGGGATATTCCTCCTTGCCGCCGAAGCCGCCGCCCGTCTCCGTCTGGATAACGCGAATCTTCTCTTCCGGCAGATTGAACAGTTTGAGCAGAGCCTTGTGAACGTAGTAAGGGCACTGCATAGAACCCCAGACCGTGACGCCCTCTTCCGCGTTGGCGATGGCTATGACGCCGTTGGTCTCTATGTAAAGCTGCTCCTGCGCGCCCGTGCGATACTCGCCCTCGACGATTAAATCCGCACCCGCCCAGACCTCGTCAACGTTGCCCTTCTCCACCAGATAGGATTTGAAGACGTTGTCCTCTCCCCAGATAATCTCCTTTTGGGCCAACGAATCATCGAGCGAAAAAAGCGCGGGCAGAGGCTCTATGTCGAGCGAGACTTTCCGGCGCGCCTCTTCGAGCAAGTACTTGTCCGCATGCGCGAGCAGCACGACAGGCTCTTCCGGGTGATTGACGAATTCGTGGGCCAGGTATGGCTGGTCCAATAAAATGAGGGCGACGCAGTTTTCGCCCCGTATGTCTTCAGCCTTGACGATAGTGAATTCGTCCCAGGGAATGCCGTCTTCAAACTTGATGCCGCGAATGCGCCCGCGCGCGACGGGGCTGCGCACGGTCGCGCCGTACAACATGCCTGGGAAAGAGAGGTCGTCAATATAACGGGCGCGGCCCGTCACTTTGGCGCGTCCCTCTTTGCGCGGCACAGGCTTTCCGACTAAGTGTTTCTCCATGCAAGCGGTTCCTTCGCTGCTCGATAGCTTCACTCTTATCTCTCGTAAAAACTTTCCTTGCT
>JAXDFO010000228.1:0-3762 GCA_034665545.1 Blastocatellia bacterium
TATACGATAACCAACATGCCCATCAAGCGGTTTCTGGATCACCTGCGACGCACGGGGAACGAGGAACGTTACATGCGCAAGCTCGTCGAAGCCTTCAACCCCGGCGCGGTCGAAGGCTTGATGTGCAGGAGCCTGGTCAGCGTGGACTGGACGGGTCGCCTCTACGACTGCGACTTTAACCAGATGCTTGAACTCGGCGTCAGCAACGAACTGCCGCAAACGATTGTAGACTTCGAGCCGGAGCGGTTCGCCACGCGCCCTATCATTACTGGTCCACATTGTTTCGGCTGCACGGCGGGCGCAGGCTCCTCCTGCGGCGGCGCGGTCGTGAAAAGCAACGGCTGATACTGAGAAAGGCTCGATTTTCTAGACTTGCGGGCTTGATAAATGGAGCTTTCGTTCGCTTGAATGCTCCAAACGTGAGGCCGTTTCCTCCATTCGTCGCGTCACTTGGAGCAAACGTCCTCCCGTTTGGAGGAAACGTCCTGGCATTTGCTCCATTCGTCCTGTCGTTTGCTCCAAACGTCTTCTCAATTGCTCCAAACATCCTCACGTTTGCTCCAAATGGCAGGACGTTTGGAGCAAACGAGCGTCCATTTGCTCCAAACGAGCGGACGTTTCCTCCAAATGAGAGGACGTTTGCTCCGATTTTTAATCGCGGGAGAAACTATGCGGGGATTGAAAAACGCGGGGCGTTCTTTGACGCGCTCGCTTGCTCTCTTGATTATGTTGTGCGTCTGCGTGGGCCACGCGGGCGGGCAGGGGGCGCAGGGTGAGTATCATAATCCGGTCATCGCGGGAGACTACCCGGACCCTTCCGTGATACGCGTCGGGGAGGATTACTGGGCCACTACGACGAGCGGTGATTGGGAGCCGGAGTTTTCACTGCTCCACTCGCGCGACCTCGTCAACTGGGAGACGGCGGGCGCGGTCTTTCAGACGAGACCCGGTTGGGCCGCGCGCGATTTCTGGGCTCCCGAAATCTCTCAAGACCGTGGCCGCTACTTCGTCTATTACACGGCGCGCAAAAAGAGCGGCCCGCTATGCGTCGCCGTCGCCAGCGCGGATAGTCCCGACGGCCCTTACACGGACCACGGCCCGCTCGTCTGCCAAAGGGACGGCTCGATTGATGCCTCCGCCGCGACGGATGAGAACGGCGCGCGTTACCTGTTATGGAAGGAAGACGGCAACAGCCGCAAGCAGCCGACGCCCATCTGGGCGCAAAAGCTTTCGGACGACGGAACCAAACTCGTTGGACCAAAAAAGGAGTTGATACGCAACGACGTGTCATGGGAGGGAGGCGTCGTTGAAGGTCCATTTATTCTGAAGCGAGGCGAGTGGTTCTATCTCTTCTATTCGGGCAACGCCTGCTGCGGGCGCAGGTGCAATTATGCCTTAGGCGTGGCGCGCTCGCGCAAGCTGCTCGGCCCCTGGGAGAAGAATCCGAAGAACCCTATCCTGGCAGAGAACGAGACCTGGCAGTGCCCGGGGCACGGCAGCATCGTGACGGATGAAGCGGGAAGGGCGTTCCTGCTCTATCACGCGTACAAGAGGTCCGAGACGGCCTTTTATATCGGGCGCGAGGCGTTGCTGGATGAGGTCAAGTGGGGCGTGGATAATTGGCCCAGTATCAACGAAGGGCGTGGGCCAACCGGAAGCGCGCCCGCCCCGCTCGGCGTCGCCCGAAACGCGAGGGGCGAAGATGCTATCAGGGACGAGTTCGACACGCAGGCTTTAGGGCCGGAGTGGCGTTGGCCGCAGGATAGCAGGCCCGTCATGCGTTTGGAGACCGAGCGCGGCGGACGGCTCGTCTTGATGCCGCAGGAGAATCGCGCGAAGGACATTCTCGGCGCGGTCATCACGCGCCCGACCGTCTCTGACAAGTATGTGGTGACGACCGCCGTTGACTTGAACGGGATGAAGGCGGGCGCGATGGCCGGTCTCTCAGCTTATGCGTGGAATGAAGACGCGCTCGGCATCATCGCCGGGGATGGAAAGGTCTCTGTCTTCGTGCGCGAGAAGAAAAAGCAAAGGATGTTAGCGATTGCCGTTCCGCTCTCAATCGCCGCGATGCCTCGCGCAGCATCGAATGTTTCCGATAGCAATCGCGCGCAGTTGCTTTACCTGCGAATGACGGCGCAGGGCGGCTCGCAGTTTCGCTTCGCATGCAGTTATGACGGGCGCAACTGGCAAACTATAGGAGACGAGGTCAACGGCAGCTACCTTGAGCCTGTCAGCATAGCCCTCACGGCGGGCGGCGTGAGCCGCGCTGCCGCGACGTTTGAATGGTTTAGCTTGACGCCCTCGCATTAATGAAGACGCACCTTGCAGCCCGATAAGCGGGTCGTGGGGCGATACCAGTAGGTCACGTCGCACTTGTCGCCTGCCTTGACCTTCAAGGGTTCGACGAAGACGCGGACGGGGCTGAGCCAGTGGTTGTTTCTGTCAACCTCTTCCGGGTCGCTCGTATAAAACGGCATCACGTCATCATCGTCGCCGTCGTCATCGTCTTCGACTAAATCCAAATCTTCATCCGGCAGGTTATCGTCATACAACTCGAAGAAGGTAATCATCGCGTTCAACTGGCCGGAGGCCGTGAACTTGATGGTCTGCGTTTGATTAATCCAACGGCCTCGCCAGGTCTTGAAATCAATGTCCGCGAAGAGCATGGCTTCGCTGAGCGGTTTCCATCCCTCCATCGTTTTCGGGTTGACGAAATAACCGAACGCGGAATCGAAGATGGAATTGCGCGTGGCCTTCGCCAGCACGTCAAAGTTGATGCCGTACCATGATTGCCAGTTGCGCAGGGTCTCCTGCGTGAAGGTCAGCTTGCCTATCTCCTTGTTGGGCACGCTGACCGGCAGGCCGTAGATTCTAATCCGGCTCGGAACCAGCCGCGCGTCCGGCTTGAGCAATCTCTTCAAGGCATCCTTCGTCACCCCTACGACGCCCTCCGCGAGCGGCTCGTTCCCTATGACTTCGGAGATGAGCACGTCTGCGAGTTCGGGCAGCCACAGGTCCGTGGACCAGCCGCGCAACAACGTGATGCGATCCGCCAGCCCGTTGGCCTCGAAGAGAGCTTTCGCCGCTCTCGCAATGGGACCGGATTCTATGGCGTAGACGTGGCGCGCACCGGCGCGCGCGGCGGCCATCGCGTAGATGCCCGTGCCCGTGCCGATGTCCAGCACGACATCACCCGCCTGCACGTTTCTGCGAATGCTCTCAAGATAACTGCTGGTCCGCGTCTTGTCATTCAACATGTCCACATGAAGCAGGACTGTTTCCGCGTCAAGGTTGGCATTGGGCGCGTGCATCGCTATTAAGCCCTCCGGTCGTTCACCGCGATAGTAGTTTTGATAACAATACTTCGTGCGTTATCCTAACCTCAAACACTGGCGGCGGTAAAGAATATCTCGCCCGAAATTGGACCAGTGAATTAGTGGACCAGAATCTCTATCGCCCGTCGTCAAGGGGCTGCATGGGGGTCGCGCCTTTGGCTGACTCTTCCAGAAATCTCTCTTTCCCCTTGCGCCAGTCCTGGACCAGGCCCTTGATGATGGGCAGGTATTCACCGGACTTGCTGGCGACGAGGTAGAGCGTGGATTTGGTGACTGTGAAGCTCGGCTGCTGTTCCGGGTCCGTGTTGAAATAGGGCATCAGGAACTCTTCGTGCGAAACGTCGTCCTTGACGACGACGGGCACGCCGCACCACAGAGACTCCCAGATGCGGTGCTCCTCTATAATCTGCTCAAGGACGGACTG
>JAXDFO010000229.1:0-3617 GCA_034665545.1 Blastocatellia bacterium
GGGCGTGCTGGCATCGGGCGTTTGAGTTTGAGAGACGTTGACGGACAGCGCGCGCGAGGTCTGGTTATAGGAATAACTGAGACGCAGTTCAGGATAGCCCGCCTTGTAAACCCACTGGTCGAAAAACCAGTCCAGCTTTTTTCCGGTCGTCTGCTCGAAGGCGCGCATTAAGTCCGCCGTCTCGACCGGCTTGTACTGGTTGTCGGTCAAATATTTATTGACCGCTTTCCAGAACATCTCATCGCCGACCGTCTCGCGCAGCATGTGAAGAACGAGCGCGCCCTTCTTGTAGAGCGTGGCGTCGAAGAGATTGATAGGCTCGCGGTAACGAGCATAGACGAGCGGGCGGCGATACTGCTCTTTGTCCTCTTCAAAATAGAGGCGCGCGTCCTCGCGCAGTTCCGCGAGGTAGGCATCGTGCCCTGCCTCCTGCTCTCTGAAGGCCGCCTCCATAAACGTGGCGAAGCCTTCGTTGAGCCAGGCGTGCGACCAATCCTTGCACGTCACCAGATTGCCAAACCATGAATGGGCCAACTCGTGCGAGACCAGATTTTCCTTCGAGTCGCCAGGGCCTTCCTCGTCGCCGTCGCGCAAAATTTCCGAGTCCGCCTGCGTCGTCGCGGTGATGTTTTCCATGCCGCCGAAGACGAAATAGTTGACAATCGTTTGCGCGTACTTGTTATACGGATATTCATAGCCGAGTTCGCGGCTGAACCATTCCATCATCCGTGGCGTCTTGCCGAAAGCCTTGCGCGCGACATCTTCCGTCCCGCGATAGGTGTAATATTCGACGGGGATGTTCTTATAACTATCCGTCAACTTAACGTAGTCGCCGACGATGAGCGAGATGAGATAGCTGGCGTGCGGCTGGTCCATCTTCCAATGAAAGGTGCGCGTGCCGTCCGCGTTGTTGATGGTCTCAATGAGCGCGCCGTTGGAGATGGCAATCTCGTTCGCGCCCGTCGTGATAAACTGCTCGCTCGTCACCTTGTCATCGGGAAAATCATAGCAGGGAAACCAGTGATGATTATCTTCCGGCTCGCCCTGGGTCCAGATTTGCGCGGGCTTGGAGATATTGTGCGCGGTCCCTTGCGACTGCGGAATGAAATAGAGTCCGCGACGCGGCCTGGCGTGATAACGTATGCGAACGTTGACGGTCGCCGCCGCTTCGTAAACTCTATCAAGCGTGATAGAGAGTTTGTCAGGCGACTGAGTGAAGCGCAGCGCGGTATCGCCAGGAGCAAGCTCTACGGAATTTACCTTCATGCTCGAAGCATCGAGCGTGAATGTTTGAAAGCCGCCCGCGAGCGGCTTGAGCGTGATTGTCTCATCGCCGTTGACGGCCTTGCCGGGCACGTCAAAGCGCGTGCGAATCGTATAATGCAGGATGTCGTAGGTGCGCGCGGCGCGTGTGTGCGTCGTGCCCTCAAGCTGTTTGTAAGCGGAGACTTTGGCACTGGCTGTATGCTCAGTGCCCGCGCTGCTTTGCGCCAGTGAGGCCGTGTCGAAACTCGAAAGTATGAGAAGGGCTGCGAACGCGAGAGCGATAACGCGGCGAGCGGCTATTTGTTGGACCATTAAATGCTTTCCCGACATTGTTGAAAATCTGCGAATGCCCGTCGGAAATAAGTTACAGCACTTTCCGACGGGGCTGCAATGCGAGAGCCGTTGCGGTTATCATGAGCATGTATAAATGGCTCTCAAGCTTTCAATCGAAAATCGCTCTCTGGAGATACACGGATGCTTCGCTGCGCCGCTTCGTTGTTAGCTCTATTGATTCTGGCTTCTCTCTTGAACCTGGACGAGAAAATTATGGCCCAACATACACAGCCGCCGGTCGCGCCCGAATGGCAAACCCACGCGGAGAAAACCGATTATAAAGAAACGCCGCGCTACGATGAGACCGTCGCTTACGCGCGCAAGCTGGCCGCCGCTTCGCCTCTGATTCGCGTCAAGAGTTTCGGAGAGAGCGGGGAAGGGCGCGAGCTTCCGCTCATCATCGCGGCGAAGGATGATGCGTTTACGCCGCAGGCGGCGCACGGCGCGGGCAAGGCCGTCCTGCTCATACAAGCCTGCATACACGCGGGCGAATCCGACGGCAAGGACGCGGGGCTGGCTCTCTTGCGCGACATCGTCATCACGAAGACGCGCGCCCGATTACTGGACCACACAGTTATCCTCTTCATGCCTATCTTCAACGCGGACGGGCACGAGCGGTTCGGTCCCTACAATCGCATCAACCAGAATGGACCGTCGGAGATGGGCTGGCGCACGACGACGGCCAACCTCAACTTGAACCGTGATTACTTGAAAGCCGATGCGCCGGAGATGCGCGCATGGCTCAAGCTGTGGAACGAGTGGACGCCGGACCTCTTCATTGATTGTCATGTGACGGACGGGGCGGACTTTCGTTATAACCTGACGTACCAGTATGAGCATCATGAGAATGTTCCGGCGAGCGTGCTCGCATGGGAGAAGGATGCTTTCGATAAGAGGATTGTTCCGGCGACCGAAGCGGCGGGCAATCTGCTCTCGACCTATCTTGAGTTCATAGACAATCGAGACCTCACGAAAGGCATCGCGGCCTTTCTCCCCAGCCCGCGTTATTCGACCGCTTACACGCCTTTGCGAAATCGTCCGGGCCTGCTCATAGAGACGCACATGCTCAAGGATTATCGTTCGCGCGTGCGCGGGACTTATGATTTTTTGCGCTGCACGCTCGAAGAGTTGAACCGCGACCCGCAAAGTTTGTTGACAGCCGTGCGCAAGGCTGATGAAGATGTCGCGGCGGCGGGGCGCACTTATGACCCCGCGCGTCTTTACCCGCTCAAGATTGATTTGACGGACAAGAGCGTGCCTTTCAAGTTGAAGGCCGTAGAGTCTAGGCGAGAGTTGAGCGACGTGTCGGGCGCGGTTCGCGTTGTGTGGGGGACGAAGCCTCTGGATTTGACGGTCCCGCTATATGATGATGTGAAGGTGACGGCCTCTGTCGCTGTTCCGCTCTATTACATAGTGCCGCCGCAGTGGAAGGATGTGATAGAGATTCTCAAGTTGCACGGGCTACATTTGCAACGGTTGGCCCAGGCCGCGACGATAGAGGTTGAGAGCTATCGTTTCAGCGAGCCGAAGTGGGCCAACGCGCCCTTCGAGGGACGAGTCATGCCGACCTATAAAACGAAGCCAGTGAGAGAGCGCAGGAGTTTTCCGGCTGGCTCCGTCGTCGTCTCAATGGCCCAACCTAATGCACATGTCGCGGTGCATCTGCTCGAACCCGAAGCGCCGGATTCGCTCATCGCCTGGGGCTTCTTCAATACGATTTTCGAGCAGAAGGAATACGGTGAGTTTTACGTTCTGGAAAAGCTGGCGCGAGAGATGCTGGCGAAGGATGAGAGCCTGCGGCGCGAATTTGAACAACGCGTCGCCACTGACCCTAAGTTCGCCGCGAGCGCGCGCGAACGATTGCAATTCTTTTTTGACCGCTCGCCATACAAGGACGCGCAGTTGGACCTTTATCCGATAGGTCGTATCACCGCGCCGCTCACGCAAACGCTCAACGAGATGGAGTCGCGTTGACGAAATAAAGGGACGCGTCCTCTTAACAGGGTGCGTCCCTTTAT
>JAXDFO010000230.1:0-5497 GCA_034665545.1 Blastocatellia bacterium
GTTGAATAGCTTTTCTTTCATCCTTCATCCCAACGCCTTCCGACACTCTTTCTTGCTCAAGATTAGTTAATCGCGTTGATTCCCGAACAAGCGCAAATATCGGATGTCGAACTGCTTCATGCCATCAGGGATGGAGACGAGCAGGCGTTGGCCTCTTTCTATGACCGTTACAGGCTAATCCTTTTCGGCCTCATCCTGCGTATATTACATAGCCAGCCAGAGGCTGAGGATGTTTTGCAGGAGGTCTTCTTGCAGGTCTGGCAACGGGCGAGCAGCTTTGACGAGACGCGCGGGCGTCCCTTCACCTGGCTCGTCACCTTAGCGCGCAGTCGCGCCATTGACCGCCTGCGCTCGCTGGGCTCGCGCGACCGCACGGCCCACGAAGCGGGGCGCGAGGCCGAAGCGACCGGGGAGACGCGCGACGCTGTGGATGATGCCATCAGGAGCCAGCAGGGCGAGACCGTCAGACGCGCGCTCGCGGCTTTGCCGGACGAGCAGCGCAACACGCTCGTGCTCGCTTACTTTGAAGGACTGACGCAAACGGAGATTGCCGAACGACTGGCGACGCCGCTCGGCACGGTCAAGACGCGCATGCGCTCCGGCATGATTAAGCTGCGCGAATTATTGGGCCAATAAGTATGAGGCCGCGATGTACATTCAACGTTTGAGGCGGACGCGCCGGGCAGCAAAAGCATTTGCTCGCGGCATCTAAAGTTACGTAGTGAACCACGAAGATTACAAGGAGATGTTGACGGCGCACGCGCTCGGCGCGCTTGAGCCAGAGGAAGCGCGTGGACTCGACGCGCACCTGGCGACATGCGCGGAGTGTCGAGCGGAGTTTGACGGTTGGAGCGAGACAGCCGCCGCGCTCGCTTACTCAGTGCCGCAGGCAGAGCCTTCAGCTAACTTGCGCGCGCGCATTCTACAGAACGCGCGCACTCAAGGGCAGCTTGCCGTGAGCAGCAAGAGCGAAGATAACGTCGCGGTCGTAAACGATGGCGTCGCCAGCGAAGGCGGCGCGACGCGCAACGCCTCTTCAACATCTACGATAGCATCCCCTTCATCAACAAACGTGCTGCCCTTCGCGCCGCCCGCGAAACGGCGTTGGAGCGCGCCCGCCATCTTCGGCGCGCTGGCGGCAGGGCTCGCCTTCGCCGCGCTCGTCGTCTCAATCTTCGTTATCTGGCAGCGCAATAATCGCATGCACACGGAGATGGCCTCGCTGCAAGAACGTCTTAATCAAACGCAGGGAGAACTGGCGCGCGTGCGTGAGCAGCAATCGCCGCTCGTCTCGCCCGAATCACAGTCGGCCCTGCTCGCCGGAACCAAAGTCGCGCCGCGCGCTCACGCCATGCTCGCCTTTGATAAGAAGACCGGACGCGCCATGCTGCTCGCCTACGACCTGCCGCCCGCGCCCGCAGGCAAGGCTTATCAACTCTGGTTCATCGCGGACGGACACGTCATGCCCGGCGGCGTCTTCACACCCGACGCGCGCGGTCACGCAGAAGTCAGAGACCAGATGCCTGCGGAGGGACTCAAAGCTCCTTCCGCCATCTTCGCCGTGACGCTCGAACCTGCTGGCGGTGTGGTCGCGCCGACCGGCGATAAGTATCTTCTCAGCCAGACTTCGTAAACGCCCCGACCACGCTTCCGCTCGCAGCATTCTCTTTCTACAGCTTCGTCAATCTCAAAACATAATTAACTCACAAACGGCTCCGGGCCAATGCGTAGATATTTTGGACCAGTAAATTTTTTCGTCGCTGGTAAATCCTTCGCGGCGGCTGGCTGCGTATATTGGACAGATTACGCAAAACCAACGCAGTCAGAGTGGCAACCGCTGACCGTAGTCGCCGGGGCGACGGTTTTAAATGGTTCCGTAGGCGTGAGGCTCCGCCGTAGAGAGCTTCAGGGGAATTCAATGGCTCGACGATTCGCCTGGGTGAAGCGCTTGGGGCCATTCTAACAATTTAAAATCACGAGAGGATGAAGAAATGAAGAAAACGTTTGTCATGATGTTAGTCGCGGTGGCGGCGGTCGCTTTTGCGCACTCGAATGCTTTCGCGCAGATGGGCAGCAATAATCCGATGGTCGGCGGCGCGGCGATGTATCGCAACAAGACCATAGTGGATAACGCGGTCAACTCGCCCATTCACAAAACGTTGGTCGCAGCAGTTCAGGCCGCCGGACTCGTCCCGACGCTGCAAGGGAAAGGACCCTTCACGGTCTTCGCTCCGACCGACGATGCCTTCAACAAGCTGCCCGCCGGAACGGTCGAGATGCTGGTCAAGCCTGAGAACAAGGCCATGCTCACAAAGATTTTGACTTACCATGTCGTGGCCGGAAAGTATGACTCTAAGAAACTGATGGGCCTTATCAAGAAGGGCCACGGCAGCGCGATGCTCAAGACCGTGAGCGGCGGAACCCTGACCGCCAAGATGGACGGCCAGAACATCGTCCTGACGGATGAGAAGGGCGGGATGTCAACCGTCTCGACCGCAGACGTGTATCAATCGAACGGCGTCATCCACGTCGTTGACACGGTGCTCATGCCTGGCATGTAAGAGTCTGGGCAAGCCGCACGCTTGTGAGGCTCTGAAGCCATCAAGGTGAAGAACAAGGGGAGAAGGCGTGTTGAAATTTCAATGCGCCTTCTGTACTTTAAGGCGCGCGTTAGTCTTTGTCCGATACCTTTAACCCGACTACAGAAAAGGAGAAGAAATAGATGCGCAAGCAAACCCGATTATCGAAAATCCTCCTGACCCTCTGTGCCATAGCTTTGCTCACAACTTACGCGAGCGGGCCGAGCGCGCTGGGCCAGAATAAAGAGAAGTCGCTTTACGAACGTCTCGGCGGCTACGACGCCATCGCGGCGGTGGTTGATGATTTCGTCGGCAGACTGATTCAAGACCCGCAGTTCTCGCGTTTCTTCGTCGGCCTCAGCAACGATTCCAAGAAACGCGTGCGCCAGCATATAGTGGACCAATTTTGCGCGGCGGCGGGTGGGCCATGCATTTACACGGGCCGCGATATGAAGACCTCGCATACAGGACTCGGCATCACAGAGGCCGACTGGAACGCGGCGGCCAAGCATCTCGTCGCCACCCTCGACAAATTCAAAGTCCCGCAGAAGGAGAAGGACGACCTGCTCGCCTTCGTCTCCAGCCTGAAAAAAGATATTGTCGAGAAGTAAGAGTTCACCACCGCAGACACAGAGGACACAGAGCGGGCATAGAGAAATTAAATAACTCTGTGCCCGCTCTGTGTCCTCTGTGTCTGCGGTGGTGAATAATTGTAGGCGTACACTCAATCGAAGCGCGCTTTACATCTTCCCTTTTTTCTTATCCGCGCTCTTCATCTTTTTCATCTTCGGCCCGGCGGCTATCTGGCTGGCGTTGAGGGCTGGCGCGGGTTTGAAGTCTGCGGGCAGGGGCGCGCCTATCGCATCCGTCTTGACTTCGACAATCTGGTTCTTGAGAGGACCGAGGATGCCCAGGAGTTCGTCATTCTCCGGCGAAGCGACGTGGAATTTGTCGAGCGCGGCGACGAGGTCTTCGACCAGCGCGTCAAACTCTCCTTCGGTCACTTTCATGTTCTTGTGCGTCTTGACCATGTCGCGCCCTGTGTACTCGCAAGGCCCGCCCGTCGCGGCGCACAACTGCTCGACCAGGTGAAGCTTCAAACGCGGCATATCGCTTTTGGCGAACTTGCCGTTGATACGACTATCAGCAGCCACGCGCCCGACGAACTCATCCACCACGGCCTGCAAGGCCGCCAGGCCGCCGAGCCTTTCATACAAAGACCTCTGCGCGATGGCCCTTGACGCGTTTGGTTTACCATCAAGAGAACTATGACCCTCCTTCGCCACCTGAGCAGTAGTGGTGGTGGCGGCGGCGGCCAGAGCCGCAAGCAAGCACGTTGCTAACAAGAGCTTCATGATTTTTCGCATGGCTGTTTTCTCCTTCGCGCGTATTCTGCCGCAGGGCCGGGAATCTGTCACCAGAAATTTTCGGCTTCCCGGATGTCACCTCCGAAGGGAAAACTTGCTAAACTAAAAGCTGGCCGACCGCGCGCGGCAATCCATTCGATACAAGGAAAAGATAAAGGTGGCTCAGGACAAGAACGAAAACGAACCGAAAGTGACGAATGAAGTCTCAGACGAGACCGGGCAATACGACATGCGTTTCCTGCTCTGGCGCAAATTCTGCGCCGATAATCAAGTGCCCGTCGAAACGCTCCCCAGCCAACTCACTAACGAACAGAGGGAAGTCTGGGACAAAGTCAAACAGCACAACTTGAAGCAGTGAGCCGTGAACAATTGGCAGTGGTCCGAAGACGAATTGCAATCTCGCTCTTGCTCGGGTCGTATCCTGGTTTGAAAATAGAGGTTTTAAGAGATGCCGATGAGCGATAGAGCGGCCTCGCTCGCCGAAGTCCTGGATGATTTAACGGTCGAGGGAGCACCGGAATTAACCGAACACCTTGATGAGGGTGCGTTGCGTTGTTATGCCTGCGGCCATCGCTGCCTGATTAAAGAGGGCAAGCGCGGCATCTGCAAAGTGCGTTATAACGAGGGCGGTCGTCTGCTCGTCCCCAACGGCTACGTCGCCGCCCTCGCCTGCGACCCGACCGAAAAGAAACCCTTCTTCCACGCCCTCCCGGGCTCCGACACCCTCACCTTCGGCATGCTCGGCTGCGACCTGCACTGCTCTTATTGTCAGAATTGGCTCACGTCGCAAGCGTTGCGTGACGGGGCGGCCGGGGTGGCTCCGAAGGTTGTGACGGGGGAGCGGCTGGTAGCGATGGCGAAGGCTTACGGGGCGCGGATGGTGGGAACCAGTTATAACGAGCCGTTGATTACGGCGGAGTGGGCGGTGGAAGTTTTCAGGAAGGCGAGGCCCGCAGGATTGAAGACGGCCTTCATCTCGAACGGCAACGCGACGCCGCAAGTCCTCGATTACATACGCCCGTGGACCGATTGTTACAAGATAGATTTGAAGTCAATGAACGACCGCAACTACAGGCAGTTGGGCGGCGTCGTGGATAACATTCTGGAGACCATCAAGATGGTCCGCGAGCGCGGCTTCTGGAACGAGATAGTCACGCTGGTCATTCCTGGCTTTAATGATTCGGATGATGAACTGAAGCGCGCGGCTGATTTTATCGCGGACGTTTCGCCGGACATCCCATGGCATGTGACGGCGTTTCACCAGGATTACAATATGACATCGAACGCCAACACGACCGCCGAACAACTCCTGCGCGCCTGTGAGATAGGACGCGAGGCGGGCCTGCGTTATATCTACGCGGGCAATCTGCCGGGCCGCGTCGGTCGCTGGGAAAACACTTACTGCCCCTCTTGCGATGAACTCTTGATAGAACGCTACGGTTACATCATACGCCAGATGAAAGTGACGCCCGAAGGCAACTGCCCACAATGCGCGAACCCGATTCCAGGCGTCTGGCGTTAAGAGTAAGTGTGAAGCAGGAAGGCGGAAGG
>JAXDFO010000231.1:0-3127 GCA_034665545.1 Blastocatellia bacterium
TGGGATGCAAACATTCCTGCTTTCCCTGAGTTGGTCGTTGAACTACGCAAGGCTGAAGACGCGCTTCAGGGAATCATTCCAGATGTGCCTGTTCGCAAGCCCTCTGCGGCGGACGTGGTTTCCAACCCGGTTGATTTCCAATTGGTCCTGAACGATGACTGACCAACCTCTCCATCTCTTGCAGCATTGGATGAGAACCATCGTCACTGAGCGGGGCAGTCTGCCTGAGAAACTTCAGTCCGCCATGCGGCAGCATGATTTGGCTATAGAGGATGTGGTGGCCGAAAGGCGCGGCCTGTCGGCGCACAAACGCCTGAGCATTTACACAAGTGGTTACGCGCTCCGGTTGCTCGAATGCATGCGCGCGGACTTTCCGGTCCTGCGAAACTTTGTCGGCGATTCGGTTTTCGATGCGTTTGCCAGGGCTTATATCATCAGCGAGCCGCCGAAGTCGCCCAGTCTGTTTGACCTCAGCGCGGGCTTTCCGCGATTCCTTGAAGAGACGAAACCACAGCACCCTCAACTCGATGAGAAATTGAGCGCGCTGCTGGACCTGCCTCCCGAGTTGGCCCAACTTGAGCGGGCACGCGCGGATGTCATGCGCGCGCAGGGAACTGAACATGACCCGCCAAGCATGGAACCGCTCTCGCCCCTGGCGGTCTTCAGCGAAGACGTGATGCTTCAAACGACGCCATGCCTGCGGCTGCTCAAACTAAAATTTCCACTGGTTGATTTTCTCAAAAGGTCTGACCAGGGCGAGCGGCCCGCGCCGCCTGCGCCGGGCGTCTCGTTTGTTGCGTTAGGCAGGTCCAATTATCATGTCCACATAGAGGAAATCACGGCCTGGCAATCTGCTTTTTTGAAGGCTTGCGAGCATCCCGTCTCGCTCTATCTCGCGGTCCAATGTGCCGCCGGGGAAAGCGGAAAAGAACCGGCGTTCATGCTCGCTGAATTGATGGTCTGGTTGCCGCTTGCGCTAGACCTGGGCTTCCTGCGCCAGGTCTCTTGAAAAATAATCCGGGTGGTAGACTCTCGCTGACAGCATTGTAGAATTCAGGTGTGGTTATGAAGAACGACTCTACAAACGTCGCCCTCGTCACGGGGGCCAACCGTGGGATTGGTTTAGAGGTCACGCGCCAACTAGCGCGCCTCGGCTTCACCGTCATTCTAGGCTCACGCGATGCTGGCAAAGGCCAGGAGGCCGCGCAGCTTATCAGCGATGAAGGGGCGGATGTTATCGCCAGTCAATTGGACGTGACCGACCAGAAGAGCATCGAAGCGACAAGGCTCTGGGTGGAAGAGAAGTTCGGTAAGCTAGACGTTCTCGTGAACAACGCAGCCATACTTTACGATTCGTGGCAGCGCGCGGCGGGCGCGAACCTCGACACTGTGCGCGAAGCCTTCGAGACTAACACGCTGGGCGCGTGGCGCATGTGCCAGGCGTTCATCCCGCTCCTGCGCGAGAGCGCGCACGGGCGCATCGTGAACGTGTCGAGCGAGTCCGGGTCGCTGGCAGTGATGGGCGCGGGGACGCCCGCCTATAGCGTCTCGAAGGCGGCCTTGAACGCGCTCACGCGAATGCTCGCCGATGAACTGAGGTCATCCGGCATCCTCGTCAACTCGGTCTGCCCCGGTTGGGTGGCGACGGAGATGGGCGGCCCAGATGCGCCACGCACGGTCTTGGAAGGCGCGGCGAGCGTCATCTGGGCGGCGACGCTCCCCGACAGTGGGCCCACGGGCGGCTTCTTCCGCGATGGTAAGCCGCTCGCATGGTGAAGGCCGTTGAGTTGCTACTTTGATTGATGATGAAAGGACGACTCTTTCAACAATGCCTCGTTCTCTTTACGGAGTCGTTCACATTCTCGCTCAGTGACGGATAGCAGGAATAATTTCTCTCCCCACAATCTGGTCGCGGAACCTACCCCAGATTCCGCCCTGTCCATAATTCCCCGCCGTGAAGACGATTGTTAAATCGAGTTCTGGAATTACCAGCAGAATCTGCCCACCGTTGCCGTTCGCCTCGTACTCGCGGTAGGCGCGCTCGCCGGAACGCAGTTGATTAAGATGCCATGCATAGCCGTCCTCGCCCTCGCCGTAAAAATTCGGAAACTGGCTCGCATCCAGCCCGGTGGTCGCCGGGGATACCTTCACCTGCGGCGAGGTCGAAAGATTCACCCAGGAGGCTTCCACGAGCCGCCGTCCATGCCACACGCCGCCGTCCAGATAGGCTTGACCGAGCTTGAGCATGTCACGCGGCCTGACGTACGCGCCGCCGCCCAGATAGCCTTCGTTGGTCGGCATCAGGTTCCAATAGTAAGGTCCGAATTGAAGCGGGCGCGCGACCGTGCGCTGAAGACTACAGAGTTGCCCTCCCGGCTTACGCGAAATTGCGTCGTGCCTCCACGCGAGTTCTGGTCTGGATTGCGGAACGCGCCGATGAGCGCGCCATCGGCGTCTTGAAAAATCTTCAGGTAGAGCGTGAAACGATTATCGAGTGACCGCACAGTGCCGCGCCATACGCCGCGCCCCGCCCGGCGCAGGACGAGCGGCGTAGCGAATCGCTGGGCCGTGCTGAGCGCCATCACGGCCCCTTCCGGTTGCAGCCAGAAGCCTGTTATCACGTCTCCCTTTTCGGCCAGCGTGCCCCGGAACTGACCTTGATTGCCGGGAAACGCGAAGCGCACACTATCGCCCGTCACGTTGAATCCAGCCTCCGCGCTTGAGAGAGTCGCACGCCAACTCGCGCCCTCACGCCTGACAATCAGTTCGCCTCGCAGTGCGGGGCCGTAGGCCGTCTCGCTCGACCAGATGCCGTCGAGTGAATTAACCGGAGCCGTAGATTGCCCGCGCATATCAGAAGAGAACGCGAGCATGAGCGCGACGCACAACGCGAGTGTCAGATGCTGAACGCGAATCATCGTCTAAGACCCTCCCTCGGATTCTCTGAATTTGAGCCAGGCTGCATGTGAGGCCAACGTGATTCTTTGACGATAACCCGTCATCGTTAAAGAAGGGCTATCGCGCATAACTTATTCCCCTGGTCCATAATTGTCAACGTGCTCTTAATAGTGATTTGCAGATAGAAGAATTGTTTGACATAGTCTAAGCAAGCGAGCGTCAGAGAGAG
>JAXDFO010000232.1:0-9184 GCA_034665545.1 Blastocatellia bacterium
AAAGAGAATATTCTCTTCATCAACTTCGCGGGCTTAAGAATCGAGAGCCGCGAGCAGGTTGATGAGTTGGCCCGGCTCGTGCGCGAATCCGTCGAGACTCATGGCCGCAGAGTTTACGCGGTCGTCAATTACGAGGGGACAGAGATTGCGCCCGCCATCGTCCAGTATTACGGCGAGCGCATCAAGGATTTACAGGACCGCTACGCCATCACGACCGTGCGTTATTCTTCGAGCGGCCTGGCGCGTTCCGTCCTGCGCTATCTGGGCGCGGCCTTCGACCTCGAATCCAACATCTTCACGACGCGCGATGAAGCCATCCGCGCGATTCAGGAATTGGAACGCCGCAGCCCCGCGCGACAGGTCGGTTCCAATTGGACCATTTTCAACCCGCGTCGCAGCGTTCTCGGAAAGCTCCTGCTCGGATGGCTGGCGGGGGCTTCGCTCCTGCTCGCGGTCTACCTCGCCCTCGTCCTGCGGATTACTGGTCCAGGCGAGTTGCGCATCGCGCATGTGATGGGCGCGACTGCTGTTCTCTCTCTCTTCATCATCGCGGCGGCGAGCATAGTGGTCCTGCATCTCTCCATCATTCGCCCTCTGAGACAGATGGACGGGCTGGCGCGCGGCCTCGTGGTCGGGAGCGCGATAGAGCCTCTCAGCGTCAGGAGCGATGACGAGGTCGGAGACCTGGCCCGCGTGCTCAATGAGACCGCGCGCCAACTGCGCAGGGACATAGAACGCCTGAGCGGTCTCTATCACATCTCCTTGATGATGGGCACGGGCACGGAGATGAGTCGCATCTGCGAACTCTTGACGCGCAAGATAGCGCGGCTGCTCGGCGCGGACATGTGCGTGATACTGCTCTCTGACGAGAGGGGGAAAAGCATCTACGCGCAACTCCCTGCCTACGGAGTTGAGGATGAGCATGTGCGGCTGTTGCGTTCGGATTTGGACGAACACAACATCGCATCATGGGTCTACCAGACGGGCGAGCCCTATCTCAGCAATGATGTTGAAAGCGACCCTCTCATCAGCCGGAACGCCGCAGAGACCTTGAACGTGCGAGCTATTCTGGCCGTCCCCTTGCGCGCGGGCGAGCGCACGCTCGGCACGCTCGAAGTGATGAACAAGGCCGGAGGTTTTCTTGAAGAGGACAAGCGGCTGGTGACTATCTTCGCGTCGCAGGCCGCGCACCTGATAGTCAATGCTCAACTCTTCGAGCAGGTGCGCGAATCCGAAGAACGCTATCGCCAGATTTTCGAGAGCACCCTTGATGGTCTCTATCGCAGCACGCCCGACGGAGAACTCGTGACGGTCAACCCCGCGCTCGCCAGCATGCTCGGCTTCGGCGGGACGGAGGAACTCGTCGGCGCAAATCTGATACGCGATTTTTTCATTGACCAATCTGCCAGCGCGCGGTTGCTTGATGAGGTCTCGGCGCGCGGGCGCGTGCTCGATGTCGAGTGCGAACTGAGAAGGCGCACGGGCGAGGGCGTCCCGGCCCGCATCAGCATTCGCGCCGTCACGGATGAAGCCGATCACGAGCCTTACCTTCTAGGCGTCGTCCGCGATGTCACGGAACAGAAACGCCTGACGGAACAACTGATGATCTCTGAGCAGTTGGCAGTCGTGGGCGAACTCGTGGCCGGTGTCGCGCACGAAGTACGCAACCCCTTGTGCGGCATCACGACCACCGTAAGCGCGATGGCGCGGCGTCTCAAAGACAGGGAGGCCGTGCAGCCCTTCATGGATGTGATTATGACGGAGGCGGACCATCTCAACCAGTTGATGGAAGAACTGCTCGAACACAGCCGTCCGAGTCGTCCGGGCAATCACCCTGCCGACATCTGCGAGGTGATACGCGAAGTTGTTTGCGAGTGGACCACTCTGGCCCAGGCCAGAGACATCACGCTCTCCTTCACGCATCCGGAAATGCTGCCCGGACTGCATCTCGACCGGCGCAAGATGCACGGCGTCTTTGCGAACCTTTTGAACAACGCGCTGCATCACACGGGCGCGGGCGGCCACATCGAAATAGCAGTCTCTGCCATCCCTCATGGCGAAGCTGAGAACAATCGTTCGCATGTCTCTCATCAAGAACAGATTCGCATCGCCCTTAGCGACGACGGCGCGGGCATCACGCCGGACAATCTGCCCAAGATTTTCGAGCCGTTCTTTACGACGCGAACGACGGGCACGGGGCTGGGCCTGGCGATTGTCCGCAAGACGATTCACGACCACGGCGGCACTATCAACGCGCGTTCCGAACAGGGTCGCGGCACGACCTTCGTCATCAACCTGCCGTTAGCACACAATAGTTATGCCCAATCAGAAGGCTAACATTCTCATCATTGACGACCAGCCCTCCGTGCGCTTTGGCCTGCGCAGCCTGCTCGAAGCCGAAGGCTATCGCGTCATGGAAGCGGAGGACGGCCAACAAGCCCTCGCGCTTCTGACGGAGAACGCGCCTCAACTGATTTTATTGGACCTGCGCTTGCCGGACACTGACGGCCTCGACCTGCTGCCGCGCATCAAGGCGATAGACGATGACGTGCCTGTCATTATCCTGACGGCCCACGGCACGATTGAGACGGCCATTCGCGCCCTCAAAAGCGGCGCGGAGAATTTCCTCACCAAGCCGCCGGACGCCGAAGGCTTTCTCATCCTCATCGCGCGCACGCTCGAACAGGGACGAGCGCGCCGCGACCGTCTGCTCATAGGGCTTGCGGAGGCGCGCGTCGCCGCCGAATATTTTCTGGGCCAGAGCGACACGACCCTCCGCATTCATCACACCATAGAGCGGCTCGCGCCCTCCGACAGCACCGTTCTCTTGCAAGGCGAGACGGGCACGGGCAAGGGCATGGTCGCGCATCTCATACATCGTTTCAGCGAGCGACGCGAAAAGCCCTTCGTCACTATCAACTGCGCCGGACTCAAACGTGAACTGCTCGAATCCGAACTCTTCGGCCAGGAGAAGGGAGCCTTCACGGGCGCGGTCTCCAACAAGCCGGGGCTGCTTGAGTTGGCCCACGAAGGGACCATCTTCTTCGATGAGATAGCCGAGATGGAGGCTTCGATTCAAGCCAAAGTTTTGCACGTTCTTGAGCAGCAGAAATTCCGGCGCGTCGGCGGCGTCCAGGAGAAACAGGTGGACGTGCGCGTCATCGCCGCCACCAACAAAAACCTGCTCGGTGAAATCAAACGCGCGCGTTTCCGCGAAGACCTCTTCTATCGTCTCAGCGTGATGCCGATAACCATGCCGCCCTTGCGCGACCGGCGTGAAGACATACTCCCACTGGTCCAACATTTCATCACACACTTCAACCAGAAACTGAACCGCCGCGTCCAGGGGTTGACGCCGAAAGCTGAACTCTTATTGGAAAGCTATAACTGGCCCGGTAATATTCGGGAACTGCGCAACGTCATCGAGCGCGCCATCATCCTCTGCGCCGGAGACCGCATACACGCGAGCGAGCTTCCGCTCGGCGGCCTCGAAGACTGGACGGCTGGTCCACTTGAAGAGCGCGAACAGCTTCTCTCACTCGATGAAGTCGAGAGCCTGCACATACAGAGAATCCTCGCCGCCACCGGCCAGAATCTCAGCAAGGCGGCGGAGATTCTAGGCGTCACCCGCACCACCCTCTACAACAAAATGCGCAAATACAACCTCGGAACAGTTGAAAGCAAGTAGCTGAAACGCAAGGTCGGAAGTGGTTGTGATGAAAGATGAGAGACGAGCTATTGAACGGTTGAATAGCTCATCTCTCATCTTTCATCCTTCAGACTTCCTGCTTGCTCTCGTCTGCTCAATTTTTAAGCAGTCCTCATTGGTAGTGTTTAATATTTAAGCACTCGACGGCCTCGCCCTTTTGTTTATCGCTGCATTTCTGGTCCTCTTATCGTGTGGAGCGATAGTTGCTCTGTAAATCAGGCTTGTCGTCTCAAGAGTCTCGATTTTGTTCGAGCGGGCAATTAACCCACAAATTTCAAGGCATCAATCAAGCTTCGGAATCTTTCTGATAGTGAAGGAGAATCTCATGATCCCCCACAAGTGTGTTGCATTACTTTTGACCATCTGCCTGCTCTCGCTGTGCAGCATCCCCGCGTTGGCCCAGAGCCAGACCACTGGCCGCATCACCGGGACCGTCAAGGATGAGAGCGGCGCGGTCATCAACGGCGCGGAAGTGACCATCACCAGCCAGGCGACGGGCGAAGAGCGAAAGGTCACGACGGATTCGGACGGCAACTATTTTGTGCCGCTCCTGCTCTCCGGCACTTACACCGTGAGCATCACCGCGACCGGCTTTCAAAAGTTCGTGACCAATGATGTCAAGGTCGCTATCACCGAGACCACGACCATCAACGCGATATTGCCTGTGGGAGCCGTGCAACAGACTGTGACGGTGGATGCCGCGCCGACCGTCGTGCAGACGGAAGGGCCGCAGTTGGGGCGCGTGGTTGATTCGCGTTCGGTCTCGGAACTGCCGCTCGCAACGCGCAACTTCACCCAAATCCTGGGCCTCTCGCCGGGCGCGGCCACGTACCTGCCGGACAACACGGCGGTCGGTCGTAACTCGCAGAACATCTCCGTCAACGGCGCGCGCGTGACCAACAACAACTTTCAGATTAACGGGATTGATGCCAACTCGATGGGCACGAATTCCGCGCCTTCGTTGTCGGTCCCCGCGCCCGAAACGATACAGGAATTCAAGGTCCAGACTTCGCTTTATGATGCGACCTTCGGGCGTTCGGGCGGCGGCAATATTCAGGCCGTGACCAAGAGCGGGAGCAACCAGTTTCACGGAACGCTCTACGAGTTTTTCCGCAACGAGGCGCTCAACGCGAACAATCCGTTCTTGAAGGCGGCCGGGGTCGGGCGGCCAGAGTTGAAGCGCAACGTCTTCGGCGGCGTCATTGGTGGACCAATTAAGAAAGACAAAGCCTTCTTCTTCGCCTCCTACCAGGGCACGCGCGAGCGCAACGGCGCGTCGCTCATCAACAGTCTCTCATCAAACATTCTGGTTGACCCGCGCCTGACGAATGACCGCTCTGCGGCGACGCTTCAGGCGGCCTTCGGCCTGGCCTCCATCAACCCGACATCGCTCGCGCTCTTGAATACGAAACTCGCCAACGGCCAGTTTTTGATTCCGACTCCGCAGGCGGGCGGTCGTTATTCGGGTTCGACGCCCTCCACATTTGAGGAGAACCAGTTCAACTCGAATTTTGATTATCGCTTTAACGATGCGAATACGGTCGCGCTCAAATTCTTCTACTCGAATGCGCCGCAGACTTTAACGTTGCCGAGTTTTCTGGGCGGCGGCCCGAACGTCCCCGGCTTCGGCAATTTTCAGAAGAACAACAACCGCTTGCTCTCAGCGCAGTACGTGCATATCTTCAGCCCGACCGTCTTCAACGAATTGCGCGCGGGCTACAACTTCATACGCGTTGACGCCTTCCCCGAAGAACCCGTCAACGATTCGACCATCGGCATCGCGCGGGCCAACGCGAGCGCGTTTCCCGGCCTCCCGTTGATACGCATCGCGCCCGCCGCAGGCGGCATCGTCATCGGCACTTCGCCGACCATTGATGTCAAGGCCAAAGCGCCCTCCACGACCCTCGCGGATACGCTGTCGCTGACCTATGGCAAGCACAACATACGCACGGGCGCGGAGTATCGTTATAACGAAAACAACTACGTTCTGAATTTCTTCACGCGCGGCCAGATTGATTTTCTGAACTTCACGAGCTTTCTACAGGGCAACGCGCTCGTCTCCGTCTTCGGTAGCGGCATCGGCGACCGCTCCTTGCGCGCTACTGACTACAACCTCTTCGCCCAGGATGATTGGAAGGTCAATCAAAAGCTGACGCTCAATCTCGGCCTGCGTTATGAATTGGACCTGCCGCCCTACGACACGCGCGGGCGCATCGCCACCTTCGACCCGTCGCTCTACGTGCCGCGCCCACTGGCAATCGGCGGCGTCCCCATTGGCCCACCGACGGGTGGCTTCGTCCAGGCGGGCAACGTCATCTCGCAATACGACCTGGCGGACGTGCCCAATGTTAGCAAGCGAGTTCTCAATAGCACGGACCCGAACAACTTCGCGCCGCGCGTCGGCTTCGCCTACTCGCCTTTGAACTCTGGCCGCATGGTCTTACGCGGCGGTTACGGCATCTTCTATTCGCGGACCTCTTTCCAGTACATCACCTTGAACGTCATCGCGCCGCCGACCTACGTCTTCGGCGCGCGCGTCGGCGTGCCCACGGCGATACCGTTCAGCAATCCCTTCTTCGCGGCCCCCGCGCAGAACCAGTTCCCGACCCTCGTGCCGGGCGTCGCGCTCTCCGGCACGTTCTTCGACCGCAACATACACACGCCTTACTTGCAGCAATACAACCTCAACGTGCAGTACGAGCTTTTCAAGGACTATCTTTTTGAAGCGGCCTACGTCGGCACGCACGGGCTTAATTTGTTCCGCCAGGTTGGAATCAATCAAGCGACTCTCGTGAGCGCGTCCAATCCTGTGACCAACGCTGTGACGGGCGCGGTCATCACGACGAACACGCCCGCCAACGCTTCGCTGCGCGCGCCGTTCCAGGGCGTCTCGACCAACGGCTTTTTCCAGAACCAGTCGAGCGCGCAATCAAGCTATAACTCGCTCCAACTGAGCCTCACGCGTCGCTTCTCAAGCGGCCTGCAATTCCTGGCCTCTTACACGCTGGCGAAATCAATTGACAACGCATCGGGGCAGGGTGGTGGCGCGGGCTTCGGCGGCGTGGTCAATCCGGGCGCGGTCGGCGAGACCAGTCCTATCTTAGGCAATCAACGTAACAACCGGGCCAATCGCGGTCTCTCAGATTTCGACCGCAAGCATCGCTTCGTCTTCAGCGCGATCTATGATTTGCCGACGCCTGCGTTCGCGGAAAACTCCACGGCAGGCAGGCTGCTCCTGGGTAACTGGCAACTCGCAAGCATCATCACTTCGATGTCCGGCCTGCCCATAGACATCGTTG
Source organism: Blastocatellia bacterium (assembly GCA_034665545.1). GTDB lineage: Bacteria > Acidobacteriota > Blastocatellia > Pyrinomonadales > Pyrinomonadaceae > DASYML01. The sequence continues at coordinate 7,009 of JAXDFO010000232.1, forward strand.
ACACGGGCGCGGGCTCTTTCTATGGCCTGTCGGGCGGCAGTGCGCCCCTCGCGCGTCCTAACCTGGTGGGCGACCCGTTCAGCAACGTGCCCAACGGATACTTCTTCAACCCGTTCGCGTTCGCGCGTCCGACCGTTCTGGCCGGGCAGGCTATTCCGAGTTCAAACGGCACGGCGGTCGCGGGCGCAATCGGCACGGACATCGGCAACGTCGGGCGCAACATCCTGCGCGGGCCGCGCCAGAATAACGTTGACTTCTCTCTCCTCAAGAGATTCAAGCTTGCGGAGACTAGGAACATAGAGTTTCGCACGGAGTTCTTCAATCTCTTCAATCACGTCAACTACGCTAACCCGATTAGCGACCTCAACGCCGTGCTCGCATCCGGCGGCAGCGTTGATGCGAGCACCGGAGCGATCATCAATCCGGGCGCGTTCGGTCGTATCATCTCGACGAGCAATAACCCCAGACTGGTCCAGTTTGCGCTGAAGTTCAATTTCTGAGTCGCCTGATTGCGGAACGCAAGATGAGGAGTGCGAGTTTGAAAGCTATAGTTTTCAAGTTCGCACTTCGGAAATCCGCATTCCTGAAATCGGTTTAGAGGACACGCATGTACATCAGAGATTGGATGGCGCGGCGCGCGCGCAGTTCGCCGGACAAGCTGGCGATGATTGATGCCGCGACGGGCGCGGGGCTGACCTATCATCAATTGAACGAGCGGGCGACGCGACTCGCCAACCATCTGCGCGAGCGTTGCGGCGTGCGTCCGGGCGACCGCATCAGTATTCTCTCGATGAACCGCGCGGAGATTATCGAAGCCTTCTTCGCCGCCGCCAAGCTGACGGCCATCCTCGTCCCTCTCAACTATCGCCTGACGCACCCGGAACTGCGTTTCATTCTGGAAGACTGCGAACCCAGAGTCCTGCTCTACGAAAGCGAGTTTCAATCGCTGGTCCAACGCCTCCGGCCACAGGCCACGATAGAGCATTACATCTCGCTCGATGCTCCTGGCGAAGAGTTGATGAAGGGCGCAGCGTTGACGAATTACGAGGACGCGCTCGCCTCCGCCACATCCGAAGCCGTAGAGGTTGACCACTTCGACGCGGAGATGCCCGTGCTCATCATCTACACGTCTGGCACGACGGGAAGGCCGAAGGGCGCGCTTCTCTCTCATCGCATGTTGACGTGGAACTCCATCAACACGCTCATCGGTTGGGATATCGTCTCGACCGACATTACGACGGTCCACGCGCCGCTCTTTCACACAGGCGGCTTCAACGTCCTGACGCTCCCGCTCTTTCATCACGGCGGGACGCTCATCATCCTGCGCTCATTCGACGCCACGCGCGTGCTTGAGATGATAGAGCGTTATCGTTGCACTATCTTCTTCGGCGTCCCGACGATGTTTCAGATGATGATGGAATCAACGCTCTTTGAGACGACGGATTTTAGCTCGCTGCGCTATTTCATCTCAGGCGGCGCGCCCTGTCCTGTGCCTCTGATAGAGGCTTATCAAAAACGCGGCGTGGCCTTTACTCAGGGTTACGGCTTGACGGAAGTTGGCCCAAACTGTTTCAAGCTCGGACTCGAAGACGCCGTGCGCAAGGCAGGCTCCATAGGCTTCCCCAGTTTCCATAGCGAGGCGCGCATCATTAACGAGAAGGGGCGCGATGTCCAGCGCGGCGAGATCGGCGAACTCATCCTGCGCGGCGGCCACGTCTGCTCCGGCTACTGGCAGAACACGGAGGCGACCGACGCCGCGCTCTGCGATGGCTGGTTCTATACGGGCGACCTCGCGCGACAGGATGAGGAAGGTTACTACTACATCGTGGGTCGCGCGAAGGACATGATTATCTCCGGCGGCGAGAATATCTATCCGGCGGAAGTCGAGGCCGTGCTCCATTCGCATCGCGCGGTGGCCTCCGCCGCGCTCATCGGATTACCGGACCAGAAATGGGGAGAGACGCCCGCCGCCGTCATCATCACACGCGACGGGTGCAACGTCACCGCCGATGAGATTACAGATTTTTGCACGGACAAGCTCGCGCGTTATAAGATTCCCCGCCGCGTCTTCTTCGTCAAGGAATTTCCCCTGCTCGCTTCCGGCAAAGTCTTCAAACGGCTACTCAAAGAAGAGATTGAAAGAACGGCAGGGAGCCAGGAGCCAGGAGCCAGGAGC
>JAXDFO010000233.1:0-4462 GCA_034665545.1 Blastocatellia bacterium
TGGCGAGGGCGACCTCTTCGGGCGAGACCGCGCCGATGTCCAAACCGACGGGCGCTCTGACCTCACGCAATCGCGCTTCATCCATGCCCGTCTCGCGCAACCGTTCAAGGACGATGTTCGTGCGCCGTTTGCTTCCGATTAAGCCTATGTAGTCGGGCCGCGACTCTAAAGCGGCGCGCAAACACTCTTCGTCTTCATTATGGCCGCGCGTGACGATGGCGACCGAAACGCCGCGCCCTTTTCCGATGGCCTCACTTAGCGCGCTGGTCCAATTTTCGGCGGCCCGCAATTCAATATTCTGGTCCGGGAAACGTTCTCGCGTGACGAAGTCCGCGCGGTCGTCAATGAGAATCGTGCGATAGCCCGTGAAGCGCGCGAGTCTGGCTAAGGACGCGCCGACGTGTCCGGCCCCGCAGATGATCAGTCGCGGCTCAGGCTCTATGCGCTCGAAGAGGACGCGCGCGCCGCGCCAGCTTTCCAGACGTGGCGCAAACTCTTCCACGTTGAAGATTCCGGCCTCCGCGCGCGAGGCCATGAAGACGGGAGCATGACGCGCGACCGCTTCATCCAGTTCAAAATCGCCGAGGCTGCCGACGCGCTCTCCCGCTTCGTCTACGAGAAGTTTCGCGCCCACTTCGCGCGAGGCACTAACGAGCGTCGCCAGCATGGCGATGGAGCTTTCCGAGATGGCCCGCGAAATGGCTTCGATGAGCAAGCCGTTGATGTCTGTGTGATTGCTCGCGCTGTGCATGCGCCGGTCAACCGGGTCGTCGTCTTTACGATTTGGAATTACTGGACCTGTTATGCAAGCCCACCGCGCCCGCCGCGCGACGCAGCAACCACCAGGGGCCGACAATCAGGTACAAGGGGTTGCGAAAGAAGGCTGGCTGGTTGCCTTCGATGGCGTGCCCTATGAACTGGAAAATCCAGCCGACGATGAAGAGCGTCAAGGCCCACCGCCAGTTAAAGAAAAAGAGCGGCAGCGAAATGACGATCATCGGGATGCCTATGGTGTGCGTCAGGCGATTCAAAGGATGCTGATGTTTAGCCTTGTAATTATCCGTGAAAGTTGCTGGCATAAAATCCTCCTTACCTTTCGCTCTTCCATACGTCTATGAAAATCTCCATCGTGCCGCCGCAGACCATGCCTTCCTCGCTGGCTTCATCCGCCGTCAGTTTGAAGTGGTGTAGAGCCGACGCGCCCTGGCGCAGAGCCTCGCGCGCCTCGGCCCAGACTTCCGCCTCTATGCAGCCGCCGCCGACGGTCCCCGCGCTCTCGCCGTTCTCGAAGAAAAGCATCTTAGCTCCGCGTCGTTGCGGCGTAGAGCCACGCGTGTGCGCGACCGTTGCGACCGCCACACGCTCGCCGCGCTCGTTCGCTTGATTAATCAGACGATACAGGTCTGCCTGCGCAATCGTGCCCATGGATTCATTCTACCACGCGGGCGCTTCTTGCGCTGAACTTCGGAAGGAGACAGCACGCGCGGCCTCAGCGCGGCGGGTTGGAGCCTGACGTGTCGGTCGGTGTTGAAGAGCCCGAACGCGGCGACACGACGATGTTCGGGTCGTTGGTGTTGTCGGTCGTGTTGCTGCCCGCAGGGTTGGTCGTGGCGGTCGCAGGATTCGCGGGTGCGGTGTCCACGAGTTGGCGTATCTTGTCGGCCTCCGCGTCGGCGTTGGCGATGGCCGTTTCGAGGCGAGCCCGCCCCGTCGTTAATTGGTCCAATTGCGCGCGCACTCTGGACCTTTCGCTCTCAAGCTGGCGGCGATGCTGCTCGCGCATCTGTTCGGGATGCGTAGAGCCGAAGCCCGCGAGGGCGTTGTCCAGATTCTCCGGCTGTAAAGCATAGTCTAGTTGCTCTGCGCGTGCCTGTAGGTCGGCCTCTTTGGCCTGCACGTCGCGCAGTTGCGCGCGCAGATTTTCCGCGCGTTGCTCGGCGCGCGAAAGCCTCTCAAGGTTGACGAGCGTGCGTTGCTGCTCCTCCATCTGGCCCAGTTTATCCGTCAACTGGTTGACCTGCGTGGACAATCTGTTGACCGTCCGGCGCATCGTTTCCTGATCGGACTCAGGCGCGGTCGCGCTATTAGCGTTGCGCGCATGTGTCGTGCGGCGCGTGCCGGTCGCGCTCGTGCTGGTGCTCGTGTTGGCCGTGTCCGCGTTCGGCTCGCTCGACTGGTCCTCGGCGGTGCTGATGATTTGCGGCTCGGTCGCGGCGGGCTGCGACGTGCCCGTCTGCACGGCAGGCATGCTATTGGAGACAGGGTTGGTGACGCGCCGCGAACGTTTACGACGCCGCGTCTGAGCATCCGCGTTCATCAAACAACAGCCGACCATGAAGAGGACGACCAACACCAGACTAAGATGACGAGCCAATTTAATCCGCATAACAAACCTCCGTTACAACAACACAACCGCGCACCGGCTATCAACATTTAAGAGATGCCGCAACCACACCCTCAAGATGCTCATTAAAACTTACACGTCACGCTCCCTCAACAGTTCCAAACTATCATCCTTCGCAATTCATAATCCCGACTTGCTCTTTCTCATCCGGGTTGAATCTTGAAGCTAATATCCATCGCGCGGGCGGAGTGGGTCAACGCGCCGATGCTGATTAAATCAACTCCGGCTTCGGCGTAAGCGCGGACGTTCTCCAGCGTGATGCCGCCGGAGGATTCGAGCGTCACCTGCGGCGCGAGCGAGCGCGAGAGGTCCACCATCCGCTTAGTCTCTTCAGGGTTCAGGTTGTCGAGCAGGATGATGTCCGCTCCGTTCTTGATGGCCTCACGCAAGCCCGCTTCGTTCGAGACTTCGACCTCTATCTTGTGCAGGTGGCCCACGCGCTCGCGCGCCATAGCGACCGCCGCGCCGACGCCTCCCGCGAGCGCGATGTGATTGTCCTTGATGAGCACGCCGTCGTCCAGGCCGAGGCGATGATTACGCCCGCCGCCCAGGAGGACCGCGTACTTTTCCAGCATCCGCAGGCCCGGCGTAGTCTTGCGCGTGTCTATAATCTGCGCGCCCGTGTCTTCTATGGCGCGCACGTATGTGCGGGTCAGCGTCGCAATCCCGGAAAGACGTTGGAGCAAGTTAAGGGCGACGCGCTCGCCCGCCAGCAGGACATCCGCGAAGCCGCTCGTGCGCGCAATAACCTTGCCCGCTTCCGCCTCTTCACCGTCGGCGACGAAAGCCTCTATCTGCTGTTGCTGGTCCAGTAAATTAAAGACCTCCTCCGCCGCTTCGAGACCGGCCACGACCATCTTCTCTTTCGCCATGAAGCGGCCACGCGCGCGCGCGTTGCGCATCACGGTCGCCTGCGTCGTCACATCGCCGCGCCCCAAATCCTCGCGCAGAAAGAGGCCGATTTGAGAATAAAGCGCACCCTCGTCAAGCCAATTCATTTGAGCGCCTCCAATGTTTGCTTGAGCGTGCCCGTGCGGCGTGCGATGTCGTCCAGTCGCTCCCTGATTTCGCTGACCTTCGCGGCGGGCGCGCGCTCTACAAACTGCGGATTGGAAAGTTGCTTCTCCAACGCGCCCGCCTCCTTCTGCAACTTCTCAAGCTCTCGATTGAGCCGCAACGCCTCCTGCGCGAAATCAATCAAGCCTTCGAGCGGCACTGCCACTTCTGCGCCACCGACCAGGATGGCACGCGCCGCAGCACGCGCGACCGCGAGGGCCGCGCCGATCTTGATTTCGGAGGCACGCGCGAGCCGCGCTATCTGGTCCGTGCTGGCTTCATAAACCGCGCGCAGGGTTTCGTCCTGCGAGTTGATGATGAGAGGCACGCGTTCGCTCGGCTTGATGTTCATCTCCGAACGTATGTTGCGCACGCGCGAGATGAGGTCTATCACCGCCGCCATCTCGTCTTCGGCGCGCTCGTCAATGAGCGCGGCGTCGCCGAGCGGAAACGCAGTGAGCATGATGGTCGCATGCGTTCCCTCATAAGCAGGATGCAGGAGGCTCTCATCAACTCCGGGCAGGCGTTGCCAGAGTTCCTCCGTGATGTAAGGCATGAACGGATGCAGGAGCCTCAACGCCTGTTCCAGAACTGAGATGAGGCGCGTGCGCGCAAGGTCTCTCAGAGGCGATTCGGTCTCAGCCGTCACTTCGGCCTTCGTGAGCTCTATGTACCAGTCGCAAAAATCGTCCCAGAAAAAATGATAGAGCGTCTGCACGGCCTCATGAAATTGATACTTCTCAATCGCCGCGTGAACATCCTGCGCCGTACGGTTGAGCCTGGAGAGTATCCAACGATCATGAAGGGCAAGCTGTTGAGGCTCTTTCTCGAAAGCATGCGCGCTAACCTTCGCTCCTTCAGAGTTGAGCAGGCAGAAGCGCGCGGCGTTCCAGATTTTGTTGGCGAAGTTGCGATAGGACTCGATCTGTTTTTCGTTCCAACGTGTGTCCGTGCTCTCGATCTGCGCGAGCACGAGCCGCGTCGCGTCCACGCCGTACTGCT
>JAXDFO010000234.1:0-8439 GCA_034665545.1 Blastocatellia bacterium
ATAGCCGCCGCCCGTTTGCAAAAACCTTCAACGCTATTTTTTGGATAGGAAGAAAGCTGTAGGAAATGCCATTGGAATAATTGCTGCATCCAACGGGTCGCCCGCTTGATGCCCTGATTGAGAAGTCAGAGTATAACTGAATCAGCCCTGAAATGTTAGTACGCTTTCGTACTAATTCAAGCCCTCGCTGGCAGCGCAGAGATGTGCGATTCAATCTGGCGCAGATGCCTCTCTTCATGCATGCCTATGAGGGCGAGCCACTGGTATGCATTGAGCGGGCCGAAGACCGGATGCGGGTAGAGAGAGAGCGAGAGGTCCGTCGCTTCGAGGCGCGGCTGTAAACTGCGCAAGAGAGCGCGCGATTCGCGCAAGCGTTCGAGCAGCATGGAGAGGGGCAGGCTCCCGCTCGGCCTGACGGACTCCGGCGCTTGATACTTCTCCTTCAGGCTGCGCTCTATATAATGGTCCAGCGTGAAAGGCTCCATGGCCTGCGTCGGCTCCGCGCTCGCGCCATCCTGACGCGCCGCCGCTTCAACCTTCGAGAGCATCACTCTCAACAGCTTCGAGAGCGACTCCTCCAAGATAGCCAGATGTTCGACTATCTCGCGCACCGACCATTCATCCGTCGCGGGGCGAAACTGCTCCTGCTCCTGGCTCAGCGTTCCGACGCGCTCGTAGAGGCGGCCCCGTGTCTTGTCTATGGCATCGAAGATTTCCGTCACGCTATGGTAAATCATCTCTTTCAACTAACTCCTTTCACGTAGCTCAGAGTGCGCGGTCGTTCTTATCGCGGAAAGTTAAGAGACTCAGCAGCGCGGCCTGCGGGCTGAGATGAAGGACGTGCCAACGCTGAAAATTGTTCATAGGGTTGTTTTCGTAAGTGCGAACGAAGGCCGTCTTGAGATAAAGGGTTTCGGGCTGCGGCCATTTGAGACTGACTATCGGATTGAAGGAGACGGGCGGCCCGCTCGTGTGCTGCGGCGGCGTCGGCGTCGCACCCGGCGAAGATGATGAAGCGGAGGCTGACCCTCCGTTAGCATTTCTCTCATCCTCCGCCTTCTTAGTTTTCGCGCGCACTCTATTTTCATCATAGGCGGCGGAAGCCGCGAGCAAGGGTTCGCGCAAACTGATGCGCGCGCCCGCCTGTGCATCCGGCGCGGCGGCATCGTAGATGGCAACGTCCGTGTCGAAGGCCGTCGCCACCTTTGAAGCATCCGGCGACCAGACGGGCAAGGCTTCCGTCAAACCGTCATCGAGCAGTCGCTCCTGCCCGTCGAGCCAGATGAGTCTAGGTCGTCCGGCAGGCAACTTCGACTCTCTTTCGCGCGCGTCCCACTCCTCCTCTTTGCAAGCCATAGAGACCAACGCGTGGCCGTCCGTGGCCCAGGCCAGATAAAAATAGATGAGTCCGTCGCGGCCCGTCAAAGGCTTGAGGTCGAAGCCGTCGCGGTTGCCAAGATAAATCTGCTCCGTGTTGTAGACGGGCACGGGCGCGAAGATGGGCGCGATTGAAGTCTGGGGCGAAGGCGACTCCGTGACGTTCGGCACGAGGTCCGGCAAGGGCGTCGGCGTCGGTTGCGGCTTGATGCTCTTGCGCCCGATGAAGGCTATGGAACTTCCGTCGGGCGACCAGGAGACCATCAAAGGGAACGCGCCGGAGAGGTCCGGCGGCGTCACGTTGCGCAGGAAATTTCCATCCGCCGAGTACATGTCTATGCGAAACTCGCCGGGGCGGTCCTCGCCCGTCTCGTAGAGCGCGAGCGCGCGCTGCCCGTCCGGCGAGACCACTGTGCGGACCAGCGCATCATCCTGGCGACGCGCGTTGAAATCATTCTGGACCGTAGCGAGCGGCTGCGCCTCTTCCTCACTTGCGCCGGAAGGCGTCGCCGTGTCGGCCTCGAAGCGATAAGCAAGTCGCTGCGCCGGAACATCACGCAAAGAACGCGGGCGCACGCTCTGCTTCTCGAACATCGTGCGACAACCCGCCACCGCGCAAACCAACAGGACGAGTAGCAGCATGAGCGCACAGAGCTTGCCACGGTGGATTGAAGTTTGACGGCCCTTCTTAAATTGGTCCTGTAAAGTTGTTTCGCGTTGCTTCAAGAGTGCCCCTTGATATGAATCAGCTTCCTGATTGAACCTCTGATGATAGGAAGGCGCGCGCATCCTTGTCAACGCGATTAATGGTTTGTCTGCGGTCGTGGCTTCTCGGCAGGGAGCGCGGCGGGCGCGTTGCTGGCGGTGATGGAGACGTTGCCGCTCAGGTCGCGTGTGAGCGTCTGGTCCAGCGAGAGTAGAGAGCGCATGGTGTTGCGCGGGCTGAGATGGTCGTCGTCCGTATCGTCTTCGTCAACGCAGTTGTGCTCGACGGCGCGGGCAAGGCGGCGGACCAGTCTCTCCCTGCTGGGGGTTCGTTCGATGAAGGCGCGCGCGGCCATCGCGCCTATCAGGTCGCAGGTCAACTCTTCCGCGCGCTGTCCGGTCGTGCGTATGCCGGTCAGGCCGGAGGCGCGACGCCCGACGAGACGAAACAGAATGTGCAGCGTGTCCTCTTTGCCGTCGGCGATGTGGGTGATTTCGTGGGCCAACACGCTAATCATGCCTTCGTCGGAACGCAGGCCCGCGAGAAAGATAGTGCCGAAGTGAATCGTGCGCGGGTTGCGCACGGTGACGGAGGCGTTGTCGCGCAGGTCCATGTCCGGCTCTATTTCCTGGACCGCGTTGATGCGCCCCGTGGCGACGCGGATTCTGGCGTCCTCTATATTATATTCGCGGGCCAGTTGGCGCAGCGCGGCGATGGCCAACTCTCTGGCGACGGGCAGGAGACGTTGCGCGCGATGCGCTCCGGCGACGGCGTCCGGGTGGGCCAACGGCAGGCTCGGACGCGCCTGCATCTCGTCAATCGGCACGCTTCCAAGCGGGTCGTTGCTACGCTCTATACAAACGACGCTCATCGCGCGTTCGACCATCTCGCGTTCAAACGGCGGCGCGTTCGGTCGCGCTCGCTCCGAGTGCGAACCCGCCTTATCCTCAGCCCCGCCCTGCGCCAACGCCGCACGGTCAACAGCACAGAGCGATGTCAACAACAGGATAAAAGCAAGAACGAAACGGGAGACAGGAGACAGGAGACAGGAGACAGGAGAAGAAGAAGAACGCTTGAACGCCGCTCCTTCTGTCCACTGGCTACTGAACACTAACTCCCTGTTCTTCATCATCCCACTTCCTTCCGACTTCATACTTGCTTTTCAGATTTCCTACTTGTGTTTCCACGCGGGCTTGCGCTTTTCCATGAAAGCGCGGACGCCCTCGCGCGCGTCTTCCGTCTTCATCAATTCGTTGAGGTAAAAATTTTCGACCCGCGCGAGCGTGTCTGTTAAAGAGAAGCCGCGACCCATATCAATCGCGCGCCTGGTCGCTTCGAGGGCCGTCGCGGAAAGCTCGCGCAATCGTGCGAGCACTTCCTGCGTCTTCTGCGCGAGTTGCTCATGCGGCACGAGATGGCTCACGAGGCCGAGCCGCAAAGCCTCCTGCGCGTTAATCAGTTCGCCCGTCAGCATCAACTCGCGCGCCCGCTTATCGCCTATGATACGCGGCAGGAGAATGGCCGCGACGGGCGGGAAGACGCCGAGCTTAATCTCCGGCTGACCGAAGCGCGCGCGCTCGCTGGCGATGACGATGTCGCAGGCCGCGACCAGTTCGCAGCCGCCGCCGAGGGCCGCGCCGTCCACCACCGCGATGGTAGGCTTGCTCGCTCCCTCCAACGCGCGAAAGATGGAGTGGAACGAATCGAGCATCTGGTAGATGGTCTCCTCGACATGCTCCTCTATGGCGACGCCCGCGCTGAAGGCGCGCGCCTCCGGCGTCGTATCGAAGAGGATGGCGACGGTCCCGCGCTCGGCCATGATGGCGTTGATGGCCGCAGCTATCTCGCGCATCATCTCAATATTGAAAACATTCAAGGGCGCGCGCGCGAAAGAAATCCGCCCGACACGCTCTTCTATATTCAATCGTATACTTTGAAATTGCTCGCTCATCATCGAGTCATATCAGTGGCCGGCCGTCAGTGTTCAGTGTAGAGAAACGACAGCTTTGCTTTTACTGACAACTGAACGCCGCACTGCTCACCTACTTGCTTTCCAGAGATGCGCCGAGCCAGTTTTGATAAAGGCGCATCTGTTCGGGGGTCGGCTGTGCGACGGTGACGATGCGATAGTCGCCTTCGGCGCGTTCGCCGAGTTTGATGTCCATCGTGCGCAAGTCGTCCGAACGGAAGACGGTGAGATGCAGCACATCTCCCGGTTTCTTCTCCGCGAGACGCGCTGTGAAGCCTTCGTTGTTGACGCGCATGTTGTCCAACGCCACTATCTGGTCGCCCGTGTTCAAGCCCTGGTCGTAGGCCGGACCACCTGCGTAAAGCCTCCGCACGATGAGGCGTTCGCCGTCCTGTCCGAGGTCCGCGCCGAGATACGGCCTGTGCGCCGTCGCGGCATCACCGCGCCCCGTCTCAAGCCGCAGGCCCGCCGCCTCAAGCGACGCATTATAGTCCAGTTCATCGCGCCCGCGAACGTAACGCGAGAAGAACTGTTCGAGGCTTCCACCGGCCATCTGTTCCGCGACGCGCTGAAAATCTTCCGGCGTATAGTTGCGGCCCTTCTTGTAAAAATCCGTGTAGAGAAAGCGCATCACGTCGTCTAAGGATTTCGTGTTGCGGCTCCGCCTGCGAATTTCCAGGTCCAGTAAAGCGCAGAGGATAGCTCCCTTGTCATAATAAGAGATTTGCGAATTAACGGAATTCTCGTCCGCCCTGTAATACTTAATCCAGGCATCGAAGCTGGCATCCTCCGCGCTCATCTCCAACCTGCCGGGCGTGTTCTGCAAGCCCTGGAAACCTCTGGCGAGTTGGGCCAAATATTCCTTGTCGGAGACTATCCCTGCGCGACGCAGGACCAGGCCCGAATAGTATTCCGTGCCGCCTTCGGCGACCCACAAAAGTTTCGTGTAGTTCTCGCCCGTATAGTCGAATGGGCCAAGCGCGTCGGGGCGAATTCGTTTGACGTTCCAGAGATGAAAAAATTCGTGGGCCACTAATCCGAGAAAGCCTCTATAGCCAGAGTCGGGGCGAAAGGCGAAGCGCGGGAAGGTGAGCGCGGTCGAGTTTAGATGTTCGAGCCCGCCGCCGCCCGTCGGGCGCAGGTGCAGTAGAAAGGTGTAATTCTTGTAGGGGATTTCTCCCATCAGCGCGCTCTCGGTCTCGACGATTTTTTGCACGTCGCGCCGCATCCGCTCGGCTTCGTAGTTGCCCTCGCCGTCAATCACGATGCGATGCGGAACGCCCTTGACCTCGAAGTTGAGGACGCCGAAATTGCTGACCTCGAATGGCGAGTCGTAGAGGATGTCGAAATTCTCCGCGCTGAAAGTGTTCTTCTGATTCGAGACTTCGGGCAGGCCCGTCGCAATCTTCCAGCCGAGCGGCGGCACGACGGTGACGGTCGAGGGCGCGGCGAGTTGGCCGTTCGGGTACATCAGGAGCGCGGCGTTGTTCCAGAAGGCGTGCTGGTCGTTGAGTTCGTTGGTCCGCACCGTCAACTCGTTGGCGTAGACTCGATATGAGACCGTGAAATCACTCGCGCCGCCCGTCTGGATGCGCCAGGTGTTCTTGTTTGTTTTGCTCCAGGCCAACTCACGCCCGCTCGCATCCTTCGCGGCGAAGTCCTGCACATGCCGCTCGAATTCCCGGACCAGATAAGAGCCGGGCGTCCAGACGGGCATCAGCAGGTCCAGAGGGCCGTTGCCCGCGCGCCCGACCCGCATCTCGACTTCTAGAAGGTGCGTGTAGGGTCTGGACATAGAGACCTTAAAGCTGATGTCGGGCCTGGCTGCTGTTGCTGTGGGACTGTTGTTCTGCGCCGGAACGCTCTGGACCAGAAAAGAGAGCAGCATGGCCCACGCCAGCGCGTACACATGAACACGTAAACGAAAGTGACGCATCATCATTGAAGAGTATCCTTCTGCCCGGAAGATATTTAACAGTGAATCCCTGACGCGCATCTTACTACGAAGCTAAGCCGGAAAGCTAAAACCGAAGGGCAGTTTTCAGTTTTGAGTTTTCAGTTTTCAGCCAAAGCATGCTTGAATGTTCTAAACTTCATAGGTTTAAGGAGGGCTTGAGGGCGATGATTATCACATGCGAGAAATGCGGGACGAAGAATCGTGTTGATGAGAAGGCGTCTCAGAGCATGAGGGCCGTGTGCGGCAAGTGCGGCGCGGAGTTGCAGGCGGCGACGGGCGGCGGCGCGAGCGATGCGGGTGTGGATAACAGTGGGCCGCGCATCGTGACGGATGCGACCTTTGCGCGCGAAGTCTTGCAGGCGGCAGCGCGTCCGGTGTTGCTCGATTGCTGGGCCGAGTGGTGCGGGCCTTGCCGTATGCTCACGCCGGTCCTTGAGCAGTTGGCGGCAGAGTCTCAGGGGCGATACACCGTCGCCAAGCTCAACGTGGATGAGAACCCGCAGACGGCGGCGCAGTTCGGCATACGAAGTATTCCGACCATGCTCATCTTCAAGAAGGGCACGCTCGTTGATCGCCTCGTCGGCCTCCAACCCAAACAGGCCATCGCCGCCCGCATGAACCAGTGGGCAGCATGAAACGAAAGTCGAAAGTTAAAAGGAAGGCGGCGACCGCTTTTTAATAAAAGCTGGCTTCCGCTTCACTTTTAACTTTTTACTTTTGCCGTTTGCCTTTACTATATGACTTCCCCGCAAAATACAGGAGCATGAGAGGTATCAGATATGTTTAGAAAACTGATCGCCACCGCGCCGACGTGGATGAACCTGCCGTTGCGCATCGCGCTCGGCGCAGTCTTCATCGCGCACGGCGGAGGCAAAACGTTCGGCTGGTTCGGCGGCAAAGGATTGGCAGACTTCGTGAGCCACCCGACGCCCTTCGGCTTTATGCGGCCCACCTGGTTATGGATGGGCGCGGCGGCCTTCGCGGAACTGTTCGGCGGCATCCTCGTGCTCGCGGGAATGCTGACGCGCGTCGGCGCGCTCCTCATCATCTTCGTCATGCTGACGGCGATGTTCGGCGTGCATCTCAAGGGCGGCTTCTTTCTTCCAGCCGGTTATGAGTACACGCTGGTCCTGCTCGGCATGGCGCTCGCGCTCTTGATAGCGGGCGGCGGGCGTCTCTCCGTTGACGAACTGCTGGCAAACTCGCGCGGTCGAAGACGGTAAAGATAAGTTGCGGGTTTAAGGTTTGAAGTGAAAGCAAGCCGGACCTTAAACCTTAGAACCTGAGACCTCAAACCTGTTCTTATGAAACGTTCACCGTTGCTGGTCATCTTCGTCACGGTCTTCATTGACCTGGTGGGCTTCGGCATAGTCATCCCTGTGCTTCCCTTTTACGTGGAGGGGACGAAGTTCAACGCGTCGGTGCGGATGGTCGGGCTACTCTTCGCGTCCTATTCGGTGATGCAGATTATCTTCACGCCTATTCTCGGAAGGCTCTCGGACAAGTACGGTCGGCGGCCCGTTCTCTTCATCAGCCTGCTCGGCACGGCCCTCGGATTTCTCATCATGGGCCTGGCCTGGACGCTTCCCTTGCTCTTTCTGGGAAGAGTGATAGACGGCATCACGGGCGGCAATATCTCTACGGCGCAAGCCTACATCGCGGACATCACGACGCCGGAGAATCGCGCCAAAGGAATGGGACTCATCGGCGCGGCCTTCGGGCTCGGCTTTATTTTTGGACCAGCCATCGGCGGCATCCTCAGCAAGTGGGGCATCGGCGTGCCGCTCTTCTTCGCCGCCGGGCTGGCCTTCTGCAACGCCGTCCTGCTCTACTTCGTGCTGCCCGAAACGGTGGACAAAGATCACCCCGCGCGCGCCTCTGCGGCAGAAGGAAGATGGTCGCAGGTGGCCCACGCGCTCAAGCAACAGAGGCTCGCCTTCGTGCTCACGATCTATTTTCTGTTCGTCGTCGCCTTCTCGATTATGACGACATCCTTCGCGCTCTTCACGATGTACCGCTTCGGGTTCGACGCCGAGCACAACGGTTATGTCTTCGCGCTGGTCGGCGTGGTCGGCGCGATTATCCAGGGCGGCCTCATCGGGCGGCTGGCGAAGCGTTTCGGTGAAGTGCCTTTGACCATCACGGGCGCGCTGCTCTTCGCCGTCAGCCTCTTCATGATTCCGCTTATTGGACCAGGAACGGGCCTGCTGACTTTCATACTCGTCGGCGCAGGCTTCGCCGTCGGCAATTCGCTGGCGACTCCATCGCTGACGAGCCTCGCCTCAAAGAGCGTCGGCCCGGCGGAACAGGGCGGCGTGCTCGGCGTCACGCAATCCGCCGCGAGCCTCGCCCGCGTCGTTGGCCCAACCATCTCTTCCCTTCTCATCTACAGCGCGGTCGCCACCCTCGGCGCGGACGGCAAAACACACA
>JAXDFO010000235.1:0-2712 GCA_034665545.1 Blastocatellia bacterium
CAAGCCGCGCGCCGATCCCCTTTCCACGCGAAAGGCTCTTAGCCCCCGCTAGGTTCCTTTCTTCAACGGGCTTCCCCTTCAGTTCAAGCCCTTGAGAAAATTTAGCTATGCTGAAACACAGATTCCCCCTCTGCTGCTGGCTCGCCCTGCTCTTCACCATCGCCACGCACTCGGTCGTCGCACAGGCCCAGGAAGCCTCGCTCCCCGAACTGGTCCGGCGCGTCAAGCCGTCCGTCGTCTCCATCATCACCTACGACGCCAAAGGCGAGACCCTCATGACGGGCAGCGGTTTCTTCATCTCGCCCGGACAGGTCATCACCAACCTGCACGTCATAGAGGGAGCGCGCCGCGCCGAGATTCGCACGCTCGACGGGAAGGGCAAGACCTACGCAGTGCTCGGCATGATTGACGTGGACGAAGAGGGAGACCTCGCGCTCCTCAGCATTAGTTTGCCGGAGGCGACGCGCGTGCGCGTTCTGGAAATCAGCAACGTGCTGCCCGAAGAGGGCGAGAAGATTTTCGTCATCGGCAATCCTCTGAGGCTCGAAGGCTCCGTCACGGACGGCATCGTTTCAGCCGTGCGCGAAGTGCCCAACCTCGGCAAGATCATACAGGTCACGGCCCCCATCTCGAACGGCAATTCGGGCAGCCCGCTCTTCAACATGAAGGGGCAAGTCCTCGGCGTCATCACCATCAAGGTGACGAACGGCCAGAACATCAACCTCGCTCTCGGCTCCTCGCGCATCGCCTCGCTGAAACCCACCGACAGGCTCCTCAGCTTTGACGATTTGGCGATAAGAAACAAGAACGGCCCGCCCTCGGAGGTCCAGGCCGAGTGGTGGTATCGCAACGGGCTGAGCTCGCTCTGGCTCGGCAACTACGACAACGCGCTCGGCTACTTCGAGGGCGCGGTCAACAAGAACCCGAACCGCGCGGACGCCTGGATTCAGGTCGGCTACTGCAAGGTCAAACAGGGCAAGAACAACGACGCCATCCGTGCCTACCAGAAGGCCATACAGATTCGCCCCAACTCCGTAGAGGCTTATAACAAACTGGGCGACGCATACTATTATGCGGGCAGATTCAACGAAGCCATCGAAGCCTACAAGGTGGCCGCGCGCCTCGCCCCGCGCCTCGCCGAAGCCTACTACAACCTCGGCATGACCTATCTCGAACTCGGCGACCGCGAGAGCGCGCTCACACAGGCCCGCATCCTCCAATCTCTAGACAAAGAGATGTGCAACAAGCTCATCAGCGAGATGCAGAAATAGAAGAGGGTTTAAGAGCGAACGGAATCCGAAAGATGCTTACTGCGCTGGCCCCGTTTCGAGTTTAGTCACGCGGTCATCCAAATATCGTAAGTCCCCCTGCACTTCCAAGATGTTGTGATTAAGCACATCCATCTGACGCACAACACGACGCAGGCTCACATCTATCTCACCGCGCACCTTTCCAAACTCTTCGTGCATCTCCGCGCGGAGTTGCCCAAAACCTTCATGCATTTCGGCGCGAGTCTCCGCTATCTCTGACAGCGCGCGTTCCCAAATCGGGCGCGTCTCCTGCGAACGCTTATCAACTTTATCCGCAAGCGTCGTGAGCCGCGACTCTACGCCATCAAGTTTTGTTTCTAGGCCGTCAAGCCTTGAATCTATGCCATCAAGCCGTGAGTCTATGGAATCGAGACGCGCAAGGATGAGGCCCATGTTGTCGTTCGGAAGATTTTGTGTGGTCTCTTCGCTCATCATCGTCTCCGGTCAAGATTATGAAACTTAAAGAGTCGCACCGCAAGCGATAATTGCGCATGAGTTTAAGAAAAATGCGATTTAGCAATGTTCGTTGCATGAGACGAAAAAAGGGAGCGACCATGCCCGGTCGCTCCCTTCATCTTTGATAGCTTGTCTCTCTTGTTATTCGCTCGCCTGGTGTGTGAAGACGTTCTTATCAATGCGCTTGGGGTCGCCGATGACGACGAAGCGTATGTTGCGCATATATTTTTGGGAGACGCGTTGAACGTCCGCAGGGTTGACGGCGCGCAGGTGTTCTATGAAGTCCAGGGAGTTGCGCCAGCCGCCGCCGATGAGTTCATATTGGGCCAACTCTCCGACCTGCGCGGCGTTGGTTTCCTGGCCCAGGTAATAGGTCGTCAGGTACTGCGAGACGATGGCCGTGATGTCCTCGTTTTCAATCGGCTCGTGTTGCAGGCGCGCGACCTCGTTGAGCATGACGCTGACGGCCTGGTTGGCGTCCACCGCCGTCACGTAGAGGCCGCCGACGTTGGCTCCCTGGCTGCCCAGGAAAGCGTTCGGCGCATACGAGAGATTGCGTTTGACGCGGACCTCTTCAAAGACGCGATCGCGCAGGATGGCCGCCGCGATACGCATCGGGTAGATGTCCGAGGCGGTCAGGGCGGGCGCGGTGAAGAGACCTTGAATATAGTTGGTCGGCAGACCCTTTTGCGTGACCTCGACCGAAGGGGCCGCGAAGCTGAGTTGCGGCAGCGTCGGCTGGTGATAATCTCCGCGCGGCAGTTTGCTGAAAGAGGCCGTGATTCTTTCACGAAGTTGCGCGGGGTCCAAATCTCCGACGACGACGAGCAGCAGGCGCGAAGTCTGCATCATCTGTTGATGATACTTGCGCAGGTCTGCGGGCGTCAGTTTGGCTATCGTGTCGGCGGTCCCTTCGGGACGGTTGAGATAGGGATGGCCCACGTAG
>JAXDFO010000236.1:0-11457 GCA_034665545.1 Blastocatellia bacterium
CGCTCATTTAGTGGACCAGCCGCTCAGCTTTTTTCAGGACCATCGCACGGGCGATTTGATGGCGCGCGCGACGAACGACCTCGCCGCCGTCCGGCAACTCGCCGGGCCGATGATCATGTACACGTTACAGACCGTGCTGGTCGTCGTCTTCATCCTGCCTTTGATGTTGAGAATCAACGTGCGCATGACGTTGATGCTTTTTGTGACGATGCCGCTCGTCTCGCTGACGGTCAAATATTTCGGCCAACAGGTCCACGTTCGTTTCACTGGGATACAGGATTTCTTCGCGCAGATTTCGGCGCGGGCGCAGGAGAATTTCACGGGCGTGCGAGTGGTCCGCGCCTACGCGCAGGAAGGAGCGGAGATAGCAGCCTTCGAGGCTCTCAACCGCGAGTACGCCGCGCGCAATTTGAGCCTCGTGCGTATCTCCGCCGTGATGCGCCCGTTGATGCAGTTTCTCATCGGGACGGGCTTTGTGCTTATCTTCTGGTACGGCGGCTTGCTGGCGGGGCGCGGCGAGATTACGGTGGGCCAATTCACGGAGTTCAATCTTTACCTGGCGCGTCTCATCTGGCCGCTCATCGCGCTCGGCTACGTCGTCAATTTGTACCAGCGCGGGACGGCCAGCCTCAAGCGCATGAACGACATCTTCGCCATCCAACCGACCATCAAGGATGAACCTTCGGCTCAGAAACAACCGCCCATCGCTGGCCGTATAGAGTTTCGTCATCTGACCTTTCGTTATCAGGAGACGACGGAACCAGTGCTGCAAGACATCAACCTGACGATAGAGGCGGGACAGTCCGTGGCCTTCGTCGGGCGCACCGGGAGCGGCAAGTCAACGCTCATGAATCTCATCCCGCGATTGATAGATGCGCCGCCGGGGACGGTCCTGGTTGACGGCGTGCCGTTGCGCGATTACACGCTTGAGCAGTTGCGCTCGGCCATCGGCTACGTGCCGCAGGAGACTTTCCTGTTCAGCGATTCGCTGGCGGAGAACATCGCGTTCGGAGTCAAGAAGGCGGAGCGGGCCGAGATTGAGTGGGCCGCTGAGATAGCGGGCTTGAGCGAGGACGTGCGAGGTTTTCCGGACGGCTTTGAGACGATGGTGGGCGAGCGCGGGATTTCTCTTTCGGGCGGGCAGAAGCAGCGCACGGCGATTGCCCGTGCCGTCGTCCGCCAGCCGAAGATATTGATACTGGACGACGCTCTCTCTTCCGTTGACACGTACACGGAGGAGAAGATTCTGGCCCAACTTCGCGGCGTCATGCGCGACCGCACGAGCCTCATCGTCTCGCATCGTATCTCGACCGTGCGCGAAGCGGACCTTATCTGCGTGCTGGACGACGGGCGCATCATCGAACGCGGCACGCACGACCAACTGCTCGCGCTCGGCGGCGAATACGCGGACCTCTACGAGCGTCAGCTTTTGGAAGAAGAGTTGGCGGCGAGTTGAGAGACGGGAGAGCCGATGCAAGAGAAGCCTGACGAGAAAACAAATTTGGTCCAGGGGCGTTACCGCACGCTGCTCGTCATCTGGGTAGTCATCCTATGTTCTATCGTCATCTTTATTAGCATGCCTGTCATGATCGGGATGCAACGCGTGCCTGAGACCAACACTACGGCGTTCGGTGTCTTCGCCGGATTGTGCCTGCTCACGGTCGTCGTCTCCTTCGTGATGAAAGGCATACTTCTGTCGCGCGCGGAGCAGCAACAAAATATTGCCCTTGTGGTCACGGCGTACATCATAGCCTTTGCGTTCTGCGAGGCTTCCTGTCTGATAGGGCTGCTGGCTGGCTTCACGGGAGCTTCGCCTTATTACTATCTATTGTTTATCCCAGGCATCGTGTGCATGCTGTTGCACCTGCCGCGCCGTGAACGGTTGCTCGCGGCCACCTACAAAACGCAAGGTTGAGGGCGAGATGAAATCGCGTGTTTGAGAAATCGAGTTAAGCATGTCAACGGCAGTCAAAGAGTTTCATGAGGAAGAGGCCATCGGCAAGACGTATGACCTGCGCATCGCGCGCAGGCTGCTGCGTTATCTGAAGCCATACGTGAGCGCGCTCGTGTACGCGCTGGCGTTGACGCTCATCGCCAACTTTCTAGCCATCCTTCAACCGAAGTTTACGCAGTGGGCGATTGACTGGTACATTCTGCCGGGTCATCTGGCCGGTTTGAAATTGCTCGCCATAGGTTATCTGGGAGTGAGGCTGGCCCATTTCGCTTTCTCTTACTTTCAAGAGGTGCTGCTCAACTCCGTGGGCCAACGCGTAATGTTCGACCTGCGCAGCGAGCTTTATCGCAAACTGCAAGAGCAGGAGGTGGCCTACTACGACCGTAACCCTGTGGGCCGCATCATGACGCGCCTGACCTCGGACGTGGACGCGCTCAACGAACTGTTCACCTCCGGCATCATCGAATTGCTCGGCGACTTCGTGCAAATCTTCGCTATCATCGGCGCGTTGCTCTTGATGGACGTGCGGCTCACGCTCGTCACGCTCTTGACCGTGCCGATGCTCTTTGCGGCGACCTCCTGGTTTCGCAAGGGCGCGCGGCGCGGCTACGACATGGTGCGAACGCGCATCGCGCGCATCAACGCCTTTCTACAAGAGCGACTGGCGGGCGCGCAGACCGTCCAGATTTTCAACGCCGAAGAGAAATCAAAGAAGCAGTTTCACGACATCAACCACGACTATCGCAACGCCAACATTGACACCATCTTTTATTACGCGGTCTTCTTCCCTCTCGTGGACCTCATCGGCGCGACCGGCATCGCGCTCGTCATCTGGTACGGCGGCTACAGAGTGATGGGCAACACGCCTGCGCACACGATACTATCTCTCGGCGCGCTCGTCGCCTTCATACAATACTCGCAGCAACTCTTTCAGCCGATACGCGACATCTCCGATAAATATAATGTCTTGCAGGCGGCGGTCGTGGCCTCGCATCGCATCTTCAAGACGCTGGACCTGCCCATTCAAATCAAGACGCCCGAACACCCGCTCAAGAGTGGCCGCGCAGAGGGGCGCATAGAATTCTTGAACGTCTGGTTCGCCTATAAAGATGAGAACTGGGTGCTCAAGGACGTGTCCTTCACGGTCGAGCCCGGACAGTCCATCGCGCTCGTCGGTCACACGGGTTCCGGCAAGACGACGATAACGAATCTCCTGATGCGTTTTTACGATGTGCAGCGCGGTCGTATTCTGCTGGACGGCGTGGACGTGCGCGACTGGGAACTCAAGGCTCTGCGCGAAAACTTCGCCGTCGTGCTACAGGATGTCTTTCTCTTTAGCGGCACGATAGAGGGCAACATTCGCCTCGGCAACGAGAGCATAGCGGAAGAGCGCGTGCGCTGGGCGGCGGGCGAAGTCCATGCCGACCGCTTCATCGCGCGCCTGCCCGAAGGCTACGCGGCGGAGGTCAAGGAGCGCGGCGCGGGCCTCTCCGTCGGGCAGAAGCAACTCATCTCCTTCGCACGCGCGCTCGCCTTCGACCCCGCGCTTCTCATACTCGATGAAGCGACCAGTTCGATTGACACAGAGACAGAGCAACTCATCCAACAAGCCATCGAGCGCGTCATGCGCAATCGCACATCTCTCGTCGTCGCGCACCGTCTCTCCACCATCCAGAGGGCCGACCGCATCATCGTCCTCCATCACGGCGAAATCCGCGAGCAAGGCTCCCACCAGGAATTACTGGCCCAGCGCGGCCTCTACTGGCGTCTCTACAAACTCCAATACGCAGACGACACCACCACGCGCCAGGAGATTAAAGGCGGCACCACAACCATGAGCGGCGACTTGCAATACGGCGATTGAGGTACGCACCTGCGGCACGTCTGGGAAGCGTACAGCGATGAGTCCGTCGGGAGTACGAAGGCCGCTATGCAGGCCGACGCATGTGGTTTAAGAGGTATCCGATATGGTGTTATGGGCCAACGCGATGAGAGATTAGTGGACCACAAAACCCCTTAAATATCTGCTCTTTTTCCGGCGGCATGCGAGTTGCCAATAAGTATGCACGGAGGGAGACTAACGATGAAATTCAATCAGTTGAAGAGCAAATTCGGGGGAGCTTTACTGGCATTCTCTATACTTTTTGGCATCGGTCTGGCGTCGAGCGCGACGGCTCAGGCGCAGTACCGCAATGATGACCAGTATCGCCGCAACCGCGACTGGCGGCGCGAGCGTGATGCCAGGCGGCAGCAGGATGAGCGGAACCGTCGTAATGATGACCGTTACAATCGTAATGGCTCTTACGGTGGTTATGGCAACAACGGCGGCTATGGCAACAATGGAAGCTATGGCACTTATGGTCGCAACGATGGCTACTATGGCAACAACGGTTACGGTAACGTCTATCAGGTTGCGGTCAACCAGGGCTACCAGGCTGGCTTGAACACTGGCGCGAACGATGCCCAGCGCAGGCAGAGTTATGACCCGCAGAGGTCGCATTATTACAAGGATGCGTCGGACGGTTACAACTCATCCTACGGCAACAGGGGACAGTACAAGCAGGCTTATCGTGACGGGTTCCTGCGCGGCTATCAGGAAGGCTACCAGCGTTACGGCTACAACAACAACGGCAGCTACAGGAGAAACTCAGGCTACGGCATCGGCGGTATCCTCGGCGGCATTCTCGGCGGCAGACCTTAACCGTTTCGCGCAACATACTAACCGGCTCAAGAAAAGGATGCCGCGAGATTGGATCTCGCGGCATCCTCTTTTTGTGATTCATCCAAAGGTTAAGGTTTCGCGGCCTCCGGCTTGGGTTTCTCTGCGGGAGGCATGTTGAACTTGGCGGCGTCCAGGGGAACGTTGTGTTTAATCTCCGTGAACTTGCGCGTCGCTCCGGCTGAAGGGTCTATGTTGTAGACCTGTACGGTGAAGGGCAGCTTGACTCCGTCAACATCCCGGTAATCGCTAAAGTCTATCTGTTCGGGGATGGGCACGATGTTAGTTCTTTCGACGGCGATGCTGCGCAGGAGCAGTCCGGTCTGCGTGTCAAAGTACAACCTCTCGTTATTGCCTTCGAGGTTGACGGCCCGCATGATGTAAACCTCTCTATCGCCAAGCTTGTCCTTAGCGACCACCCGCGCCTTCGTGTACTGGTCTTTAAGGTTGATGCCGCCGAAGAATGCGTTGAGGCGTTTGAGTGATGGCAGGTCGGCTTCGCCGAAGGCGCGCGTGCCCCTGGCGTTCTGCATCCATCCGGTCGTGCCATTATAGCCCGTGGTGAAGACGCCCTGCTTGGGCGTGGTCAGGGTGGTCAGCAACTTGTCAGGGGCCGCCTGGTCAATCTCATAGGGCATAGTGACGCCGTTAGAGGTGAGATAGGTTCCCTTCCAAACTCGTGTCTTCAACTTATCGAACGCGGCCCTGCCGCCGATGGCTTGAATATATTTATCGAAGACCTGTTCGGCGGTCGGCAGCGCGGCCTCGTCACGCTTGGGAGCCTCTGCGGCCATGCTCTCTCTTGAAGGCAGAGGGAACGGCGGAAGGCCGACCACGTGTGTCTGTCCTCTGTGGCAGGTGAAGCAGGTGATGGCGTTGTTGCCGCCGAAGCTCTCTTTATTGACGGCCTGCGTCATCTTAATCATCTCGCGGGCGGTCTCTTTTTCCGGCTTGGCGTCGCTGGCGAAGTCCCACTTCTCGCCCGCCTGTACGTGACAGTAGGTGCAACGAACTCCGAGCGAGTCTCCGAAAAAGTTCATCACGGGAATCAACTTCGAGTCCGGCAGCCCGTTGAGCACTTTAATATTTTTGCGCACCTGCTCGACGGGTTTATCTCCCTGCGGCGGCCCGCCCGCCTGGTGCGCGGCTGTGTGCATGAGAGAATTGAAGTCTGGTTGGCCCAGGAGCGCATTGGTGTCAAGGACCGTGGTCGGCGCGCGGCTTGTTGTCTCGGAAAGCAGGTCGCTGCTGCTGCTACTGCTGCTGGCACTGGTGTGCGCGGCGTTCCAGTTAGCGATGATAAAACAGAGCGTCAGACCTAGAGAGATGCTGGCGACGCCATGCTTGATAGCTTTTTTGGTCATGAGATGCGGGGCAGTCCTTTCACTGCGCGTTTCAGGCGCATGGGAAATTTACTAGCGGAAATGTATGGTAGAGAGAATACTTCAACTGCGCGGCTTGACTGGAATCAACGCATCGAGCGAGTGATAGATTTGCAGGTACATCTGCGTCTCGCGCGGGATGAGTATCTTCCATGATTCGCCGCCGCGTCGCAGGTACTGCGGGAGGCGCGCGGGGTTAGAGTTATACCCTGCGGCCATCAAATCGGCCTGCGTCGCCGTCTTCGTCAAGAGCGCGTTGGTCACATCAGGGTCCAGGGCCAGGTCGTTCCAGGTGTCCTGCATGTAGAGCAGCATCGCTTCGAGCGCGTTGCCGTGATTACGCATCCCCGCGACGAAATCCGGGTTGAGGCCCGCGCCGGGATGGCGTTGCCGGATCATCTGGTAGGTCCAGGGAATCATCTGGACCATCCCTCCGGCCCCCGCGCTGCTCACGGAGTAGCGATAAGTATCCAACTCGTTCAAGCCGTAGAGCGAATAGATCTCCTCATAGAGCGCGATGCGATTCTCCTTGCGAAAGCGGTCGTGGTCCACATGTTCTACGACGCACAATCGCTCGGCTTCATCCAGGATGTTCGGCTGAATCGGGAGGCCCTTTTCGCGCAGTCGCTTGGCCGCCAGTTCGACCATAGAGTGAACGTAGGTCTGCCCGGCCTTCAAGACCTCCGGCGAGAGCAGAGAGGGATGCGCGGAAGTATAGTAGGCCATCTCACGAAAAGCCCCGTTGCGTTCAATCGGAAACTCCACGACGAGCGGCGTTAGAGACTTGCCCGCCGCATCCGTGATGGTGACGGCGGTGTTGACGCCGTTGGCGCGCAAGACTCTCAACTGCACGTTGCGCCCCAGAGATGTCACGCCCGGAACCTCCGCGCCTTTGGTCAGGAAGGTATCCTTCGGCAGCGTGAGCAGGTGAATCTGCGAATTCTCAGGGTCAAGCGCGGCCAGCGTCACGGTATAGAAGCCGGGCGTCGTCAGCATCGCCGTCTGCACTGGACGCGACTTGAGCAGGCGTTGCGCTTCGAGGATACGCGCGCGCGCCTTCAGCAGCGAGAGTTGATGCGCGGGCGGCTGCGCCTGTACGGTCGCGCTCATCTCCGTGGAGGGGAGCGTGGCGGTCACGGGCGGCTGCGTCACAGTGCGCGGGCGTGTGGCCGTCGAAGTAGAAGGTGAAGCGGAGGAAGGCTGCGCCGTTGTTGTTGATGATCGGGTGGCGGTAGATTGCGCCTGGGCTGAGACTACGGCGAGCACCGGGACGATAAGCAGTAACGAAACGGTCGGGTGTCTTTTCATACTCGTAAACCTTAAACCGGAATGATGACTTGCCCTCTCAGGCTCTGGCCCTAAGATTCGCGCAAGCGGCTCACGGTTGTCAAATGATTTCATCGAATAAGAGCGGTTTTCAATTTGGATATAAGGTAAGTTGCAGTTCACCACAGAGGCACAGAGAACTCAGAGTGAGCACAGAGTTATTCAATCAATTTCTCTGTGCCCGCCTCTGCGTCCTCTGTGTCTCTGTGGTGAACGCCCTGCCCCATACACTCAGAGCGCGCCCCAACACAAAGATGGAGCGCGCTCTTTTGCATGCCTGAGATTAAGGGAAGGTCAATCCACGGCGAAGGTGACGTTGACGACCGCCGTGATGTCTTTATCGAGGGAGGTCGTGTCGTTCATGCCCTCGCCGGAGACATCGTTGGAGTCTGCGGGAGTGATTTGAAGCACGCCCATTCTAGCCGAGCGCATACTGCCGATGCTGCTGCCGGTGCTGGAAGCAATCTGCTGTGCGCGGGCCTTGGCGTCTTTGGCGGCTTCTGAGAGCATCTCTATCTTGAGGTCGCCGAGTTTCGTGTAGTGATATTCCGGCGCGCTGGATTCTATGAGGATGCCCTGGTTAATCAGTTCCGTGGCCTCGCGCGCGAGTTTCTCTATCTTGTCCACGTCGTTCGAGCGCACTTCCAATTCCTGCTTCAAAGAATAACCAGTGATACGCCCGGACTCTTCCCCGCCCTCTCCGTCCTGGCTCCGCGCGTGCAGGGTCTGCGAAGTGATGGACGAAATTGTTATCTGGTTCTCCGGGATGCCCTTCGAGATAAGATATTGCTTGACGCGCGGCACGTCGCCCGCGAGAGACTTGTAGGCGTCGGCAAGCTGCGTCGCCTCATAGGAAACGCCCGCGCGCCAGATGACCAGGTCCGACTTGATACGCTTGCGCGCCGAACCCGTCACGACAATCGTCTGGTCCCGGCTCTTGACCCGTATGATGGCCCAGGAGCCGATGATTGACGAAAGCACCAGCGCCACCGCCAGCGCAAAACCCGCATTAAAAATTCCATTTCTTTCACCGTTCATGTTTGTCTCCTCCTCCCAACGTCATGTTAGACGCAAACCCTCAAGCCCTTTGCCAACTCAACTATGTGGACAACCACAGTGCGCGACGGTAAAAGCACTGGAACGAAGAAAAGGCAACAGGCAACAGGAAGGCGGAAGCCGCTTGTAATTAATAGCGGCTTCCGCCTTCCTGTTGCCTTTGACCTCTTTACTGTTGCCTTCTCTTACTGCGGTGTTGGCTTCTTGACCTCGGTGCGAGGGGAGCGTTCGACGTGGCTGCTGCTATTCCAGAGGGTGAGGAGGGCGCGGTCGTCCGGGAACTTGTTACGGATGAGGGTGTCTAGTTGCTTGACTATCTTCTGCCCGCGCGCGAGGAGGTCGTCAATGTGGGCGGTGGCGGCGACATGTTGTTCGGTGCCGAGGTTCTGGCTATTGACGGTTGCTTCAAAGGCTGTGAGGTTGGCTTGAAGTTGTTCCAGGAAATCGGCTGGCATTTCGTTTTGGAGGAACCTGGCCTTGAGTGGCGTCGCGTTGGTGTGGAAGGCGCGCGCGGCCCCGGCGAGGGCGGTGTCGTTGCGCGCGGGCATCTGGAAGGCTTCGGCGAGGCCGGGAGTATCCATATCCATCGTGCGCGCCGTACGGTTGATGGCGGCGAGGCTTTCGCGCAGTTTCTCGCGCGCCGCAGCCTTACTGCTCGAACCCTGTTTCGCCACGCGCTTGCCGGAATCCTGCTCACCAATATGTCCCTGCAACTCCGTGACGAGAGCCTTGAGCGCGTCGAACTGCGCCCGAAACGTAGAGCCGTCGGGAAACACGTCCACCCGATCCGCCCCCAGGTCACGCACGCGCACGAACATTTCATAAATACGTCTATCGCTGTCTTGCATGGTTGGAATCGTCCTTTCATCGTAAGGGAAGAACGTGCGGGCATTCTTCAAGTTCAGGACCGTGGGAATTACCGTTTCTGTACGCGAGGGAATTACAAAAGGTAAGCCCGTGAGTGGGGCTGATTATACGCGCATCCGACCGCCTACGGCAAAGAGTTTCGCCCGCGTGCGAAAGGGCCGGACGCCCGCAAAGCCATTCCGGCACGTTGCAAAGCCATTCCTGCAAGCTGCAAAGGCAATCCTGCACGCTGTAAAGCCATTCCCGCGCCCTGCAAGAGCATTCCAACATCATGCAAAGCCATTCTTGCAGCCCGCAATGGCAATCTTGCAGCCTGCAATGGCAATCTTGCGCCCTGCAAAGCCATTCCCGCACCCTGCAAAGCCATTCCTGCAACGCGCAAAGCTCTCCCAACATCATGCAAAGCCATTCCGACAGCGTGCAAAGCCGTTCACGCGCGCGGCACGCACAAATCCAGAAAGTGCTGCTGCGATGCAGCGCGTTCCGTCAGTTCCACCTTGCGCCACTTGGCGACGAATTCTCTGACCGTCATCATGTTTGTTTAAATCCCTCGCAGGCTTCCGGCGAGCGCGCCGACGGCGGATGCGGCAGGGTCTTTGAGGGGGCCGGGGCGAGGGTTGAGGAGTTGGAAGCGTGTCTTGATGAGATGGCCGAGGCTCAGGCCGAGGCTCGTGTCCAGTTCGCATAACTCGTCCGCCACGGCGCGATAGGAGACGCGCTCGAAGGCTTCACGGATGCTGGCAGCCAGGGTGTCCAGACCCTCTACGAGTATCACCTCGACTTCGCTTCCGCTACGCGCACGACGGCGCGCATGGTCGCGCAAGCGCACGCGCGCTTCGTCCTGGACCTCTCCGGTCGTGACCAAGAAGAGATGCGCGCCGCCCGTCTCCAACAGTTTATCGAAGGCGCGGCGCGCGTGGGCCAACATCAAATCGCCGTCCCTCAAGACGAAGAGAAAAGTTTCATCGCAGACCTGCGCCAGCATGTGGCCTTCGCCTTCGCTCTCGTCCTGCTCGACGGCTATCTGCTTTTCGTTGAGGCCGAGTTCGCGCAGCGCGGCGTAGGTTCTCTTGACGAGCCAGGAGCCGTCTTCGAGCAGGTCCGCGACCGCGTCCGTCGGCTTGATGAAATCCTCCACCTTCTCGTCAGCGATGCTCGCGCCGCACTCGCTGCAAATAGCATTGCTCGCGGTTATCACGTTGAGAGCCTCCGGCGACGGCAGGCGAAAGAGTGGCCGCCCGACCTTGCGGCAACTGACCAGCATCTCGCGGCGCAGGAGTCCCGCGCCCGAGAGCTTGTTGATGAGAGCTTCGCTTTCCAACTCCGTCTCGTCGCCCGTCAAGAGTTCCGCGACGCGCCCGCCCGGATGCGTCTCCCTGAGCCTGTGCAGAAAACGTCTCGCCCCAGCATCCTCCAACAGTTCCAAGGCGCGTGACTGCTCGCCCTTCATCTCTTGATGAACGCGCGGCGCGCCGCCCGCGCTGGCGATGCGAAAGTGGGCCAACGCAACGCCCTCCGCGAAGGGGCGCGAGGCGCGCGGCTTCCACTCTAGAGGCTCATCATCATCTTCGCCCTCATCTTCGCCCCCGGCTGTGCTTGAAGGTCGCAGGGCTTTTATGGCCTCCGTGACGTTGCGGCAAAAGGCTTCGAGTTTCTTGAGCGGCTCGGTCGTCTCTGCCTCGTGGATGATGCCCGCGCGCAGCAGTTCATTGCCGAAGATGAGGAAGAGCACGTAGTCCTCAAAGCAGAACACGTCGCCGCGCACGTAGGGCGTGCCCTCCTCCTCTTCGGTCCAGGCCGCCAGGTCGCGCTCCATCAAGGGCACGCGCTCCTCGCCCAGTAGAGCCTGCTCGTAACAGGCCAGGCGCGTCGTGCGTATGAGCGGCGTCAGTCCCTTCTCATCCAGTCCACGCAAAACGGAGAGGCGCGCCGCGCCGTCAAGCGATTGGCCGTAGACTTTGCTTTCTATAAATAGCATGGTCAGCCCACTTTCTTTTCACTCTTCGCTGCGCCGCGAATGCTATCACGCGAGTGGGCCAAATATCCATGCTCGGCCCCGCGCATCCTTCAAGTTGACCGGACCCGTATTCTGTTGAGACGCTAAATCGTTGCGGGCAGATTGACCTGTAGCAATGTGACAACCCATTGTGCCC
>JAXDFO010000237.1:0-8493 GCA_034665545.1 Blastocatellia bacterium
CGGCACTTCGGAAAGCTTCATGTAGAAGCCGTTGGCGTCCGATGTCTGCGTGACATAGACGACCCTTTGCCCGTCGGGCGACCAGACGGGCGCGCTGGCCGTCGAGAGATGGTCGGGGAATTTGCGCGTCGCCACCTGATGCTCTGAGCTACCGTCTGCGTTGGCGACGATGAGGTCTTCCTTGCCGTCCGCGCTGCTGCGCACGAAGGCCAATTGCTTGCCGCTCTGAGAAAAGCTGACCGGGCTGGCAACGTCTCGCTTAATCTCCTTGACGGAGCCGCCGATGACCGGCAGTTGATAGAGACTGCCCGCCTGGATGTTGTTCTTTTCGGCGGCGACGTAGTAGACGGAGGTGCTGTCCTTAGAGAAGGAGAGTCCGAGATAGTTCTTCTCGGTGGGGTCCACCAGGCGTCGGCTGTTCGCCACCGCCATCTGCCTGACCCAGAGCCCCTGCTTGCCCGCGCCCTCCTGCATGACGTAGACGATGTACTTGGCATCCGGCGAGATGGCGGCCATGTAGATATTGCCGCTCGTCGTCAGCTTGCTCATCTTGGTCCACTGAAAATGGGAACCGACCTTCGCGCTCTGGTCGAAGTACCTGTAGAGTTCGTAGCCCGCGACGGCGAACATCAGGACCAGCGCGGCGCACGCGAAAATCCAGGTCCATTTAAGACGCGGCCCGCTCTCCCATCTCTGCGCCGCGCCGCCCGTCCCGTGAAGGTCCGAGACATCGTGCATCTGTTTCCATCGCTGCCCGCCCGTATCAACTCCCGCCTGGCTCCTGTGAGCATCGAAGGAAACAGCGCCCTGCCCCGCGAAGGAGAGACGGCCCGAAGAGGCGCGCATCATGCGTTCCTGTTCCGCCTTGCGCTGCGGGCTCTGCGAGTCGTGCGTTTGGGTCGCGTGCTCGTCGTCAACTAAGCCGACGCGATGCAGTAGGTCTATGAAGCGCGGGTCTTTGCGAAACGGGTCGAGCTTGGGTTCGGAGCCGAGCCAGATTAACCATTCGTCGCGGCTCTCGTAAGCCTTCGAGAGCCATTCAAAGACGGCGTCCGCGTCTCCGAGTCCGGCGTAGATGAGCGCGAAAAAATAGGGCGAGACGTAACGCTCCGCAGAGATGCGCCGCAGGTGCTCTATGACTTCGAGGGCTTCCGCGCGACGGCCAGAGACGGCCAGCGCGTGGCCCATGAACCAGTAAGGCACGACCGAACCCGTCATGAATTCCAGGGCGCGCTCCAACATCTGCATGGCCTCTTCGTAGCGGCCCAGACGCTCGTAGACGCCGCCGAGAATCATGTAGCTGTTGCCGAAGCTGCGGTCCATCTCAATCGTGTGCTGCAACTCCTGCGCGGCTGCCTCGTACTGTCGCGCCTGATAGTAAATCCACCCGGTCATTGACTTGTCCATCAAAGAGAGCGGGTTTATCTCCTGCGTGCGCCGCATCTCGGCGACGGCCTCGTCGAAGCGGCCTTGCGCGGCGAGCAGGTTCGAGTACCAGTGATGCGCGGGGGCGGAGTTCGGGTTGAGTTCGAGCGCGCGTTTGAAACAGCGTTCCGCGCCCGCGCCGTCCCACTCGTAGCAGAGAGTGGTGAAGCCGAGCGCGGCGTGCGCGTCCGCCAGGCTATCGTCCAACTCAAGAGCCTGCGTCGCGGCGGCCTTCGCCTGCGGGAAGCAGTCCTTCGGCGCGCGCAGGCCGTAGATGGCGGCCCAGTTGTAATAGTCCGCGACGCCGACGTAGGCTTGCGCGTAGTCCGGGTCCAGCCTGATAGCTTCCCTGAACTGTTCCAGAGCCTTCTCGAATCCCTCGTCGGAAAACTTGTTCCAGTAGTAACGCCCCTTCAAATAAGACTGGTAGGCGTTGGCGTTCTCCGTCTCGCGCTTGTGCAATAGCTCAAGCTCCTGGCCCGTCAGCCTGGGCATGAGGGCTTGCGCCACCTGTTCCGAGATGGAGTCCTCCACGGCGAAGATGTCCGAACAGTTCTCGTCAAACTTGGTGGCCCAGAGCGGCGTGCCGTCGCGCACTCTCACGAGTTGGACCGTTACGCGCACGCGGTCGCCCACGCGCTGCACGCGCCCGTCAAGGACGAACCCAACGTCCAACTCATAACCGGCGGCCTGCACGTTATGCTCGCCGTCGAAATATTTGAGGACCGAACTGGTCGGGCGGACCATGATGCGATGAATGTTGCTGAGCTTCGTGATAATCGCATCGGTCAGGCCCATGCCTAGAAATTCGTCGCTCTTCTCTTCCGTGCGCAAGACCTTGAAGGGCAGCACGGCGATGGACCTCGAAGCCGTCGAAGGCTCTTCCGTGCGAATTTCTGTGGAGGATGCGCCGGGGAAATAGTTGGGGGCGAGGACCGCGTGGCCTTCCAGGTAGCGGTTGATGTCTTCGGCTAATTCTTCGACCGTTTGATAGCGACGCTGGGGCGCTTTGGACATCGCCTTGAGAACGATGTTGTCGAGGCTGCCGGAGAGTTGGCGGCGCAGTTGTTCGAGCGTGCTGTTACGGGCGCGGCTGACCGATTCGGGAGTGATTTCGAGAGGCTCTCTGCCGTCTATCGGAATCACTTCGATGCCGTTGATGGCGGTGCTCGGACGCTCTGGCTCCATCTCGCAGATGATGTGGACGAGGTCTTGCGGCATGTGGCTGCGCAGGCGATAGGGGCGATGGTCCGTCAACAGTTCGTAGAGCATGACGCCCAGGGTGTAGACATCGCTCGCCACGGTCGCGCCGTCGCCTCTGACCTGTTCGGGGCTGGCGTATTCGGGCGTCATGAGCCTGAGGGCGGCGGTGGTCGGGTCTAAGGTCTGCGAAGAGATTTCGGGGTTGAGTATTTTGGCGATGCCGAAGTCTAAGAGCTTGGGCGTGCCGTCGCCTGTGACGAGGATATTGTTGGGCTTGAGGTCACGATGGATGATGAGGTTCTGGTGGGCGTAGTGGACCGCCGAGCAGACCTTGCAGAAGAGACGGAGCCGTTCGTGGATGGAGAGCTTCTGCGTGTCGCTGTAGAAATGTATGGGCTGGCCTTCGACATACTCCATGACGAAGTAGGGGAGGCCGTCTTCGGTCGTCCCGCCGTCGAGCAGGCGCGCGACGTAAGGATGGTCGAGGCTGGCTAGAATCTGTCGCTCGTTGCGAAAGCGGCGGATGATAAAGTCCGTATCCATGCCGCGCTTGATGAGCTTGATGGCGACGCGCTTCTGGAATTCGTCGTCGGCGCGCACGGCCAGGTAAACAGAACCCATGCCGCCGCGACCTATCTCGCGGACCAGCTTGTAAGAGCCGACGCGGCGACCGATCATCGCGGGCGAGTGTTCATCAACGAGGGTGCGCGCGGCGTCGGGCGCGAGGACCGGCGCTTCTATAAAGCTGCCCGCCTCCTCGTAGGATTGAAGAAGCGTCTCGACCTGACCGCGCAAAGATTCATCGCCGCCGCAGGCTTCGGCCAGATAGCCGCCCCGCTCGTCCGGTGAACGTTCCAGCGCGGACTCAAAGACTTCTTCGACTTTCTTCCATCTCTCCGGCGTCATAAAAAAAACAGTCATGAGTGATGAAGGATGAGCGATGAGAAAATAGCTGGCCTCTCATGCTTCATCATTCCACGACGCTCGCTCTTCTTTACCCTTGTTTGCTGACCTCGTGATAGAGCCAGGCTTTCGCCATGCGCCATTGTCGGATAACGGTGGCGGTCCCTATGTCCAGGACTTTCGCGGTCTCCTCTATGGAGAGACCGGCGAAGAAACGCAGTTCAACGATGCGGCTTTTCTGCGGGTCAATGTCGGCCAAAGCTTTCAAGGCGTCATCGAGCGCGATGAGTTCATCTGCGCGCTCGTCCGAGAAATCCAGCACATCATCGAGAGCCAGTTTGATGCCGCCGCTCCCACGCTTGGCTGCTTGGAGGCCGCGCGCGTGGTCTATCAGGATGCGCCGCATCATCTCCGCCGCGATGCCGAAGAAGTGTGCGCGATTCTGCCACGGCACGTTCTGGTCCACTAATCTGAGATAGGCTTCGTGGACCAGCGCGGTGGCTTGCAGCGTATGGTCCTCGCGCTCGCGCCGCAGGTAACGCTCCGCCAGTCGGCGCAACTCGTCGTAGACCATCGGGAGCAGTTTGTTAAGAGCATCCGAGTCGCCATGACTGGAGGCGACCAGGAGTTGGGTGATGTCGTGTGGCTGCGCGGATGACATACGGGGGTTTCCGGCAACGGGGCCGGAGTACTGGCAATCAGCGTTATCAACTACGAGAATATAAACACTTGCCGCGCAAGTCAAATTTCTACCGGGTTGACCGTAATTTCCGCCGGGAATCACGACTGATTCCCGCTAATCATCGCATGATTCCGACTAATCCTCGCGCCGTTCCCGCTAACCATGCCGCCGTTCCCGCTAATCAAGCCACTGTTCCCGCTAGTCATGCCGCCGTTCCCGCTAGAGTTCAAGTGATTCCTGAGAATCATGCGGCATCTAACGGGAACGGCGCGATTGTTCCCGCTAACGCTCGCGTGCTTCCCGTCAACCATGCCGTGATTCCCGTCAACCATGCCGCCGTTCCCGCTGGAGTCTGCGTGGTTCCTGAGCAAGAACGGCTGATTCCTGCGCAGTTGCAGCTAATGTCATGGGTGGAAAGCAGGACGAAGCCGCGCTCCAAGCTCCACGTCGTTGCTTGCGCCGCGCGTTTTGGCATATAGTGCTGCGCGTCCCGAAGTTCATCAAGAAAATTCAGAGAAAGGCATTCTTAACATCATGCCAGAGAGCGTTCCTATCACCGTCGCGCATGGCGATGGCATCGGGCCGGAGATTATGGCCGCGACCCTCCACATCCTGAAGGAGGCGGGCGCGCGCCTCGATATTGAAACCATCGTCATCGGGGAGAAAGCCTATCTCGGCGGCAGCCCGACGGGCATCGAGCCGAGCGCGTGGGACTCGCTGCGCCGCACCAAAGTTTTTCTCAAAGCGCCGATTACGACTCCGCAGGGCGGCGGCTTTAAGAGCCTCAACGTCGCTGTCAGAAAGACTCTCGGCCTCTATGCCAACGTCCGCCCGTGCGTCTCTTATCATCCCTTCGTCGAGACCAAGCATCACAAGATGGATGTCGTCATCGTCCGCGAAAACGAGGAAGACCTTTACGCGGGCATTGAGTATCAACAGTCTGCGAATGTTATGGAGTGCCTCAAACTCATCAGCCGTCCGGGCAGCGAGAAGATAGTGCGTTACGCCTTCGAGTATGCGCGGCGCAATAATCGCAGGAAGGTCACTTGCTTTACCAAAGACAACATCATGAAGTTCACGGACGGTCTCTTTCATAAAGTCTTCGACGAGATTGCCGTGGAGTACCCGAACATCGAAAACGAGCACTGGATTGTGGACATCGGCGCGGCCAAACTCGCAGACACCCCCGAAGCCTTCGATGTCGTCGTGATGCCGAATCTCTACGGCGATATTCTCTCGGACGTGGCGGCGCAGATAGCTGGCTCGGTCGGCCTCGCAGGCTCCGCCAACATAGGCGAGAACGTGGCTATGTTCGAGGCCATACACGGCTCCGCCCCGCGTCGCGCCGGGCAGAACCTGGCGAACCCTTCCGGCCTCCTGCTCGGCGCGGTCATGATGCTGGTCCACATCGGCCTCACTGAAACAGCCGAACGTGTGCATAACGCCTGGCTGCGGACCATCGAAGACGGCGTCCACACCTATGATATTTACGAAGAGGGCGTGAGCAAGGAGAAGGTCGGGACGAAAGAGTTCGCGGAGGCAGTGGTCCAACGCCTGGGCCAGAAACCCGAACAGCTTAAGGCCGTCAGCTATAGCGCGAAGACGGAAGAGACTGCGCAAGCGAGAGCGGGCGTTGCCGGGAGCGCGACGGCGAAGAAAGAGCTTGTCGGCGTTGACGTGTTTCTGGATTGGAGCGAGGGCAGCGCGAACGACCTCGGTGACAAGGTTAAAGAGTTGTCGGGCGACGGCCTGAGACTCACGATGATTAGCAATCGCGGCGTTGAAGTCTATCCGGGCGGGCTGCCCGAAACCTTCGTCACAGAGCACTGGCGTTGCCGCTTCGTTGCCGACGGCGGAATCATCGAACACGCGCAGATAGTCCGCCTCCTCCAACGCATGACAGACGCTGGCTTCGATTTCATCAAGACCGAGAACCTCTGCAACTTCGACGGCCAGGCGGGCTATTCGGGCGCGCAGGGCTAGAAGAAAATTCACGTTAGCTCTCACTTGAAGATGAAAGAGCAAGAGCACAACGGGCGCGATGAAGAGAGCGCGAGGCCGCTCGTCGCCGTCATCATGGGCAGTAAGTCCGACTGGGAGACGATGCGGCACGCGGATGAGATGCTGGACGGATTCGGCGTCGCGCACGAGTGCCGCGTCGTCTCCGCGCATCGCACGCCGCATTGGATGTCTGAGTTCGCAGAGGGAGCCGAGGCGCGCGGCATCGAAGTGATTATCGCGGGCGCGGGTGGGGCCGCGCACCTGCCTGGAATGGTCGCCGCGCAAACCCTCCTGCCCGTGCTCGGCGTGCCCGTCAAGAGCAGGGCTTTGAAGGGCATGGACTCTCTGCTCTCCATCGTGCAGATGCCTGCGGGCGTGCCCGTCGGAACCCTCGCCATCGGCGAGGCGGGCGCGAAGAATGCCGCGCTCCTGGCCGTGGCAATTCTCGCCAACTCGCGGCCCGAATTAAGAGAGCGGCTGCGACAGTTTCGCGCCGCGCAGGAACAGCAGGTGCGCGAGGCGACGCTCAAGTGAAAGGACCAATTCTTCCCGGCTCGACCATCGGCGTGCTCGGTAGCGGGCAACTCGGACGAATGTTTGCGATGGCCGCCCGCCGCATGGGTTATCTGGTCCACACCTTCTCGCCCAAAGTGGCGACGCCCACGGGCCAAATCTCCGACCTCGAAATCGTCGCCGAATATGAAGACCTCGACGCCGTGCGCCGCTTCGCAGACGGAGTTGATGTCGTCACCTTCGAGTTTGAAAACATCCCTTCGCTAACGGTCGAAGCGGTCGCCGAGCGCGTGCCCGTGAGGCCCGGCGGCTTGGTCCTGCACACGGCCCAACACCGCATCCGCGAGAAAACGTTTTTAGAGAAGGCGGGCTTTCCCGTCACCACCTTTCGCCACGTTCGCAATCTGGAAGAACTGCGCGCGGGCGTCCATGAGCTTGGCTTGCCTGCGGTCCTCAAGACGGCTGGCTTCGGTTATGACGGGAAGGGCCAGCGCATGCTGACTTCAATTGATGAGGTGGAAGCGGCCTTCGCTTCGCTCGACGGGCAGGAGGCGATACTCGAAGCCTTCGTTGATTTCGAGCGGGAGGTCTCGGTCGTCGCGGCGCGCGGGGTTGACGGCGCGATGGTCCATTACGGCGTCATAGAGAATCTTCATCGTCGTCACATACTCGATTCCTCCATCGCGCCCGCGCGTGTCTCTCCCCCGGTCGCTCAAGAGGCGATAGAGATGGCAAGCGCATTATTGGACCAACTCGATGTCGTCGGCGTGCTCTGCATAGAGTTTTTCCTGGCGCGGTCGGGTCGGCTCTACATCAACGAGATGGCCCCGCGCCCGCACAACTCCGGCCACCTCACGATTGACGCGTGCGTGACGAGCCAGTTCGAGCAGCAGTTGCGCGCCGTCTGCGGCTTGCCTCTCGGCGCGACCGAGTTATTGACTCCCGCCGCGATGGTCAACCTGCTCGGTGACATCTGGCAGGAGGGCGAGCCGGACTGGCCCGCCGCTTGCGCTTTCCCCGCCGTCAAACTTCATCTCTACGGTAAACGCGAAGCCCGCAGGGGTCGTAAGATGGGCCACCTCACGGCGCGTGGGCCCACGACGGATGCCGCGCTCGAACTCGCCTCGGCGGCGCGCGATGCGCTGG
Organism: Blastocatellia bacterium; assembly: GCA_034665545.1. Taxonomy (GTDB): domain Bacteria; phylum Acidobacteriota; class Blastocatellia; order Pyrinomonadales; family Pyrinomonadaceae; genus DASYML01. The sequence goes on from JAXDFO010000237.1 coordinate 7,874, forward strand.
CGCGGCGCGAGCCTTCCTGACTGAAAATTTATACTTGGAAAACTACAGGAATTAGAGCAGAATGTGAGCCGCGTGCAAGAGTTCCGCCGATAGCCTGCTCCCTGGCGTCCGAAGAGGTCTTCGGGCGGTAATCATCTTTACCCTCGTGCCCCTTTGTGTGCGTAGCTGTTGAATCGTAGCCCAGACAAATGATCGGCCAGACCATCTCTCATTACCGCATCACGGAAAAACTCGGCGAGGGCGGGATGGGCGTCGTCTACATCGCGGAGGATACCTACCTGGGCCGTCAGGTCGCCATCAAGACCATTTCTCCGGCCTCCGATAGTAGACACTTTCGCACGCGCTTCCTGCGCGAAGCGCGCGCCATCTCCGCCCTCTCTCATCCCAACATCGCCACCATCTATGATTATGGAGAGACGGAGGATGGCCGCGCCTTCATCGTCATGGAGTTTATCAGGGGCCGGACCCTGGGCGACATGCTGGCGAGCGCGGACCTGGATTTATCGGAGAGCCTGCGCATCATCGAATCAGTGGCCGAAGCCCTCGCCGCCGCTCACGAAAGAGGCATCGTCCACCGTGACATCAAACCCTCCAACGTCATGGTCAACCACAAAGGCCAG
>JAXDFO010000238.1:0-23750 GCA_034665545.1 Blastocatellia bacterium
ATGGCAAAGTAAAAAGCTTTCTTCAATAGCGGCCTCCTTCGTTTTCGTTTCATGCTTAAGTCTCAAAACTATCCCCGATATGATGCCGAGTCAAGGCAGCTTGGTTGATTGAACCGGCGACGTTACAATAGAACGTGCCGTCAACCATCTGAGCCGGATAGCGAAATGAGAAACAGGACATTGAGAGTCAGACGCCTGGGCCGTCTGGAATACGGCGCGGCCCTCGCCGTGCAGAAGGAGACGGAGCGCGCCGTCGTCACGGGCCAACAGCCTGACACGCTGCTCCTCTTAGAGCACCCGCACACCTTCACGCTCGGACGCAAGGCCACGCACAACGGCATCACCGCCTCGGAGGAAGTCTTAAAGGCGCGCGGCGTCGCCGTCTTCGAGACCAATCGCGGAGGGCGCGTGACCTATCATGGCCTCGGCCAGGTGGTCGGCTATCCCATCATCAATCTCAGTCCTGAACGCGAGGACGTGCATCGCTACGTGCGCGACCTCGAAGAAGTCCTGATGCGCGCCCTCTCGGATTTCAACATCGAGACGTTTCGCATCAAAGGCTTGACGGGCGTGCATACGGCCCGGGGCAAGGTCGCAGCCATCGGCGTTCACATCGCGCGTTGGGTCACGACTCACGGCTTCGCGCTCAACGTCAACACGGACCTCAGCTTCTTCAATCTCATCATCGCCTGCGAAGGTGAACCCGTCACCTCCATGAATAAATTACTGGGCCATGAACTTGACATGCATGCTATCGAAGACCGACTCATCACACGCTTCGCCGAAGTCTTTGAGATGACACTTGAAGATGAGAGGGAAGCTATTAAAGAAACGACGGCGGCTACTATGCTGGCTCCCGGCTCCTGACTCCTGACTCCTGACTTTATGCTGACCATTGAACACATACGCGAAGCGCAGGCTCGTCTTGGCACAAAGGTTCATCGCACGCCGGTCTTGACCTCGCGCGCCTTCGATGAGATGGCTGGAAGAAGCGTCTTCTTCAAGTGTGAGAACATGCAGCGCACGGGTTCCTTCAAGATTCGCGGCGCGACGAACAAGATTCTTTCACTGACGGATGCGGAGCGTGAGAGAGGCGTCGTCGCTTTCTCTTCGGGCAATCACGCGCAGGCGGTCGCGCTGGCGGCGCGCGAGGCCGGGACGCGCGCCGTCATAGCGATGCCGACGGATGCGCCGCAGGCTAAGGTCGCGGCGACGCGCGGCTATGGCGCGGAGGTACGCTTTTATGACCGCCAGAAGGATGACCGCGAAGCCTTCGCCACGGACATCGCCACGCGCGAGGCTCTTCTGTTAGTGCCGCCATATGATGACCATTTCATCATCGCAGGACAGGGCACTTGCGCGATTGAACTGCTGGATGAAGTGCCGGACCTGGATTGCCTCTTAACGCCTTGCGGCGGCGGCGGGCTGTTCGCGGGCGCGAGCACCGTTGCGAAAGATAGGAACGCGCGGATTCGTTGCTTTCCCGTCGAGGCCGAAACCGCAGATGATACGCTGCAATCTTTTCGCAAGGGCGAGCGCGTCAAGATTGCGCCGCCTCCGACCATCGCCGACGGCATGCGCAATCAATTGCCGGGCGCGCTCACCTTTCCCGTCGTGCAACGAAACGCCGAAGACGTGTTGACGGTCTCGGATGATGAGATTATCGCCGCGCTTCGTTTCATTCTCTTTCGCATGAAGATACTCGTAGAGCCGACGGGGGCGGCGGCGGTCGCGGCTATCCTCTCAAAGAAGATTCCGCAGGATGTGCGCCGCGTCGGCGTCATTCTCTCCGGCGGCAACATTGACCCCGAAACGCTCGCGCGCTTGCTATAGAGGCAGGAATCACTAATCGGGTTTGAGAGATTCGAGACCTGTTAGCCTAAGCACACTTCACCCAAGCCGCGAGTGATAGCCGCTCGCGGCTTTAATCGTTTGGATTGAATCTCTACTTAGGCCAGCGACAACACGGCTTGAATGAGGCCCACAGTAATCTCTGTCATGGAATAGGCTGTCTCACCTGTAACCGTAGCGACTGGCTTGGCAACGCCTGGACAGGATATTTCGCCACACTTGCCGTCTGCCAACGCTGAAACCGCAAAAGCACAAGTCAAGACCAACACCGCACAAACTTTCTTAAGGTATTTCATTGCTATCTCCTTTAAGCTCTAAATAGAAACAACGGTAAGGGTTTAGCTACGCTTGCAAATCGGTTTGCAAGCCGCTTGAGACTAGACCAGCTTTGCAAAAATCTTGCAAGCTCTAAGAGAAGTGCTTAAGATGGCGACGTTCTTGCAACGTCTGTTGCATTCTCACGAAAAGGTGTACGCCGCATGAACTTACGGACCTCTCTACTGCGCCAACTGGCAAACCCTGACCTTAACCGCAACAATAAGGCTTTGCTGCGCTGTAAACTGGCTAGAGAGCAAGAGGACAGGGGCAACTATGATGACGCACGCGAGATTATAGGCGAGCTATGGCAGAGTGTCGGTGAGCATCCTGCTATTGAGAAGCTAGAGCCGCAGACCGCCGCCGAAGTGCTTTTGCGCGCGGGAGTCTTGACGGGCCATCTGGCAGACCGCTATCAGATTGAGAATGGACAGGAGATAGCAAAGAATCTGATTAGCGAGACCATCGCTATCTTTGAATCACTTGGAAGTGTGGATAAGGTATCGGAGGCACAGACAGAGCTTGCCTTATGCTACTGGCGCGAGGGTCGTTATGATGAGGCTCGTATTATCTTGAAAAGCGTCTTGGCGCGAACTGATTCCGATATTGAGCTAAAGGCAAAGGTCATTCTCCGCAGCGCGGTAGTCGAACGCGCCGCTACTAAATATAAAGATGCGTTCCGTATTCTCACCGATGCCGCATCCCTGTTTGACCGAGTAACTAATCACACGGTCAGAGGCGGCTATCATAACGAACTGGCTATCGTGCTGAGAAATTTAGGCACAAGAGAGAAACGCGAAGATTACATAGACCGCGCCTTTGTCGAATACACGGCAGCCAGTTATCACTTTGAGGAAGCGCGGCATAAATGTTATTGGGCCAACGTTGAAAACAATCTTGGCTTTCTTCACTTCAAAGCGGGACGGTTCAAGGAAGCACACAGGCACTTGGATGATGCGCGACGCTTGCTGGTCAGCCTCAAAGATAAAAGCACGCTTGCACAAGTAGATGAGACACGCGCCCGTGTCTTTCTCGCGCAACTCAACTATGCGGAAGCGGAGAGAGTAGCGAGAGTGGCGGTCTGTGCGCTGGAAAAAGGCGACAGACAATCCCTCTTAGCAGAAGCCTTGACCACACACGGCATCACGTTGGCTCGGCTCAACTATTACGAGCAAGCACGCTTCACCCTGCAACATGCTATCGAACTTGCCCAACGAGCGGGCGTTGACTATGGCACGGCAGAAGCCGAACTGAAAAAGGTCGAAGAATATCTTGAGCGTCACAAAGAGCCAGCCGCCACTTCTGGCTGCGTGCTTAGTGAAGAGATGCACCGCTATGAGGCCCAACTTATCGGGCAAGCGTTGGCTAGAGCGCGTGGCAGCATCACACAGGCCGCGAGTCTACTTGGAATCACTCATCAGAGACTTGGTTACATCCTAGCAGGTAGACATAAAGACCTGCTCACAGCAAGAAATCCTGTGAAGCGCAGAAAAACCAGCTATCTTAAATAATCAGCAACACACTATCGCCCCACTACCCCAGGAGCTAGAAGCAGGGAGCCAGAAGGAAACCTCAATTCGCTTTTCCTCCGGCTTCTGGTTCCTGGCTCTCTGCTTTAGCTTCCCTGGTCCAGAAAGTTTTCCACAATGCGCATGCCCTGTGGAAATTCTTCGTTGAAGAGTTCGGGGTGAAATTGGACGCCGAAGACGGGGCGTGAAGAGTGCTGCATGGCCTGGATGGCGCAGGTCCGGTTGGAGGCTGTGCGGATGAAGCCGGGCGGCAGTTCTTTGACTTCGTCGTAATGCGAATGCCAGACCGTGACGCTCTTGGGCAGGCCCGCGAAGAGAGCTTTGCCGTCGGTCTCAACTTCAAAATAGCCGCGCTCGCGCAGGCAGCCCTCGTAGCCCTCGCCCGGCTCAAGACGCCGCATGACGTTGACGCTTGCGCCGTAGGCGAGCGCGATTTGCTGGTGGCCGCCGCAGACGCCCAGGATGGGTTGCGGCGCGTTGCGTATGATGTCGAAAACGCCTGACAGCGCAGCTTCCGTGTAATAGTTCCAAGGGTGGCTCTGGCCGCTCAGGATGATATGCGTGGGCTTTAGCTCTTCCAGGCGTTTAAGAGAGGCCGCTTGAAAACGTTCGGTTAGGATTTTCTCTGCGGGCCGCAGGCGTTCGAGCGCGGCGCGTATCTCGCGCGGGCTGGCCCCTTCGCCGTCTATCGTATTGTCAACGAGGTAGATCATTAACTCTCTCACACACCGCCCGCGCCGAGGCAGAAGAGCTTGCCCTTGAACGCGCCGACGTAGATGCGCCCGTCCGCGATGGCAGGCGTGGCGTCTATATTATCGCCGAGCTTGATTTCCTGGACCAGCGTCCCGTCGTCCGCGCGCAGCAGGTAGAGCCAGCCAGCCTTATCACCGTAGACGACCCTGCCGTCAACGAGCGGCCCGGTTCCCCAGATGGCCGCGCGCGACTGGTAACGCCAGACGAGTTTGCCATCGCTGCCGCCGAGGCAGTACATGTAACCGTTGTTGGAGCCTATGTAGACGCGCCCGTCCAAAACCACAGGGCTGCCCCAGAAGCCGCTCTTATCTTCCGTGTGCTGGTTCAAGCCGCCCTCGGCCTTGAACTTCCAGACGAGTTCGCCGCTTGCCTGCTTGAAGCAACTCACGAAGCCGTCTTCGGCAGCCGTGTAGACGAGGCCGTTCGCCACGGCTGGCGTAGAGTTCGAGTCCGCGCCGATGCGCGCCTTCCAGATAATCGCGCCGTCTTCCATGTTCAGGCAGAACAGTTCGCCAGCTTCCGTGTCAACGTAGATGCGCCCGTCAACGATGGTGCTCCCGCCTTCGACAGAGCCGTTGAGCGGCTGTTTGAAAATCAGCTTGCCGTCCGCGAGGTCCAGGCAATAATAGAAGTGGTCTTCGCCGCCGATGTAGACGCGCCCGTTCACGATAGCGGGCGAGGAATCGGTCTCGAAGCCCGTCTTGTATTTCCAGACGAGCGAGCCGTCCTGCGTGTTGAGGCAATAAATCGTATTATCCAAGTTGCCTATCACGAGACGGTCGCCGACCACGGCGGGCGAAGACTTCGCGCTGTCGGTCGTCTTATAACTCCACAGCACCGTCCCGTCCTTCGCGTTCATGCAATAGACGTATGAATCAGCCGAGCCGAAATAGACGCGCTCGCCCACCACTGCGGGCTGCCCCGGCCAGCCTGAGCCGCCCCAGCCATCCTTGCTATGCAATCGTCCGGTCGCCGTCTTCGTCTTAAACTCCCAGACGACGCCGAGCGGCGTTGTCGGCCAGGGGCCTGAGCCGTAGAAGGCGCGCGCGGGATTGCCCAACCACATGGGCACACTGGCGGGCACGCGCACGGGCGCAGCTTCACTCGCGGCGGTCTTTTTATTCTCTGTGCTCAATTCTCCGGCGGCGTTCGCCTTGCACCCGTTGAGGATGCTGAGAGACAGGCAGAGCAGAATGAAAATGATGGACCGGCAATTGAAGAACTGTTCCGCGCGACGATCAAAGCACGCGCTCTCGGGGGATTTGCTCATGGGGAATTTCTCGAACCTTTGGACCGATATATGGACCGGCAGTGGGCCAACTTAGAATGCTACAGGGACGGGCGACGCTGGGGCGCACTTGCGAAAGATAGAGATTACATCCGTTGGCCCAACGCGCGCAAGTAATCTGGAAGGCATCTGAAGTCTCTTATCACTGAGGCGCGTCAGAGGCGTTGGCTCCCGCCAGCCATTCTCCGCCGTAGACTATGTCCGCGCGTCCAGTCAGCAAGACTTCCCCGTCCTCGCGCCACTCGATTTCGATATTTCCTCCGGGCATGGAGACCTTCAGACGCCGCTCGGTTTCTCCCTTCATCACGGACGCCACGACCGCCGCGCATGAGCAAGTGCCCGATGCGCTCGTCTCGCCGACGCCGCGCTCCCAGATACGAAGTTCTATGTTGTGCCTGTCATGCACCCGCACGAAGACGACGTTGGCGCGTTCGGGGAATTGCGTATGAACTTCCAGAAGACGGCCCAGCCGTCGCCAGTCGAGCGCGTCGAAGTCTTCCAAGAAGACGCAGCACATCGGATTGCCCATCAACAGCGCGGTGACATTCAAGCTCACGCCGTCCACGCTCAACGGGTAATCAATGACGCGCTCAAGCGGTTCATCGGTCAGGAAAGGGATTGACGCGCTATCGAACGCGGGTTGGCCCAACTCCGAGGCGAACCAGTAATGGCCCGCGCCTATGGTTTCCAATAGACGATAGAGCTTGACCCCGCTCCGCGTCGCCAGCCGCAACTCATTTTTGGACCACAATCCCCGGTAATAAAGAGAGGCCACCGCCGCGCGCGTGCCGTTGCCCGAAAGCCCTGCCTCGCTCCCGTCCACATTAAAGATACGCACCGCGAAATCCGCGTCCCGGTTCGATGATTTCTGGACCAACGCGATGCCGTCCGCGCCCGCCCCGTAATGCCTGTCGCAGACGCGGCGCGCGAACTCATTGAGCGAGCCGACCCAGGCCAACTGCTCCGCCTCAAAGACTATGTAATCGTTACCGAACCCTTGAAATTTGATGAAGCGCATAGGATGTTGGAGGCGGTTCGGCTTTAACTTCTTCCCGCGAATGATGCGATGAGGACCGCGATAGGGTCTATGCAATCGCGGCGCGCGTCCACGCCTTCCGGGTAGTTGTTGACCATGATGGAGAAGGCGAGGCGTTCGCCCGCCGCGCTCGTGACGTAGCCGGAGAGGCTGGCGGCGGAACTGAGCGAGCCTGTCTTGGCGCGTATGTTGTTCTCGCCTTGCGTGCCTTTGAAGCGATTCCGCAACGTCCCGTCAACGCCCGCGATTGGCAGCGCGTCTCTGAAGACCGCGCCGTAGCGATGGCGGCTCATGTAAGTCAAGAGTTGGAGCGTCGCGTTGGCCGTCACCATGTCATTACGCGAAAGCCCTGAGCCGTCCGTCAGGACCAGTTCATTCGGATTGACGCCCGCCTCCGTCAGAAATTTTTTAACGACTTCGAGGCCCGCCTCCTCGCTCGTAGAGGGCGCGCTCGCCGGAGCGACTACCGGACCAGGAGCGGCCTGTTTGCCGAGCGTGCGCAGTATCAATTCCGTGTAAAGGTTCTGGCTGGGTTTGAGGGTTTGCGCGGCGATGAGGCTGAAGGGCGGCGAGAGCAAGGAAGCAATCTCCGCGCGCGCCGGTTGCGTCGTGGTCGTGTTAATTGGACCACTCGCGCTCGCCTCAATCGTGCGCGTGCGCCCTGTCATGAGAATGCCGCGACGGGTGAGCGACTGCCGCAGCATGTCTACGAAGAGCATCGCGGGGTTGGTCAGCCCGACGCCGCCTGAGTAGCCCTTATCATCGAGGGCCAAGCCGCCGCTCACTTCCAACACGTTCTGCCCGAGCGGGCGATAGACCCTCAACTCTCTCTTCATGCCGCGCGCGGCGGTCGTCGTCCTGTTAATGATTTTGATGAGAGATGTCGCCGGGCCGGTCGTGATGATGCAAGGAGAGCCGATGCTCGCGCCGGGCTTCACGAAGAGGTCCAGCGAGTTATCGTTGACGGTCAGCGCGCTCACTTCCGCGCCGTAATACCAGGTCAGGTCGTCCCACTCCCAGCCCGTGCCGAGAGGTGGTCCAATAAAATATGTTTCATCGCCGACGAGGTCGCCTTCGATGCGTTTGATTCCGGCGGCCTGTATGCGCGCGGCGAGATCGTCAATGCCTTTATCGTAATCGCCGTTATTGAAGCGGGCCGCGATTGAAGGATCGCCGCGCCCGTAAACGACGAGGTCGCCGCGCACAATCCCGCTCGCGTCGGGCTGCGCAAGGGCGTAGACGGAGGTTCTGAAATGATAGTCGGGCGAGAGACGGTCGAGCGCGGTCGCCACCGTGTAGAGTTTCATGTTTGAAGCTGGCCGCAGGAGCTTGCCCGCGTTCTCTTCAAACAACGTGCGGCCCGTCTCCAACGATGTGGCCTTGACCGCCACCAGCGCGGGCGCAAGCTCAGCGCGACGCAAAATTTCAAAGATGCGCTCCTGCAACTCCGCGATTGTTTTCGGCGTGCCCGCTTGAACCGCGTTCCTCGCCGTCGCGCTCGCTTGCGGCGCGGGCGTGGGTGTTGCTATCGGAGCGGGAGCGACCACGCGACGCTCTCGTTGCTGCGTCGGCGTCGGCTGTTGAACTTGCGCGCGGAGCGGCGCGGGCGAGTTCAAAGAGAGCAGGACGAACAGGCAGACCAGAGTTGTTTTCAGCTTATTTATTTGGACCATAAACACCATCATGAGACCGAAGTTCGCACGCGCCATGCATGATGACGCGTGCGGATTTTCAAGAGCCGACGCGGACTGTACAACGCCTGCGTGCGCGTGTGAAATCGCCGCGCGCATGTATCACGGGGCGGCGTGCATGCGTCACATCGCGGCGTGCATGCCTCACGTCCTGGTGTGCATGCGTCACGTCCTGGCGTGCGCGTGTGCCGGTGCGGCGTGCGCGTGTTCAAGTGTGACGTGCGCGTGTGCCGCCGTGCCGTGCGTGCATGTAGACAAGCCGTGCGCGTGTTCCGGCGCGGCGTGCATGTGTAACGTCGCCGTGTGCGCGCGTTGCGGCGCGGCGTGCGTGGCGACGGGGGCCGCGTGCGTCTATGACGAGGGCGCGGGCGCGGGTTTATCGCTCAAGTTTTCCCGCGCGAAGGAGGCGATGAGTTCATCTGCGCTGGCGGTGGCCGTGCCGACCTTGCCGACGACGATGCCCGCCGCGTGATTGGCGAGGCCCGCCGCTTCGAGCATGGACGCGCCCGCCGCGAGGGTGGCCGCGAGGGTGGCGATAACGGTATCGCCCGCGCCCGTCACGTCGTAGACTTCGCGCGCCGCCGTCTCTACATAGACAGGCTCACTGCCCGCCTCCATCAGCATCATGCCGCGCTCGCCGCGCGTAATCAGCACCGCGTCGCAAGAGAGTCTCTCGCGTATCAGTTGGCCCGCGCGCCGGAGTCCCTCGTCCGTGTCCTCTTCTATATTAGTCAGGCGCAAAGCTTCATGATGATTGGGCGTGATGAGCGTCGCCGGACGATACGCGTTGAAGTTGCGAATCTTCGGGTCAACGAGCACCGGAATGCCGCGCTCGTAAGCGAGTGGCAGAATTGACGCGAGCACGCGCGGCGTGACCGCGCCCTTGTCATAATCGGAGACGACGAAAGCATGCGCCTCCATCACCGCGTCCTTCAAGATGGCTATGAGCTTGTCTTCAATCTGCGACGCGACGGGCGTGCGTCGCTCGCGGTCTGCGCGCACGACGAGTTGATTATGCGCGATGATGCGCGTCTTCGTAGTAGACGGACGCGCCGCATCCCTGACGAGCGATTCATCCGCACGCAATGCCCCCGCCTCCCTCAACTCCGACCGCAAACGCTCCCCGCCCGCATCATCTCCCACAACTCCGACCACCCGCGCCCGCGCCCCCAACGCCGCCAGGTTCGCCAGCACGTTGGCCGCCCCGCCCGGATGCGCCGACTCGCGCCGTATGTCCACCACCGGCACGGGCGCTTCCGGCGAAACGCGCGTCACATCCCCCCACATAAACTCGTCCAGCATCACGTCGCCATACACGACCACCAGCAAGTCGCTCATCCGACCCGCCAGTTCATAAGCACGTTCCTGCGTTAATCGGTCCATGAATCAGTGTTAGTGGGTCAATATAGTCATGAATGTGCTGGACCATGAGATTCACCACCGCAGACACAGAGAACGCAGAGCTTACACAGAGGCTTGCATCTGCTCTGTGCGACCTCCCTGTCCTCTGTGTCTGTGGTGGTGAATGCTGCTTTCATCTTCACTCAACGCAAATTGGCCCATTAACCGCCAGCACTCTTTCGATGGCCGCCGTGACACGTTCTACGGAGACGCGGCGGATACATTCCGGCGCGTCGAACTCGGCGCAAGTATAGCCGGGGCAGGGCTGGCACGGCAGTTCTTCGCGGACTACTTCCGAGCGCACGCTTCCGCCCGTCCAGGGTCGCCAGTGCGCGACGTTGGACGAGCCGAAGATGACTACTGACGGCGTGCCCACGGCAGCCGCGATGTGCGCCAGGCCGCTATCGTTGCCGACGAAGAGACTCGCGCGCGCGGCCAACGCCGTCACCAACGGCAATGAAATATCAGAGAACGTGACGACGGGCGCGGCGGAGTTTGCGACGAGAGCCTGGTTGATGGCCGCTTCATGCGGCGCGACGACGGCGATTGTTTGCAAGCCTCGCGCGGCAAGCGTTTCCGCGACTCGCGCGAAGTTCTCCGTCGCCCATCGCTTCGTTTCAAAGGCCGCCGCCGGATGCAGCAGCGCGAAGGGCCGCGACGTATCAAATCGCGGCTGGTCCAGTTTTAAGTCGCGCAGTTTCTGGTCCAGCAATGCTTCCGCTTCCATCGTCACGGCGAGTCGCGTCGCGGGCCTGTCGCTGACCGGCACGCCCGTCCAGCCGAGCAGGGCGAGTTGCTGCTCAACGGAATGCGTCCGCTCTCTGCCCCAGAGCTCTGCGGCGGGCGGCGCGGTGTGATTGTGCAGGCGAGCGTACTGGTAACTCGCATAGCCCACGCGATGCTGCGCACCCGAAGCCCGCGTGATGAGCGTGGCGGTCGTCCCGCCGTGCAGGTTATAGGCGACATCGTAACGCGCGGCCCTCAACGCACGCACGACCCTCGCGCGCGAAGCAGTGCTGCCACGCTCGATGGTGATTACCCGGTCCACTAATTCGAGTCCGTCAAGGAGCGGCGCGACCCAGTCTTCAAGTAAAACATCTATCTGCGCGCCGGGCAGAAATCTGCGCAGCGCATAGAGCGCGGGCGTCGCCAGCGCCGTATCGCCTATCGAGCGCAGGCGCACGACGAGCACCCGGCGCACGCCTCGCCAGTCCCAACGCGGCGGCGCGAGCGGCTGCGGCTTTTCTACAACCGCCGACGCATCGTCCCTCGCCTCAGCCAGGGCCGACGCGGCGAGCGTGGGCCAACTCGCCACGGTCTCAGCTTTGCGCGGTAGACTCTTCATCCTCAATCGTCGCTTCGTCTATCAGCATCACCGGAATATCATCACGAATCGGATAGACGCGCTTGCACTCAAGGCACTTCAACCCGCTCTCATCCGTCTTTAATTGGACCTGCGCCTTGCAGGCCGGGCAGGCCAGTATCTCTAACAAATCTTGACTAATCGCCATCACTTCAAAACCTTTCCAAACTTCGCGCCGCGCGCTTATCAACATGACTACAACAAAAGGAGAACATCAAGCTTAACAAAAACAACGGCCAGTGACGAGTTCGGCCACAGAGGCACCGCAGACACAGAGATAAAAATAGAAATATCAGATATGAGAATTGAACTGTTAATTTGTTCTCTGTCTCTCTGTGCCTCTGTGGCTAACAATCATTCTCACTCCGTGTTTGGGGCGCAGGGTGATGACGGGGCGAACTTCCACACGTTGGTCCGGGACGAGACGCATGCGCCATTTCTGGGCCAGCGTGGCGATGAGCAGGATGCCCTCCATCCAGGCGAAGCCTTCGCCTATGCAACGCCTGGGACCGCCGCCGAACGGGAAGTAGGAGAACTGCGGTCTCGCTTCGCGCGCGTCTGTGGTCCAACGCTGCGGGTCGAAGCGTTCAGGCTCAGGAAAGAAACGCGCGTCGTGATGCATCGCGTACTGGCTCAAGAGGACCAGCGACCCGTCCGGCACAACATAGCCTCCTATCTCATGGTCCCTTGTTGCGAGACGACCGACGGCCCAGGCGGGCGGGTACAATCGCATCGCCTCCGTCAAGACCATCTCCGTATATTTCAAGCGCGCCACGTCATCCATCGTGGGCAGCCTGCCCGCCAGTAATTGGTCCAATTCCTCATGAAGCCTTGCTTCCACGTCAGCGTGTTGAGAGAGTAGATACCAGGTCCAGGTCAGCGCGTTGGCGGTCGTTTCGTGTCCGGCCAGAAAGATGGTCATGGCTTCGTCGCGCACCTGCTCGTCCGTCATGCCGCCGCCGTTCTGGTCCTCTTCGTCCTGCGCGAGCAGCAGCATCGAGAGCAGGTCGCCGTGGTCCTCACCGCTCTTTCTGCGCTCGTTGATGATGCGGTAGATGGTGGCGTCGAGCCTGGCCCTGGCCTTCTGAAAACGTTTGTTCTGCGGGAGCGGCAGCTTTTCCAACAACTCCGAAAACGGCATCATCAGCGCGTCGAACAAATCCATCACGACCGTGAGGGCCGCGCCTATCTCCTGCGCCTCCGCTTCCACGTCCGCATCGAAGAGCGTCTTGCCGACGATGCCCAACGTGAGACGCATCATCTCCTGCGAGATGTCGAGGGTCTCACCGTCTTGCCAACGCTCCATCGCGCGCACGCTGTAGTTTGTCATGACGGACGCATAGGAGGCGATGCGCTGGCGATGAAAGGCTGGCTGCGCGAGACGCCTTTGCCGCCTGTGAAACTGGCCTTCGCTCGTCAACAGTCCTTCGCCCAGAAGACGCTTGGACCTCTGGAGCGCGCGCCCCTTGATGAAGCCCTGGTGATGCGTCACCAGCACGTCCTTGATGAAGTCAGGGTGATTGAGAAAGTAGACATCCTGCGGCCCCAACTTGAAATAGACGATGTCGCCGTACTCGCGCGTCATCCGCTCCATGAAAGAAACGGGGTCGCGCCTGAAGATCAGGAAATTGGGCTTGAGCAATTTGCCCTGCGGGCCGGGCGGGCGGCGGGGGGTCTTCACGTTAAACTCCTCAACACGATTCTCTTCATCCTGCACGGAAGTTTAAAGGCAAAAGATGAAAAGGCAAAAGGTAAAACTAAAAAGGCACAAGTGAGGAGAAGCCAGCTTTGATTAAAAGGCGGTTGCCGCCTCACTTTCGCCTTTGACCTTTTTACTTTTCTCATCTCGTATGTTAGTGATGAAAATGATAGGCTCATGACCTCTGGAATTTTTTCATGCGGATTGAGGGAAGAATTTGTCTTTAGAATTTGCTGTCGAGTATCCATGCCTCCTGCGCGCGCGTTATAGCGAGGAGCACTTGCGCGCGTGGGGACGCCTGAGCAGTCTTCACACGCGATTGACGACGGGCGATAGGGCCGCGCCCACAGAGGATAAGGTGCGTTTCGTAGAGAAGGCGCGCGACGAGGTCGAGCACATGCAGGTGGAGACGGTTGTTTGCGCGACCTGCCCTGCTGCGCTCCCGCCGGAGGCTGCGGGCGAGGGCGAGGCCGTGGGCTGCCTGGGCCGCGTCAGCTACCCGGTCGAAGCGCAGTTTGAAAAGTTCATGGCCGACCGTGTGCAACTCGCACTCGACACGCTGGACCAGGAAGACCAGCCGCGCCTCCTGCGCATTCTCGTTGATGCCGAGTCGCCCTTCGACGGCGAGGCGACGAAAGAGTTGCGCCGCGTGACGACCGCGCAGAACATGCGCTTCTTCGAGCTACGCCTTCCCATCCAACTGACGCGCGAAGCCTCGCACCTGACCACGGACCATCTTTTCGACCTGCTCGCTGGCTTTCGTTCGGACGACTCCGCAAGCACAACTTACACGCGCGAATTTCCCTTCGCCGCCACCGCAGATTATTACGACTTTCTGGACTTCATCCTGCGCAACGATCTCTCCGCCTCCGAAATCTCGCGCCTGCACGCGCGCGGTCGCAACTACGCCCAATTCCTGCGCCTCCTCACCGCGCTCGAACGCGCCGAAGCCCTCAGCACACGCGTCCTACTGGATTAGAATCACTTGTTCTGTTCGTCGAGTTGTCTGAGGGCGTCAAGGATGAGGTTGGTGTTGCTGGAACTCTTGATGTTGTCGGGAAATTTTTGGGCAGACCTTTCAAACTCGAAGAAGCCGTCTGTGAGTTCCACGACCTTGCGAAAGGCTTCCTCGCCTTTGGCTCCGTCGCTGGACTCCGCGCCCGTGATGCGTCCTTCGTTGAAGAAGACGCGGCCCCCTGCGTGCGGCGTCTCGCCGTTGATGGAGAGCAAGCCTGAGAGGCGCGCGTTTTCCAGCACCTGCACGATGTCGAAGATGCTGATGATGCTGATGTCTCCGGCGAGTGTGGCGTAGGTGCGACGCTCGAAAGATACCTCGGCGGGCCTGGCGAGGTCAGGGCGGCGCGCGCGCCGGATGGCTTCGAGTCCGGCGGCGATGTTGATGCGCGGGTCAAGTTGCTTGGCTTCGAGCAGTCGCTCGTGGGCCGTCTCAAAATCGTCGCGCTCGATGTAGATGCTGGCGAGCGCGAGGCACTGGCGCGCGGCCTCTTCGGGTCGCTTGCCCGCGCTGGCTATCTCACGCACGTGCTCGCGCAATTTGATGGAGCGCGGGCGGCTCATGAGCGCGGTCTGGAGCCGCTTGATGGCCTTGTCCGTCGCCCCGTACTTGACGAACAACTCGGCATCGAGCAGCGCGGTCTCTACTTCAGTCTCGTGCTCGGAATTTGAGTGGGACTCGTTCATCGTTCTCTTTTTTGGACCTGCTATGAAAGGGTGTCTCTAACACGCCTTTCGCGTCGGGATGTAAGTCTATCACAAACAGGCGCGCGCTCGTCCCGCCTCGCCTTTTTCGCATTTAACGGCGCACCATATAGTGCAGCCCCTCCGTTGCTCCTGCTGTCATCATGTTTCATCATGTGCAACAATTCTGTCCGGTGATTCTCAAGACCTCACGTAAGCTCTGAAGCTATCACGTCCAATTTTCATGAAGATTATCACTTGGCGAAAAGCCCTAAACCTACGCATCCTTGCCACTTATGTGCGCGACCGTACGCAAGCATTTCTCTTGTGCCGCTTATGAGACATGGCACGCAGGATGCAATATAGTGATTAATCGCGGCGCGGCGGAGTTATGGAGCAGTTATTAATGGTCCAGCAAAGCCTCGCCCGGATAGTGGCCCAGGAACTTCCCCCGGCATTTGAGGTTTGGTTCGACTTTAAGGAGACGTTTTATGCATCAAGAAATGACGCTTGAAGCTGCTCAGGCCGCAACCATCCGGCTGGTCAATGGAAGCTGGGCGAACTATCTACAACGCGCCCTGGGCCAATTGAAATCAATCGGGCGGCGCGAGAAGACCGGCGGCACTGAAGAGTTGCTCAAGCGATTTAAGCGGGCGCGTCCCTCCACTTTCTATCACAGCGTTCGCGTCTCAAGGCTCTCACGCGGAATCGGTCGCGCCTTCGGCTTCGATGACGAGCGATTAAAACAGCTTTGCTATACGGCTGTCCTGCACGATGTCGGCAAGATACTCGTCCCCGAAGCCGTGCTCAATCGCCCGCGCAAGCCGACGCGCTCAGAGCTTTTCATACTCCACCTGCATCCGAGCTTCGGCGCGCTGCTCGCTTCCTACTTCAACCTCCCTGCCGAACTGCGCATACGCACGCAGCATCATCATGAGAGATGGGACGGCAAAGGCTATCCGCACAAGCTCGGCGGCGAAGACATTCCGTTCATGGCGCGCATAGTCCAGGTCGCTGACACCTACGATGCGATGGTCGCCGAGAGACCCTACCGCCAGCCGCTCTCTCATGAAGAAGCGAGCCAGGAACTGCGCAACCACGAGGGCAAACAATTCGACCCGCGCGTCATCGAAGCATTCCTCGACACTTTTCCTTCTCTCCCGTTGAGAGACGAAACGTTATGACAAACTGGATGAAACGACGCATCAGACGTTCGCGCGCACGCTGCCGCCGTGGCAGCGTCGCGCACAAACAGAAGGCGAGAAGTTTGAGAGAAGAAGAGAGTGGCCCACGCCCGCCCGTCAAATCCATTCTCAACCAAGACGCACAGCCCCCGGCCATTCCTTACGAATTGGTCCAGGATTAAGACTCCGGCGCATCCTCAATGCTTCACCCTTAACTTTGCGGAGCGGCAGGTCCAAAGGTTCCGTATAAAGTATATTGTGCCCGCCGCCCTGAAACCTCAATCAACCAGTTCTTATAATCTTCCACATTCTCGCAACTATTCCCGCGCCCCTGAAAGACCAGCCTGAACCTGGCATCGGGCGTGATGCCTCTGCTAAAGATGCCCGTCCCGCGCAAGCCTCCCTGCGCGCGCCATTCCTTATAGAGCAAGGGGCCGCCGCCCCCACCCTGGCTCCCATCATGCAGGTCCGCGCCGTAAGAAATCGCGCTCGCCGGAATAGTGATGTAGAGCGACCCGCTATGGCCTTGCTGGTCCAGAAATTTCAACACCCACTGGCGTCCCGTTCGCGTCTGCGTCAGAGTATAGCTGTCCGCCGGATGCGAGATGCCCTCTATACCATCAAGCTCGGCTTCACCCTGAAACGTCGTCGCCGTCTTGGAAAATCTCAAACGATTGAGTTCGCCAACCTCCTGCCCACCGACCGTCGTCGTCCTGAGAAACCATTCCCCTATGTCCGCGCAACACGCGCACGCCAGCGCAACGCGCGCGGGCCACAGCACGAAGACCATCAACAGCATGAACAAGAGCGCGCTACACTTTCTGGTCCAATTAGAAAATATTAATTTCAGACTCAACATGTCACCTCCCGATTTTCCCGCGTTGATTCAGCAACCATACGAAACAAGCCGAAAACGGAGGGCAAAATATTCCTCTACAAAAGTCAACTTTAGAAATCCAGCCGCATGCCTACGCGAAGCTGACGCTGGCGTAGCGTGCGAGTCGGCACGAGGAATGAATCCATGAAGGCTTGCCGTTGCCCTGCGCTGGCCGTCGGGCCAAGCGCGTTGAAGTTGATAAACTCCGTCCCGAAGCTGAAGACCGTTTTATTGAGCGCGTTATCCACCTCAATGACGGGCCGCAGCCGCAAGTGTTCTCTCAAACGAAACTCGCGCGTCACGTTCAGGTCCAGCAGAAAGATTCCTGGTCCAATACCGGCGTTGCGCGGCAGGTTCCCCGTGCGCCCGATAGTTGGCAGAGCGAAGTCGCTCAACAACGCAGGGTCGAGCGGTTGGCCCGGACGACGCGCGCGAATACGCCGCACGTCTCCCGTGAAGACCGGGCGGTCATTGCTCACATCGTCGAGGTTGCGGTCAACGCCGCCGATGGAGATGTTGAAGGGCGCGCCCGAAGCGATGCGCAGGATTGGAGAAAAGCTAAATTGGCCCAACGAGCGCGGCGTCTCGAATGTCCCCGAAAGCACGAAGCGATGCCGACGGTCCAGTAAACTCCGCGCACGCTCCGCGCGAAAGTCTCCTGGCCTCAGCGCGTCGGAAGTATTAACGATGCCGTCATCAATCAGATGTGACAGCGTGTATGCGGCGCGAAAAGAGAAATGCAAGCCTCCCTCGCCGCGCACGAAGCGGCGGCGAAGCTCAAGCGTGAGGCCGTGATAAAAGCTGTTGCCGATGCTGGCGAGTTGTTCGACCTCCGCGCGCGTGGGGTCGGGCCTCAATTCATTGAGAGCGGCGAGCGCGACTTCGATGGCCGTCGAAGAACTGAGGCTGTTGAGATTGATGAGCGAGACCGGAACGCCGAACTCTACGATGCGCCCGACCGCGTTGGGATTCGCGGCATCGTTAGGCACAAGCGTAAAGCGTATGAGTTCGCCCGCGCTCGCGGCGTTGTAGAGAGGCCGCGTGCCTCCCGGCCCGCTGCGAAAATTGGCGAAGTCGCGCGAGAGTAGAAAGTCCGTCAAGTCTCTGTAACCCGTGGGCAGCGCGGGCGCGTTCGAGTTGAATTCACGCCATAAGTGAAGCCCTCTATTCCAGGTCCAATTAGCTTCCATGACGAACCCGCCTTTCAACTCACGCTCAAAGCCTAGGTTAGCCTGGTAGCTTTCGGGCAAGCGCAAGTGCGGGTCCAGGCGGCGCAGAAAACTCGTATTGCGGACGGCGAATTGTTGGACCAGAGTTGAATCGAGCGTGAGAGGTTGCGGGAAATGCAGATTATCCGCGATGAACTTGCGCCTCTGTTCGGCGGTGAGAAGTTTGCCGGTGAGCGGATCTGTCAGGATGTTGGTGTCGAAGAAAAGCTGCTGATTGCCGAGCGTGAAATCGTCAATTGTGCGCAGCAGGGCGCGATTGTAAAAGATGGCCGCGCCGAGGCGTAGCACAGTCTTGCCGGATTTGAAGGGGTCATAGGCGAGAGCGAATCTTGGGCCAAAATTGTTGCGGTCGCGCAAGATAGTCTCCCTCTCATATCGCAGGCCGTAGCTCAAGAGGAGGTTTGAACGTAATCGCCACTCGTCCTGCGCGAAGAGGCCGAGATAGACGTTTCTCTGTGTTGATGAGGTCTGAAAATTCTGGCGAAAGCGGCTCGGCTGGTTCGCCAAGAAATCGCCCGCGCTGGCGAAGTTGAATGTGCCGGAGGCGTCCGAGAGGTCAATGAAGGTAGAGTTGATGCGTTGCACGTCGAGGCCGAGTTTGAGAGAGTGCGCGCCGCGCACGTTCGTCAGCGTGTCTTGAAATTGAAAGCGTGTCTCGCGCCGCGCAGTTGCGCCGCTTGTTGAGGAACCGGCGACGAGAGTGCCGGAGCGGTTCGTTGCATCGGATACGGCGAGCGGGTCGTTGAGATTGATGAGGACCACGGGAGTGCTCTGGTCTCCGCGAGATTTAAAGGCGGGGGAGAGGCGCGAAAGTTGTAGGCGTGCTTGGTTGACGGTTCGCGTGTTGAGAACGTAATCATCCGAATAGGCTAGGGCATCTGTGGCGCGCGTCTGTCCTTGCAGCGCGTCTGCGAGGCGGGAGCCGCCGCCGAACTGGCGCAAGTTTTTCAGTCGTCCGAGTTGATAGAGCCATGTGCCCTGATGTGCTTCTGTGAATTTATGGTCCAGTCGCAAGGTGAAGATGTTATTTCTCGCGGGCGTGTTGATGGATTGAATGAAGGGCGCGACCTCGGCTTGAAGGCTGGGGGCGGAAACATCTTCGAGGCGACGCCCGTCGAGCGCGGTCGGGGTTGGGAGAGGAAAGAGACTGTTTTGACGGACGGGCACGAGCGTGTTGATGAGAGCGGAATCGAGTGTGGTGTCGGATTCAAAGGCGGCGAAGAAGAATGTCCGGTCGCGCCTGTGATTATTTAGTGGTCCAAAATAGCGGGGGATGATGAGAGGGCCGCTAAAGGTGAAACCGGGGTCGTGTTCCTGTAGGGGCAGCCGCTTGAGACCGAGCGCGTTGTTGCGAACCGTGTTTGAATTTAAAGATTCGTCTTTGAAGAAATAGAAGGCGCGGGCGTGAAACTGTTTCGAGCCGCCGCGCGTGCGTATGTTGACGCGCCCGCCGGAGGCGCGTCCGTACTCTGCTGAGAATTGGTTGGTGATAACTTGCACTTCGGCGACGGCTTCTATGGAAGGCTGAAAGCGTTCACGGGTGGCGCGGTCGTCGTTGTTATCAAGGCCGTCAATCGTCAGGTTGTTGGAGTAGGCGGGGCCGCCGGAGAGCGCGAACGTGCCAGCCTCTTCGGGCGTCGAGCGCGGGTCGGTGTTGCGGTCTTCGGCGAGGTCTCTGGTCGAGAGCGGTTCCTCTGTGACGCCGCCGAGCGTGAAGATGAGGTCCAGGGGAGAGCGAGTGTCGAGGGGCAGTTGTTCGGCTTCAAGGCCCGTCACAGTGCCGCCGACGATGGTGCGCGAAGTGTCTACGGGAGAGGCGTCTGCATCGCTGATGATGACCTGTTCGGCGATGACATCGGACGGGCGCAGGACGAAGTCGAGCCGCACGTTCTGGCCCGCGATGGTTGCGAGATTTCGCTTCTCTTCGGTCGCAAAATTCTCGAAGGAAGCGCGCAGGGTGTAGAGGCCGGGCGGGAGTTCTATGAAGCGATAGCGGCCCTCTTCGTTCGCTGTGACGGAGCGTTCGATGCCAGTGGATGCGAGGGTCGCGGTGATGCTCGCGCCGGGGATGATGTGTCCGTCCTGGTCCAGAATTCGCCCGGCGATGGTGACATCATCGAGGTCTTGCGCGCGGGCGTTCGTGGCGAGCAAGCAGAGTTGAAGAAGGATGAGCGGAAGAAGGACAGCGAGCAGAGAGACGCCAGAGTTTGCGATGCGACGAGCCATGAAGAGTCTCCTCCAAAGAAGGTGTCAGGTGAGAACACCTGTCATGCGATGGTCGCGTGACGGAAGAGACCGGGCACGACAATAAGTTGAACCTGAAAGTGAAATGACGGCTTAACTTTTTGACGGCTGGTTTAAGAAACGACGAAGCGTTGACGGCGGAAACAGGATTCCTGTCATGCTCTGACAGGGCGCGCAGCTTATACTTTTCGCGGAAAGAAGACAAGCGATTTCTTCAAACTCAACCTTCTCAATGCGCTAGGCGGCTGGCGAGCGGATGGATTAAACTGTGCGCGCTATGGTCTCTAATCGCGGTATGCGCTAGAGCTAACGATGACATCACCAGAGAGGAAAAGCAGCATGGGCAGGAAAATCAACAGGCGTGAGTTCGCCAAGCTGACGGGCGGCGCAGCGCTGGCGTCTGCGGCATCGCCGGTCGTCCACGGTCTTCCAACGCAAACGAACCGCGCGGCGGGCCAGAGCGCGGACAACAACAGCAGCAACCGAACCTTCCCGAAGGGGTTCATCTGGGGCACGGCAACCGCAGCCTATCAGGTTGAGGGCGCGGTCAAAGAGGATGGCCGTGGGCCTTCAATCTGGGACACCTTCTCGCACACGCCGGGGAAGGTGGTGAACGACGCGACGGGCGATATCGCGGACGACCACTATCATCTCTACAAAGGTGATATCCAGTTAATGAAGAGGCTCGGCGTGCGGGCCTATCGCTTCTCTATCGCTTGGCCCCGCGTGTTCCCAGAGGGCACGGGCTCGCCCAACCCGAAGGGGCTGGACTTCTACAATCGCCTCGTTGACGAACTGCTCGCCAACGACATACAGCCGTTCGCCACTCTCTACCACTGGGACTTGCCACAGTCGTTACAGGACCGCGTTGGCGGCTGGGAGTCGCGCGACACTTCCAAGGCGTTCGCAGATTACGCGGGTTACGTGGCCGAGCGTCTCACGGATCGCGTCAAACATATCTTCACCATCAACGAGTTTGGAGCCTTCGTCGAACTCGGATACAGGATAGGGATTCACGCGCCGGGTCTCAAACTTCCGCCCGCTCGCTTCAACCAGACGAGGCATCATGCGGTCCTCGGTCACGGCCTGGCGGTGCAGGCGATACGCGCCAGGGCACGCAAGGGCACGAAGGTCGGGCTGGCCGAGAACCTGACAATCGCCGTGCCCGTCATCGAGACCCCGCAACATATAGAGGCGGCGGTGCGCGCGACGCGGGAGATGAACGCGCAGTATATGACCGTGATTCAGGAAGGGAAATACACGGACCACTACCTCGCGGCGGCGGGAGCCGATGCGCCTAAGTTCACGCCTGAAGATTTGAAGATTATCTCATCCCCGCTAGACTTCGTCGGCATCAACGTCTACACGCCGCAGTATGTGCGCGCGGACAACTCGCCCGCAGGCTTCGCGGTCGTGCAGCACCCACACACGTTCCCGCACATGTCCTCGCCTTGGCTCTTCGTCGGTCCCGAAGTTCTCTATTGGGGTCCGCGTCACGTCGCCAGGATATGGAACGCCAGGGAGATTTATATCACGGAGAACGGTTGCTCTTCGTCCGACATCCCGGCCCCGGACGGCAGGGTCTACGACACGGATAGGGTGATGTACCTGCGCAATTACCTGACGCAACTACAACGCGCAACTTCCGAGGGCGTCCCCGTGCGCGGCTATTTTCTGTGGAGTTTGATGGACAACTTCGAGTGGGCTGACGGTTACACGAACCGCTTCGGGCTGCATTACGTTGATTACAAGACGCAGCAGAGGACGCCTAAGTTGAGCGCGGAGTTCTACCGCGAAGTAATAAACGGTAACGCAGTTATGTGAGATGGACTGACCATTTTGTCATTCTTAAAAATTCCCGTGCAGCGCACGCGCCATGAGTAAATCTGTTTGCGGGTCGGAGCCTAGTTGAAAGACGTGCTGGCCGACGACTTGAAAACCCCACTTGCGATAGAAGGCTTGCGCGCGTTCGTTCTTCTCCCAGACGCCGAGCCAGATTGTGCGATGCCCGGCCCGGCTCGCTTCATCCATGCACGCGCGCATCAAAGCCTCTCCGACTCCGCGCCCTAAAAATTCCTGTGCGACATAGATGCGAGCGAGTTCGATGGTGTTCGTGCCTTCGATGCAAGCTGGAGCGTCGCCCGCATGCAGTTGAGCGTAACCGGCTGCCGCGTCATTCGCTTCGGCTATGAAAAAGATGCTGCGAGGGTCTGCCAACTCCGCAGCCTGTTTCTCAGGGCTGAAGGCTGCGGCGAGATAAGCTGTCATGTCTTCCGGCTTGTTATCGGCGGCGAAGGTCTCTTGAAAAGTGCGCGCCGCGAGTTGCGCCAGCAAGTGAGCGTCAACGGCGGAAGCCCGCCGAATCAAGGGCTTGATAGTCTGGGCCATCATGTCAATCTCTTAAAAGATAAGCTTGAGCGCAAGCTGAATATTGCGCGGGCCGCCGCCGCCCAGAAACGGATTGCCGATGCCGACATCGGGCGTCACGGTAATCGGCAGAAAGCCGACGCCGCGTCCCGTGAGCGGGTCAATGCCGTTCGCGCCCGCGTCTACGGAGAAGCCGGGCAGGAGCGGCGATGAGAAGTTCGGATGATTGAAGAGATTGAATAGCTCGGCGCGAAGTTGCAGCTTAACCTGCTCGGTGAGCGGCGTGGTCTTGAAGATGGAGAAATCGAAATTACGATAACCGGGACCGATGAGAGAATTGCGGCCCAGGCTGCCGAAGTGTTGCGTGCCGGGGATGCAGGCGGCTGCGGAGGTGTCGCCGGAACCGTCTAAAGTGCAGGGGACTTTGAAGGCCGAAAGATTCAAGAACATGTCGGGCGCGTGCGTCCCTGCATAAGGGTCGCCAACAAGGTCGGGGCGCGGGAAAAATTCGCCCGTCCCGTTGTAGTCATCGAACAGGTTGAGGTGAAACGGGCTGCCGCTTCTGAGCGTCAGGATGCCGTTGAACTGCCAGCCGTTGCCGAACCTCGGATGGCTGGCGATGAAGTTCGGCAAGTCATAACTGAAGGTCAAGATGAAGCGATGCCTGACATCGAAATTCGAGTTGCCGCGTTCGAGGTCCGCGCGATAACTGTTTTCGGGTTGCGTCGCGTTCGCCACGTAGTCCTGCCCGTCCGAGGCGTTGTCTATAGAGTGCGACCAGGTGTAGCTCACCATCGAAGTGATGCCGCGAAACGAGCGCAAGGTAAAGCTCGTCTGCAAGGCGTGATAGTTTGAATTCGCGCTCGATTCAAGCTGGTTGACGTAGAAGAACGTGCCG
This sequence comes from Blastocatellia bacterium, assembly GCA_034665545.1. Lineage (GTDB taxonomy): Bacteria > Acidobacteriota > Blastocatellia > Pyrinomonadales > Pyrinomonadaceae > DASYML01. The sequence goes on from JAXDFO010000238.1 coordinate 23,424, forward strand.
CCCGAAGGCGCGAATGGTCCATTATCGAAACGTCTCGCCGTAGAGACGGCGGGGTTCACAGGCTGGTTAATATCTCTGTAGCGTATGAGCTTCGTTCCCTTCGATCCAACATAGCCGATTTGCAAAACTCCGTTTCTGAAAATCTCTTGCTGTAGATTGAGATTATAGTTTTGCACGTAGGGCGTTCTCAGGCGACGGTCAACGGCGAAGACATCCGAATCCGTAAAGTCAGTGAAGATGGGCACGCCCGCTTGAATCTGATTGACGGTCGAGAAGGAGAAGAGAACGGGGGCGGGGCCGACCGGGTTGTATGCCGGACCAGGATTG
>JAXDFO010000239.1:0-10646 GCA_034665545.1 Blastocatellia bacterium
AAGGCCAAGCGCGAAGAGATGGAACGCAAGAATCGTGAGATAGAAGAGGGCAACAAGAAGATAGTTTCATCCAATGAGCTTATTAATCAAACGCTCAAGGCCGGTAACGAGGCGCTCAACGCCAAGAATTACGATGAGTCCATCGCGCAGTACACGCGCGGCGTGACGGGCGCGCCGGACCATCCGGGCGTCCCTGTGCTTCTGACGAACAGGTCCGTCGCCTACAGGGCGCGCGGAGTTGACCGCTACAACGCGGCCATCAGGTCTACGGACGATGCCGCCAAAGCATCCGGCCTGGAAGCCGCGAAGAAGGATTGGCAGGATGCCGTCGCGGACTCTACGAAAGCCGTCGAGTTAATGAAAGCGGCGACCCCGCCGACCGATGCCGCAGGTCTTGATAATTATAAAAAGAGTAAGTACCTGGCGATGCTCGCCCGCGTTGATGTTTTGAAGTTGTATCTGCCGAAGGTGGCTGCCGGGCAGCCCGATCTGGCGACGCAGGCCGATGCCGGAATGGCGGCCTTCCAGGAGTACATAGCGGAAGAGCCTGACCCAATCAAGAAGACAAAGGCGCAGAAGGATGCCGCGCAGATGCTCCTTGATGCCAACGTGCCGGACAAGGCGCTGGCCGAATTCCAGAAAATTCTTGCGACCAGCCCCAACGACCCTGACGCGAACCTGGGCGCGGGCCTCTCCCTCTTCAACACAGGGGACAAGGCCAAGTATCAGGAGGCCGCCAACTATTTACAGAAGTTTGTGGACAACGCCCCTGAGGACCACAAATTCAAGGCCGACGCGAAGGCCATCCTGGCGGAGTTGAAGAACACGGAGAAGGTCATCCCGCAGAAGACTCCGGCTGGCCGTCGCAGGGGTTAAGCCTCGTAAATAGAGTCATTTAAGCGGTTGTCGCACCAGAGAGAAGCCGCGCCTAGGGTCGCTCGAACGGACCTTTGCGCGGCTTTTTTACGCCCTCTCTGCCCTCACAAATTATCGTCTTGACACCCTCTGGGTTAAACTGTAATATGTTTTTGCCAACGGTGTTTACCATCGCTGGCTGACTACCGATTCAGGCTTTAACAGCCATCCAGAACGCAAGAGTGCCCTCCTCTTCGAGAAGCGTTTCAAAATCAGTGAAAGCCCCATAAAAGACTGTCAGCCAAACTAGGCGAAATTCTCGTCCGCGAAAATCTGCTGACCGCGCAGCAATTGCGCGAGGCACTGGAGTACCAGCGCGATCACGGCGGTCGTCTCGGCTATAATCTGGTCAGGCTCGGACTGGTCTCCGACGACATGATTACAGCCGTCCTCTCGCGTCAATACGGCATCCCTTCTGTTAACCTCGACCTCTTCGACGTGGAGGAAGCTGTCATCCGCCTGATTCCGCAGGAGGTGGCCCAGAAATATTCCGTGCTGCCGCTCTCGCGCGTCGGCGCGACGCTCACGCTGGCGATGGTGGACCCCACCAACGTCTTTGCGATGGACGACATCAAGTTCATGACCGGTCTCAATATAGAACCGGTCGTCGTCGCGGAGGCGAGCGTCCAGACGGCCATCGCCAAGTATTACTCCTCCTCGCGCGAGATCGAACTCGCGTCGCTGGCGGAGGATGTGGTCGTCGCGGAAGGTCTTTCGCTGAAAGGCATGGGCGGCAATGGCAACGGCAACGGCCATGCTAACGGCATTACGAACGCGGACCTCGTCTCGCTCGACAGCCTCGACTTCGATGCCGAAGCCGCTGACAATCTAGAAGTCGTAGAGGACAACGAGGAGATAGACCTCTCCACGCTCTCGCGTATGAGCGAGGACGCGCCGGTCGTGCGTCTCGTCAACGTCCTCATGGTAGATGCCTTGAGGCGCGGCACTTCCGACATACACGTTGAGCCTTACGAGAAAGAGTTGCGCATACGCTTCCGCATAGACGGCGTGCTCTATGACGTGATGCACCCTCCCTTGAAGATGAGAGATGCGCTGGTCTCGCGTCTCAAGATTATGTCTAAGCTGGACATCTCGGAAAAGCGGCTGCCGCAGGATGGCCGCATCAAGATAAAGGTCAAGGTGGAGAATCGTTCGCGCGAGTTGGACTTCCGCGTTTCCACCCTGCCCACTCTCTTTGGCGAAAAGGTCGTGCTTCGTCTCCTGGATAAAGAGAACCTCATGCTCGACATGACGAGGCTCGGTTTCGAGCCTGAGTCGTTAGTCAAGTTCCAGCGCAACATTTCTCGCCCCTACGGGATGGTTCTCGTGACTGGTCCAACCGGCTCCGGCAAGACCAACACGCTCTACTCCGCGCTCCAATCTCTCAACACGAGCGAGACCAACATCATGACGGCTGAAGACCCGGTCGAGTTCAACCTGCCCGGCGTCAACCAGGTCCAGATGAAGGAGCAGATCGGACTCAACTTCGCCGCCGCCCTGCGTTCCTTCCTGCGCCAGGATCCGAACATCGTGCTCGTCGGTGAGATACGCGATTTCGAGACCGCCGAGATCGCCATCAAGGCCGCGTTGACGGGCCACCTCGTCCTCTCGACGCTTCACACCAACGACGCGCCCTCGACCATCTCGCGCCTCATGAACATGGGCATAGAGCCTTTCCTGGTCGCCACCAGCGTCAATCTCATACAGGCCCAGCGACTCATCCGCCGCGTCTGCAAGGAATGCAAGCAGGAGCAGACCGCGCCCGCCGAAGCTCTCATCGAGGTCGGCTTCTCGCCTGAAGAGGCCAAAGGGTTGAAGGTCTTCAAGGGCAAAGGTTGTGGTATCTGCAACAACACAGGGTACAAGGGGCGCATCGGACTTTATGAGGTCTTGGAAGTGACGGACGACATACGCGAACTGATTCTCATAGGAGCCTCCGCGCTCGAACTGCGCCGGAAAGCGATTGAGGACGGGATGATTACTCTGCGCGAGTCCGGCCTTCATAAGATTCGTCAAGGCATCACCACCATCGAAGAAGTCGTGCGGGAGACGGTGGCTTGAAAAGGTAGAAAAAGAGTTATGTCACGTCGTGCTGCCGTATTATCTCTGTTACTGCTCATCACTATGGCCGTCGCTCTGCCTCTGGTCAGGTCTCTGGCCCACAGCAACGCCGCGTCTTCGCGTCACGCGCGTCATCATCATTCGCGCGCCTGGTGGAAACGGCATCGCGCGCTGTTGCATCGCAAACGCGCCGCCGCGCTCAAGCGCAGGCAGGACTTGGTGGCGCAGCGCGAACAACATGCGGACGGTCCCGTTTCAGGCGTTGAGAAACAACTCGCGCCGAATCTCCCGCCCGCGCTCGGAGGCGTTTTCAAGGACGCGCGCGGCATCACTGTGACGCTGCCGGAAGGATGGAGAAATCGCTCATCTCTCACGGACAGCGAGATAAAGTTTCAAGTCACCGCGCCGGACGGTCGCCCCGCAGGCGAAGCCTCTCTGGCGGCGGTCGCGGCTGGCAGCAGCGCGGGCGTCCAGTCCTTCAAGAGCCAGCGACGTTCTATCGCCGGAGTTCCCTTCAACGATTTGCGCCACATCGTCATAGACAAAATGATTGCGGCTGGCGGTTGGGTGGTCAACGATGTCGAGCGAGAGATTGGCGGGCGTCGCGTCTTCGTGGTCATGGCGCAAACGGGCGATGCCAACGACGGTCGCACGCCTCCGCAAGCCTGGTCCTTTTATTTCACGGAAGTTGACGGTCGCGTCTACAGCTTCGCGTCGCACGCGCCCCTTGAATACTCCGACCGCATGGCCGTCGAATCGGAAAAGGTCTTGGCCTCCCTGCGCTCGCGCGGTAGTAGCAGTAGCAGTAACAGTAGCGGTCGCGCTGCAACGATGGAGGCCGCGCCACGTTAATTCCTACTTTGGTTAGACAAAGGGTTCTCCCCACTCTCAGGCCAGTTCTGTCCTGGCACACATCATAAGGCAACCACCTATGTCCATGAACGAAACGATTCAGCCTGTCTCGCTCTCCGGGCTTCTTGAGAAGCTCTCGGAGCTTGGCGGCTCCGACCTTCACATCACAACCGGCACGCCGCCGCAGGTCCGCGTGGACGGCCACCTGCGCCCCCTCGAAGGTTATCGTCCGCTCAACTCCTCGGACACCAAGCAACTCGCCTACTCCGTTTTGACGGACGCGCAGAAGCATCGCTTTGAAGAGAACCTCGAACTCGACTTCTCTTTCGGCGTCAAGGGTCTCTCTCGTTTTCGCGCCAACATCTTCAACCAGCGCGGCGCGGTCGGCGCGGTCTTTCGCGCCATTCCCTACGAGATTAAATCGTTCGAGTCGCTCGGCCTCCCGCCCGTCGTCAAGCAACTCTGCGACAAGCCGCGCGGGCTGATTCTCGTCACTGGTCCAACCGGCTCCGGCAAGTCAACCACGCTCGCCTCCATGATTGACAAGATCAACAACGACCGCCACGAGCACATCCTGACCATCGAAGACCCCATAGAGTTTCTGCATAACCACAAGAACTGCGTCGTCAATCAACGCGAAGTCAACGCCGACACGCGCGGCTTCTCCGAAGCCCTCCGCACGGCCCTGCGCCAGGATCCCGACATCGTCCTCGTGGGCGAAATGCGAGACCTTGAGACCATCGAATCCGCGCTCCGCATCGCGGAGACGGGCCACCTCACCTTCGCCACCCTCCACACCAACTCTGCCTTCTCCACCATCAACCGCATCATAGATGTCTTTCCTTCCGAGCAGCAGTCGCAGATTCGCGCGCAACTCTCTCTGGTCCTGGAAGGCATCATGTGTCAGGCTCTCTTGCCGCGCGCGAACGGCCCCGGTCGCGTCATGGCCCTTGAGATACTCGTCCCCAACTCCGCGATACGAAACCTGATACGCGAAGACAAGGTCCACCAGATTTACTCCATGATGCAGACGGGCCAGGACAAGTATGGAATGCAGACTTTCAACCAGGCCCTCGCCTCTGCCTATCACAAGCGGCTCATCACCCTAGACATAGCCATGCAGCGTTCGTCCAACACGGATGAGTTGAAAGAGTTGATAGATCGCGGCGCTGGCATCAACAACGGCAACGCCAACATGAGCGCGCCCAAACCCGGCGCGCACCCAAGCCCTTATGCGCAGGCGCGTCCCGTCGGGGTCCGTCCCGGCACAAGATAAAGAATTTGCGATTGTAGATTTTAGATTAAAGAGTATTTAAAAGTTCATTCTCTTCTAATTCAAAATTTACAATCCGAAATCCCGAATGGAGTTCTAGCTCATGCCCACTTACGTTTTCAAAGGCCGCAACAAACTGAACGAGGTCGTGGTTGGCGAGCGCGTCGCGGACAACCGTGAGGCCCTGCGCCAAATCCTGCGCCGCGAACAGGTCACGCTCACTTCCGTCAAAGAGAAGGGGCGCGAGATAGGCATCCCCAAAATCGGAGGCCGAGGCAAAGTCAAGTCAAAGGAACTCGCCATCTTCACGCGCCAGTTTTCCGTCATGATAGACGCGGGGCTTCCGCTCGTGCAGTGTCTGGAAATCCTGGCCCAGCAACAGGACAACAAATACTTTCAGCAGATTCTGCTCCAGGTGCGGCAGGACGTTGAAGAAGGCTCCACGCTGGCCGGAGCGATGGCGCGTCATCCGAAGGCTTTCGATCAACTCTATACCAACATGGTTGACGCGGGCGAGACGGGCGGTATTCTGGATCTCATCTTGCAACGCCTTTCGACCTTCATCGAGAAGATAGTCAAACTCAAACGCGACGTGGTCTCCGCCATGATCTATCCGGCGGCGGTCGTGCTGCTCGCGATTGCGGCGGTGGCCGTCATCATGGTCGTCGTCATTCCGCAGTTTCAAAACATCTTCCTCGGCCTGCTCGGACCCGGCGAACTGCTCCCGCTCCCGACCCGCATCGTCGTCGGCATCAGCAACTTTCTAGCGGGCTGGGGAGGACTCACCGTCCTCATCGTTATCATCGGCATCGTCATCGCCCTGCGCTTCTACTACAAGACGCCCGGCGGTTGTCGCAACATAGACTCGCTGCTCTTAAAGTTCCCCATTCTTGGACCAATTTTCCGCAAGATTGCCGTCGCGCGTTTCTCCCGCACGCTCTCGACTCTCCTCTCATCCGGCGTCCCCATCCTGCAATCGCTTGACATCACCGCCCGCACAGCAGGCAACGTCATCATCGAATCGGCGATCCTTAAAGTGCGCGGAGGCGTCGAGCAAGGCCAGAGCTTCGTGGATCCCTTGAGAGCCACCGAAGTCTTCCCCAACATGGTGGCCCAGATGATCGGCATCGGCGAACAGACCGGCGCCCTCGACGCCATGCTCGGCAAGATCGCAGACTTCTACGAACAGGAAGTTGACTCCGCCATTGCCAACCTCCTCAAACTCATCGAACCCGTCCTTATCGGCTTCCTCGGCGTCACCATCGGCTCCATCGTCATCTCCATGTACCTCCCCCTCTTCACGCTCATCGGCAAACTCTCCCAAGGCCACTAACCCCTGAGCGGTATCTGTTGTTGTAGTGTAGTAATTAAGTTCTACACTAAGGAATAAAGTCTTACACTGGGAATAAACTTCTACACCCTTCGCCCGCAAGTTGCAGTAAACGCCTTGCGGGCGAAACTTTGCCTCGTGAAATCTAGGGGACAACTGTAATTGTTGGAAGCTGCTGCATAAACTCAACAGTGGCTAGTATTGGATAATCATCGGCACGTGGTGCTATCAGCATATACCATGCAGAACTGCTTTCTCGATTATCTTTAAAGAATATTATAAAATTGCTCCAACTACACCGTCGCTTCGAATGATCAAGTTTGGCCGACCCGATGCCACTTCTTTAAGGCGATGGGCTTCCATTCTAACTCTTGATATAAGTTCAGGACCGCTATCTTCCCTCAAGCCTTGAAGCCAGTTGATCAGATCTATTGCCCCCTCTGTTAGACCAATTTGGACTACCCGATCTCCAACTGCAAAAGGTGGGGTTTGCTCGGGGAAGAAAAAAGCGGCATTTCCCAATAAATTCGACTGAGTTGACAGCTCTCCTCTGGAAAAATTTATAAGCCGCTGCCGCTCTTGTAGACTAATTTGTCCTGTAGTCGGTTCAGCTCCTCCTGTTTCATTCATCCTCTCGGAAGACTCATTGTAGCCAAGGAGATGGGCATTAGCTGTCATTCCAAGTTGAACACAAATGCCAAGGTAATGAATCAAAACCACATGGCGTAAAGTTTCGAATGGCACCTGACTATCTGGTAATTTAGAGTTCCAAGCGCGCACGATAATCTTGCGGTTTTCAGCTTTGACAGCCCTTGGATTCACTCGTGTAGCAATGAGAAGGTGCTGCTTCACTGAGTATTTAGTGGCCAAGTGAATAAATTCCGCATTTTTAGATTGCGCTTGCCAATCAGTAGGAGGAGCATTGCGCTGCCGGATGGCGAGCGGTGAGCCTTTACTCTCTGCAAAGGAAATCGCATAACCACTAGAAGAAGAACTAGAGATTGTAGCAAGTACGTAGTCAGGGAAAAGCGTGTTTGCGTTAGGTCGCGTAACTTCGCAGTTACTAACAGGTAGCTTGGATTGCCAATGGTTTATATGTGCGACCGAAAGCTTCGGCTTCTTAAAGGCACTCACGGGAGCCCACCAAGGATATCCCTCCATCTCCACAACCTTGCGGCAGAACGCGACACCTAACACCCATGAGGTTGTCGCCCTCCATTGATTGTCAAACCCCTCAACGTAAGGGTCGACGGTCCAATAATCATCCGAGCCGAATGTTATTGGTGTTAATGTCTTAGCAAGTAGATCACTAAAGCCGCGGGCGAGAGGTGAGGGCGTACCGGGCATCCAGTCAGTAACTATATTCAATGCAAGCTCGTCTAATGAGACTGGCACTTGCTGTGCCGTAGAGGTTCCTATTGCATAATACTCAAAATATGTGTCACTCAATGGTTATATCCTTCAGCTAATAGAAAACCTTCGAAATGGTAATATCATAAGCTTGAGATGGATGGTCCTCTGCATTAATTCTAATGGGCGATATATTCAATTCAGAAAATGTTTTTTCAAGCTCTTGCTGCCATCGTGAAAAGAAAACCCTATCTTCCTCAAGCAGTCTAAATTATACGCACTGAATATTTATTTTCATAAAGCCGCTCAATAACACTAGCGACATCATTGGCAGCCGTACCCTGTATCAACACTGCTAGCTCATGGTTGTTTAGCAATCCGCGGCGCGACAAATTAGATGAACCGATTAGCGCGACACGGCGGTCAGCAACAATCGCCTTAGCGTGTAAATCAGCTTCCCCGTCAGCAGCGAAATTATAGAGATGAAAATGGGGATAAGTACGCGCAAAGTTGCGTAATCTGTTTACGACTCCCGGAGGCTGTTCATCTTTACGGTTAATTACCATCCGGATTTTTATTCCGCGCATCAGTGCTGCTTCCATCCAATCAAATAAAAGATCCGCGCCACTGGTAATCGAATAGGCTGTAACAATAATTTCCTGCTCTGCCTCCCGAAAGATTTGCTCTAAAGCAGACTCAATAGAACCTACACCGCCGCCCATCCAACCAATCCCGGTCACAACCACACGGATTATGTTTTCGCTCAAGGTAAATTCTCCCGCAGTAGATTACGGTCAAGCCTCATGTTGCGATACTCGCAAGAGGTTTCGGATACAAGCGCACAGGCATAGCACGCTGCACCATTATATTTACCTGAAGCGAATTCTTCCTCTCCGCATAATGGGTCATTAGAACAGGAGTCAAGGGTGCGAAACGCCGAGTCTAGAACGCGCTCAAACTCAGGAACGAGCGCAATTAGACCTCCAAGAGTGCCGTCACCTCCAGGCTGGGCGGTATAGAGCAATACCCCTCCTGTTGCAATGCCAGTAGCCGGATCAATATTCACATACACCCGCTCGCGGACTGATGCCGATGAGTAACCGGAATCAACCGCCAGAGCGTTAATCAGCCGGTGAGAGAGCATGTGCCACCAGACGAAGACTGGATGAAGATGATCACGCTCTTCGCCGGTGAATCCAGGACGGAAGGCGTGTTGCCGGTCCCACTCATCAAGCCAGGCATTGGCGGCTGCTCCGTTCAGCGGATAGTGGTTTGCTGCTTCAAGATCAACAAACAACCCCTCTCCAAAGAGTTCAACGCCTGGATACCATTCACGGTCGCCATAAAAAAAGCGGCGATCTACCGGTGTAGAATTTACCGGGTCTATTCTCCGGTAGCCGGTTTGCACCATTACGACACGCAGGCGATCAACTGGCGTCACCCGTAATAAATGCCCGTTCCGCCCTCGAACACGACGTATGTGACTGCGAATAACCTCGAACTGCGGAGGAGCACCCGGCGTTGATGCTGGCTGCGGTGGTGCCCCATTGACAGCGGCGTGGCGCAGGGCCTCAAATTCTTGAAGCCGCAAATCACGGACGCCCTGCGGCAGACCGCCAGTGAGAACTTCTCTTATCGCATCAAGAATGTACTGCTCATCATAGCGTTGAATCTCATCAATAACACCTTGCCCGATCAGTCGTTGTTGCACAAGCCGTTGTAGTGCTGCTATCAAAGCGGCTTTGCTATGACTTGGTAAAGCCGCTAAAACAGTTCGCACTCTATCCATCTCTAACAATCGATGAAGTTGTGTTGCGCGCGGCGGAATAGTCAGCGCAGTTTGCAGCTCAGAAATGCGCAGATTGGCGGCACCGCGTTGAATTATCTTAGCGTTGACGCTACATCCGGCGGCACGGTCTCTACCTTGCTCAGGGGATCGACCAGTACATGTCCATTCACGAGCGTATGCCACGCCCAAGTTGATCGCGGCGTGGCAGGTAGGACACTGAACGCTGACGTGACGGAGCGCACCACCACCGCCATGCCAGAGGAGATAATTAGGGCGGCAATTGTTACGCGTATGATCGATGATTCCAATCCAATCAACATCATCCAAGTGGCCGTTAGTACAGGCCCGCACAAAGCGGATGGCTTGCCGTCCCGCCTGCCGCCAGGCATCAAATCGGTTATCGAAGTCTCTACATCTTGGACATGCTCTATTAGCAGAAGTGGTCATCGTTTTGCGGTAAAGGATTCCATGCTGCACACAAAGCGACCAAGTGGGGAACCGTTCCGTTTCGTAAATATCTTGCGTGTCCGGGACACCGACCTCTGCATTTGATGGCAGACGCACGATGGCGGCCCCGTCAAGCAATGCCTCTGACAGGCGAAGATCGGTTATCTCGTAGTCAGCCGGATTTCGACTATCAAAGACCCGTGACCTTTCCAGTGTCGGAATGATGCGCGGACCTTGAGAGCCTTCCAAAATGGCTCCGGGCCCGTAGGTAATAATAAACTGTGAACGTCGCAGAGATTGACTGCCCATAATACTAGCTCTTGAATCCTGTAGTTTCTTCAACTTCACGCAAGGACTGAGGCGCGTTTTCATATGCCTCGCCTAATCCTAAAGCCCGATGATGAGCATCGCCCAGCACAACATGCCGCTGTGGTGAGCGAATAAGTGCCGGTTCGCAGTAAACGAATCTGTCAGTGTCCGGGTGTAGTGCTGCTAAATGCGCCCATCTATCTAACTCTGAAGCGGCTTCCCGTGCTGTAACATCAGGTTGTGGCTGGCGACCATCAGGCTGCCGTCTTGATCGTGCTTCAAATAAAGGAGGGATAGCATTAACCTCCGGGTCGCGGCGA
>JAXDFO010000240.1:0-7445 GCA_034665545.1 Blastocatellia bacterium
CCCGCGTTTATAGAAACTGCGAAAGAGCCGCAACGTCTCCTCGACCGTCACCTTCTCTGCAAGCTGCGTCTCTTGAAGCTGGACGCCGATGCGTTCGCGCAACTCCCTGTCGTGGCCCCCGCCCCACGCCTGCCCCAACACTTCGACAGTGCCGGAGTTAGGCTTCGTCAAGCCTTCCAGTATCTCGACGGTCGTAGTCTTGCCCGCGCCGTTGGGCCCAAGCAGCCCGAAGCATTCGCCCGCGCGCACTTCCAGGTCCAAGCCGTTGACCGCCCGCACGTCCCCGTAATGCTTGACCAGAGACGCGCAACGCAACGCCGGACGCCCGCCCAACGCCTTACCCTCATGTGCTACAGCAGCACCATTAGTCGTCGCCGTTGATTGCATCATACTGATGACAAATCCCTCCACATCAAACCATCATTGAACACAACAAGATTTTATTTTACTTGAACCGCAAAGCGGAAGCGCAAGTGTGAAGTAAGAATGATGAACGCGCAAGGATGAGAGATGAAAGAAAACTATTCAGGAGAAAAACTATTCGGCCCGAATAGCCACACTCTCATCCTTCATCCCAACGCTTTCCGCCTTGCCCTTCTGGCAAGCTCTGTTGAATTTGGTGGCGAGGACGGCGGGGTTGCGTTCCCACGCGCTCGTCTGCCAGTTGTCAACCACGTCCTTCTCCACGATCCAGGGAGGCAGAGGCATCAACATAGTATCGGCGAGCGACTTGATGTACGGCTCGTACATCCTGCGCAACTCATTCAGTTTCTGGTCCGCGTCGTCGCCGTCGCGCAAGGGCACGCCGGATGACGCGAGGACGACGCGCAGGCTTGCGAGTTGCCTTGAGGTCAGGCGTTCGTACTCCTGCAATTTCGGTGAGACGTTGAATATCTGGGCGATGTCCACCACCGCATGACGCGCCATCGCAAAGGTTAATTGGGCCTGCCAAGCGGGCGCGCCGTCCACCCCTACGATGACCAGCGCGCAAGTGTCAAGAATGGTCGCCAGGGCCGCCAGCCAGGACTGGTTATCATGCTGCGAGCGATAGTAACTGAGGACCGGATATGAAAGATGGCTCTCCATCAAATCAGAAGACCAGCGTTCCCAATCCTGTAACAGTTGGTTGAGCGCGTCCATGTTGCCGTCGCGCCCGTGCCTGCGCAGCAACTCGGCGGCGGTGGAGGGCGTGCCCGCCCTCGCGTCCAGCAAAGAGATGTTCACCTCGCGCCGGGAAAACGCCTGGTAGATGACTGGCAAATATCCGATGATGATGGCTAGGAAGCCGAACCCGATGCCCGCTTCCATCACCGTCAACAGGCGCGCCAATCTCGTGACCGGCAGGACATCGCCGAGGCCCAGCGTGAAGAAGGTCGTCCCGCTCAGGTACAGGTCCGTCGTGAAACCTGTGTTGGGAAGGTCCGCGACATTTATCTCAGAGCCGAGCGACCAGTGAAGGAAAGCGAAGCCGAGAATGAGGCCCGCCGCCCAGACTATCAGGAGCACTATCAAAGAAAGTGGACCATAAAAGCTGAGATACGCTTCGCGCTTTTTGCTTTTACCGATGCGCCGCGCGACAGCCGCCCAAGGTCTCCACGTCATCGTGTAGAAGAGGACCGTCAGCCGCAGCTTGCGCGTCACGCGACGCGGCAGCACGATGACCTCGAAGGCATCCAACAGGACCACAAAGATAAAGAGGAACCCGACGACCGCGACCAGGAATTTCATTTCGCGCCTCCCGCGTCATGCGCTGCGAACGATGTGTGTGAAGGCGGAGCCTGGCCTCTGCGGATATGCCGGGAACGCCGGAGCGATTGCTTGATGGTTGTAATATCGAGCGTCAAATTATGCGCGCCAAAATTTCTGGACCAACGGCCCGTCTAGCAGCTACCCAGTTTCTTCAAGAGCGAGAGCAGTCGTTTGCGTTCCTCCGCGCTAAACTCCGCGAATAGCTCTCGCTCCTTAGAGGCCAGCGCGCGCACGCCGACCTCGAATCGCTTGCGCCCCTCGCTCGTAATCGCCGCCAGGACGCTGCGCCTGTCTTCCGGGTCGTTGACGCGCGAGACGAGTCCGTCGGCTTCGAGCCTGTCCACAAGCTGCGTCATGTTCGACTTGACGCAGGCGATGCGCCCGGCCAGTTGGCCCAGAGGCAACGGACGCCCGGCCTCCACCAGATGGCTCAAGACACCCAGCTTGGCGAACGAAAGCCCGGACTCTGTCAGCGCGGCCTCGATGCGCCCCTCTATGCGCTGGGCCGCGCGCAGGAGCAACGCCGCCAGAGGCACGGCTGACTCTTTATTTGAAGGCTTGCAGTTTTGGTTCACCGGTGAACTATACGCGCCTGAACGAACGATGTCAACCATCTCATGAAAGAGGCCCGGTCTGGCCGGACGCCTGCGCGGGCGTCTTTACTGGCGACCGTTAGTTTGTCTAATATGCGTTGGCGCGCTCGCCCCGATGTGGCTTAAGAATTGAGAAGCCGACTTCAACCGTTAACGAAGTAAGGAACCTTAAACACCTCTTCATTCAGGAGAGGAAAGGAGACAACTATGAGATTAAGTATTATGAAAAAGGGTGCGACGCTGGCGGCCAGTCTGATTTTGATAGCGTTCGCAACAGGCAGCGTTTCCAGGGCGACGCCTCCATTGCCAAATCCCGTGCTCGTGTTTACGGGACAGGAATACTATGAAGCAAACGGCAAGCAATGGACGCGATACAAGTACCGGGTTGATAACCTGACGGACTATCCGAACGAAATGTTCGCCTCCGCGCCGGACCTGCCTCCCTGCGGTAAAAACACGAAATCCTCACGCACCTGGGTGGACATCTATGAGCAGAACGGAAAACGGCTCTATGGATTTTGCGCCCTCCAAAATCATGACGGGCTGGGTCAGCTATGGTTTGCGCTGGAAAGCGATGCCCCTCCTCCGAGTTGGATTTATCTGGAGATGAATGACCGGAAGACTGTCACCAAGTACAAGTCCAATCTGGCCGAAACCACAGAATAGGGCAACGAGATAAGCGCGCAGGCTACAGAGTCGGACTGAAGCGCAGGCCATGCCCAACATTCAAAGGAAACTATTTTTCGGATGGAACTCTCTCTAACCACCCCGCGCGATTTCAACTTCAAACGCACAGCCATCAGTCACGGCTGGTATCAACTTCTCCCCTTCGGATTAGACCGCGAGACCTGGACGCTCACGCGCGTCTTGGACATCGTAGAAGAAAGGCCGCCCGTCGTCGTTCACATCTCCGGCGCGAAGGGCGCGCTCAATATTAATCTCTCGCGTCGCCTGGACGGGCGCGCGACGGAGAAGGTCACACGCGATGTGCGGCACATGTTGAGGCTCGATGATGACATGAAAGAATTCTACGCCGCGCTCAAAGACGACCCGGAATTTTCCTGGGTCATGCGCGAGGGCGCGGGCAGGCTCCTGCGCTCGCCGACCGTCTTCGAGGACTTGGTCAAGACCATCTGCACGACGAACTGTTCGTGGGCCTTGACGTTGAAGATGGTCGAGGGGCTGGTCCAGCATCTAGGGCGCGCGTCCAGCGATGGAAGCAAGAGCTTTCCCACGGCGCGGGCGATGGCCGAAGTTCCCTTGAGCTTTTATCGAGACGAAGTGCGCGCGGGTTATCGCGCCCCTTACTTGCACGAACTGGCGTCGCGCGTGGCCGATGGCTCGCTGGACGTTGAAGGATGGCTAAAGAGCGCGCTGCCGACCACAGAGTTGCAGCGCGAGATGAAGCGTATCAAGGGCGTCGGCGATTACGCGGCGGAGACGATGCTGAAACTGATTGGCCGTTACGACGGCCTCGCCCTCGATTCATGGGTGCGCGCAAAATTCGCGCGCATGCATAACAAGGGACGCGCCGCCTCGGACCAGAAAATCGCGCGCCACTACGCACGCTTCAACACCTGGCGCGGCCTGGCCCTCTGGTGCGACATCACACGCGACTGGGCTTGAAAGGCAAGTAGCCATGAAGAAGGATGAGAGGAGAGCTATTGAACGGTTGAATAGCTCTGCTCTCATCCTTCTTCATTCAGACTTACTACTTCCTACCTGGTTGCGCGGATGATGAGTTCGGTTCCGGTTCTGAGTTGGAGTTGGTCGCGGCCTTGTGCGTAGACTGAGCCGACGCCTGCGCCTGCGCCGATGGCTGCGCCGATGGCCGCGCGTTGGGTAGTCATGCCGCCCTGGCTGTTGGTATCCTGAACGTTGCCGCCCTCGTTGTTGACGCGCACGTCTTCACCGCCCGACGCGCGCACGTCTTCGATGATGCCGTTGAAGCCAGCCGTGCGACCGTCGCTGAGGCGTATCTGCTCGAAGTTGAGCATCATCTCGGCGCGACCGGAAATCCTGCCAGCCTGTTGGACGCGCGCGACGTAACCCTCTATCGTCGCGCCCGCGTATGCGCCGGGTTCCCGAACCGTGATGGTGAAGCGGTCGCCTTCATGCGCCGTCGCCGTGTTGAGGTCAGTGTTGAGCACGCCCACGACGCGCGTGCCGTTCGGCACGACCAGGACGTACACATCATTATTGCTCGCGGGCGGATTAGCCTGCGCGGGTTGCGGCTGCGGAGGCGGGTTGCGCCTGATGACCGGCGGAGAAGTCCTGGCCCCGCTTCGACGATTGTTGCTGTTGTTTTGGGAGGCGGGCGGTTCGGTCCTGGCTATGTTACCGACGCGCTCGGCCTCCGGCCTGTAGATGTCAAAGCGTGCGATGTTGGAAACCTTGTTGTAGATGCTCTGGACGATGACGGCCTGCCCGTACTGTTGACCGTAGATGCGACGCGTGACGCGCAGGCGGCGGCCATCTTCGAGCGAGTCGAAGCTGACACTGTAACTATCATCAAGGTCGCTGCCGCCGCTACTGGAATTGACTAGCAGGCTGCTCTCCGTCAGGGAGGCGCGGGTGCGAACCGTGTGGCCGTCTGCGGCGCGCTCCGTGTGGTCCGCTCCGTCTGCTTCAAAGGTGATGCGAGGGGCACGAGAGGAAGCGATGCTGACGAGACGACCGCGACGTTCGATGGCGAGTTGTTCGGGAGAGGTCAGGCGTTCGATTAACTGCTCTGTGCGTTCGCTCTGGTTGCCGAAGGCGTCAGTCTGCGCGACTCTTCCGGCGGCGGCGCGCGGGTCGTCGCTGCTCGCAGCGTCGAGGCTGTAAAGCCCCGTCAGTCGCGTGTCCGTCCTCACCACGTTCGTGCGAGTTTGAGTTGTACGGGCTTGAGCAGCGCGGGTCTGAGTAGTCGCGCGGGTCTGGGTCGCTCGTGGCGCGGGTCGTTTGCGTCTCTGCGTCTGGGCCATCAAGTTGGGGCAGGCGAAGGCTGCCAACAACAAGAGCGCGATGATGCTTCTGACTCTTTCCATCTGGTTCTCCTCCGGGCGTTCAAAAGTCTCTTTCCGTCACGGACGCTCGCCGCGTCGTTCAAAAAGAGTTTTTTGTCACGGGGGAAAGATTTTACAGACAGCGGGGGAGGTTGATACCTGCATCTTATGTGAGCGGCATCAGCGTCAAGGGTAGAGCGCAGAGGGGCCTTTGCGCAAGTTCAAACTGGAATCGAAGGTCCGGGAGAGCGCGGTTTTTTTAAAGAGCATGAGAGGCAAGCTAAACGAGGCTGGCTCCTCGCGTGCATGCCGTTCGTCCGAAATGGTGTAGATAATTAATGGACCAGGAGGGCACGCACCGGCGTGAAACAATCGGGGCGTTATCTCGTATGATGCTGTGATGCCTGGTTGACCGTCGGCCCCGGATGGATGCCGGACGCCGATGCCATGTAGTATATTAAGAGTGTCGGTCAAACTGGCCGTGCGGAATGTCCAACGGTCGTTCCAGTGGCCCCCTTCTAAACTTCGCCGCAGATAGTACAGTCTTTGAGGAGATTCGCCGCGTGAGACACAGATTTATATTCGCGCTTAACTTACTGCTCGCCGTCTCAATGATGCTGCCGATGTTGGCCCAGGCTCAACAGCAGGGAGCGCAGAGATTACCGTCCACCGATGCTCCGGTGGCGCGCACGGCCCCGCCGCGCACGACGCGCCAGCCCGTGACGAGCCCGACGGGAGTTGAGCAGGACATCGCGGAGGCTCTCTCCGTCATTCAGGATAATTACGTTGACGGCAAGAAGCTGGATTATAACGCCGTCTTCAAATCCTCCATCTCCAGCATGCTGCACACGCTGGACCCGCACTCGTCATACTTCGACCCGAAAGAGTTGGAAGAGTTTCGCACGGAGCAGCGTTCGGAGTATATCGGTATCGGCGCGACCTTAGGCGACCTCAACGACGGCAAGCAGGTGGACACGACCATCGTGGCGACCTTCAAGGATGCGCCTGCGGCGCGCGCTGGCCTGCGCTTCGGCGACCGCATCATGGAAGTCAACGGCGAGTCCCTGCGCGGCAAACATTACTGGGAAACACGCGAGCACCTCCTGGGCCAACGCGGCACGGTCGTCAAAGTCACGGTCGAGCGCGCGGAGACCGGACGCACGGAGACCTTCGACATTACGCGCGACGCAGTGCCCCAGCCTTCGATTCCAGAAGCCTACATGCTCAAGCCCGGCATCGGCTATATCGCCATGACCGGCGGCTTCAATACGACGACCTACAGCGAGTTGCAGGCCGCGCTTGAAAAGCTGCACGACGAGGGGATGAACATGCTGGTCCTGGACCTGCGTAATAATCCCGGCGGGCTGGTCATACAGGCCGTCCGCTCAGCCAACGCTTTCCTGCGGCACGGCCAGATTATCGTCACGCAGAAAGGGCGCATACGTGATAGCTCTATGACCTACGTGGCGGACAACGACCGCCCGGATCAGACGCCCCTGGTCGTGATGGTCAACCGCTTCACGGCATCGGCGGCGGAGATTCTGGCGGGCGCATTACAGGATCACGACCGCGCGCTCATCGTCGGCGAGACCAGCTTCGGCAAGGGACTCGTGCAACTTCCCTTCTCGCTGCCTTCGGATTCCGCGTTGATGCTCACCATCGCCAAGTACTACACGCCGTCGGGCCGTCTCATTCAACGCGACTACTCGAACAGCGGCTTCTATGATTACTACACGAACGGCGGCTCCTACCGCTCTGATAAGCAGAACGAGCAGGCCAAGCCGACGGGCCCGGAGAAACGCACGGACACGGGCCGCGCGGTCTACGGCGGCGGCGGCATCATGCCGGATGAGACGGTCAAGCCGCGTCTCTACACGCCTCCGCAACAGCGTCTCGCCGATTCGGTCTTCGTCTTCGCGCGCGAGTTGGCCCTCGGACACATAGAAGGCTTCGACGCCTACAAGGTCATGCGCCCGATTGAATACGGCCACGTTCTGAAAGAGACTGACTTTCCTATCACTGACGAACTCTATAAAGCGTTCAGGAGTTTCGTTACGACCAGGGCCGCCTTTAAAGTGACGGGCGCGCAATTGGACCGCGAACGCGCCTTCGTCGA
>JAXDFO010000241.1:0-8001 GCA_034665545.1 Blastocatellia bacterium
CCGTGGGATGCTCCGGCGCGGGTCAAGGCGGAGACCGTGAGACGTTTGGGCGAGCGCGCGTGGTCGCGTTACCCGGATTTTGTGCCGTCGAGTTTGCATGAAAGGCTAGCGGAGTTTGCCGGGTGGAGCGCGGATGGAATCATCGCGGGCAACGGCTCGAACGAGTTGATTCAAGCTCTGCTGATGGTGACAATCGGAGAGGGCAGGCGCGTGCTTATCAACGAGCCGACGTTCGCGCTCTACAGGCAGATAACGACGGTGCTCGGCGGCGAAGTGTTGAGCGTGCCGCTAAGCTCGCAGTTGACTTACGACACGGGCGCGATGCTGCGCGCGGTTGAAATGAAAAGGCCGGACGTGACGATCATCTGCTCGCCGAATAATCCTACGGGCTGCTCCATTGATGCGGGGGAGTTGGTGAGGTTGCTGGAAGCAAGCGAGGGTCTCATCGCGGTTGATGAAGCCTATTTCGAGTTTGCGGGAACGTCGGTCGTCTCTTTATTGGACCAGCATAAAAACCTGGTCGTGTTTCGCACCTTCTCGAAGGCGATGGCGATGGCGGCCCTGCGCGTCGGATACCTGCTCGCCGCGCCGGAACTGGCGAGAGAGATCAGCAAGGCCGTGCTGCCGTACAATCTCAACGCGATTTCGCAGGCGGCGGCGGAGGTCGCGGTTGAGATGTACGAGACGGAATTTCGTCCACTGGTCCAGAAAATCATCGCCGAGCGCGAGCGTTTGTTTGAAGGCTTGAAGCGGATAGAAGGGCTTGAGCCTGTTCGTTCAAGGGCCAACTTTATGGTCGTGCGTTCAGAGATTGAGCCGCGTCTGGTCTTCAACGAATTACTCCGGCGGGACATTCTGATTCGAGACGTGAGCGGCTATCCGATGCTCAATAAATATTTTCGCGCCAGCGTCGGCACGCCCGAAGAGAACGACCGGTTGCTCGCGGTGTTGCGAGAGATATTTGAGAAAGGCATGAAGCCAGGAGCCAGGAGCCAGGAGCCAGAATGAAGAGAAGAGCATTCAGAATGAGAGGCATGCTATCGCTTTTCTTCTGGCTCCTGACTCCTGGCTCCTGGCTCCTTAAAATCTTATGAGCACACAATCACAAACAAGAGTGCGTAGCGCGGAGGTTCACAGGCAGACGAAGGAGACGGATCTGCGTGTCTCTTTGACGCTGGATGGGAGCGGGGAGGCGCGTGTCAGTACGGGGGTGGGATTTTTGGACCACATGCTCAACCTCTTCGCGCGTCATGGCCTCTTCGATCTGGAGGTCGAATGTCGCGGCGACCTTGAGATTGACGACCATCATTCGGTTGAGGACATAGCCATCTCCCTGGGCCAATGCGTGCGAGACGCGCTCGGAGACAAGGCTGGAATCGCGCGTTACGGGGCCGCGCTCGTGCCGATGGACGAGGCTCTGTGTCGGGCGGTGATTGACCTGTCGGGTCGTTTCTATCTCGTTTACGAAGTGGAGACCAGGCGACACATGATAGGCAATTTCTCGGTCGAGTTGGCGGAACATTTCTGGCGTTCGTTCGCGGAAAGCGCGCGTTGTAATTTGCACATAGATGCGCTGCGCGGTCGCAATACTCATCACATTCTGGAAGGCTGTTTCAAGGCGACGGCGCGTGCCTTGAGGCAGGCGGTCGAACGCGACGCGCGCATAGAGGGCGTCTTGAGCACGAAGGGAGCGCTCTGAATCTTGGCCCAATTGGATGTCGCCATTATTGATTACGGCGTGGGGAACCTGCGCTCTGTGGAGAAGGCTTTCCAGGCAGCCGGGTGCGAGGCCGTGTTGAGCGGGGACGAATCCGTCTTGAGAGAGGCGCGGAGGCTGGTCCTGCCGGGCGTCGGGGCGTTCGGGGCTTGCATGAGCGCGCTCAAGAAGCGGGGCTTTGATGAATTGGTCCGGGAACGTGTTGATGAGGGAACGCCCTTGCTCGGCGTCTGCGTCGGGATGCAGATGTTGTTTGAAGTGTCGGAAGAGTTCGGGCAGCGCGCGGGACTCGGTTTCCTGCGAGGGCGCGTGCGCCGTTTCGATAATGGCCTGCATGTGCCGCAGGTCGGGTGGAATGTGGTGAAGCAAAGCGCGTGGGCGCAGTCGCTGTTCGAGGGGATAGAGGATGGAACTTTTTTTTACTTCGTTCATTCCTATTACTGCGATGCGTTGGACCAGAGGGACGTGTTGGGCTTGACGGATTACGGGTTGGATTATGCTTCGGCGGTCGGGCGCGGGCGAGTCTTCGGCGTGCAGTTTCATCCTGAGAAGAGCCAGGCGGCGGGGCTGAGGCTGTTGAGGAATTTTGCGCGCGCGGAATTTTGAAGAGGATAAGAGGGATGCTGGCGAAGCGTATTATTCCATGCCTTGATGTTGACGGCGGGCGCGTGGTCAAGGGCATACGCTTTGTCTCGCTCGTGGATGCTGGCGACCCTGTGGAGCAGGCCCGCAAGTATGATGCGGAGAGCGCGGACGAGTTGACCTTTCTTGATATCACAGCCTCTTCGGACAAGCGAGCCATCGTCGCAAGTCTCGTCAGGCGCGTGGCCGATGAAGTCTTTATTCCGTTGGCGGTCGGCGGCGGGTTGAATTCGATAGAGGATGTGCGCGCGGTCTTGCGCGCTGGCGCGGATAAGGTGACGCTCAATACGGCTGCCGTGAAGAGACCTGAGTTGATAGAAGAGGCGGCGGAGACCTTCGGCAGCCAGTGCATGGTGCTGGCGATTGATGCGCGGCGGCGGGATGCGGCGGATGCGCGCGGTGGTTGGGAAGTGTTCACGCATGGCGGGCGCGAGAATGCCGGTTGGGATGCGGTGGAGTGGGCCGTGCGCGCGGAACAGTTGGGAGCGGGAGAGATACTCTTGACGAGCATGGACCGCGACGGGACGCGCGACGGGTACGATACGGAGTTGACGCGCGCCGTGGCGGATGCCGTGAGTATTCCCGTCATCGCTTCGGGAGGCGCGGGAAAATTGGACCATTTTTACGAGGCACTGACGACCGGAGGCGCAAGCGCGGTCCTCGCCGCCTCGCTCTTTCACTTTGGCGAATACAAGATTGCCGATGTGAAGGATTACTTGCGCGGGCGCGGCGTCCTGGTTCGATGAGGATTGGCTTTTAATAATTCGAGATGAAATTCGAGATTGAAGATGTGAAGTATGACGAGCGGGGGCTAGTGCCTGTCGTCGTGCAGAATGCGTTGACGGGTGAGACGCTGACGCTGGCGTATATGAACGCGGAGAGTCTGGCGCGCACGCTGGCGGAAGGCGAGACGTGGTTTTGGTCTCGCTCGCGCGGCGAGTTGTGGCATAAGGGCGCGACCTCCGGGAATACGCAAAGAGTTTTGGAAGTGCGGCTCGATTGTGACGGCGATGCGCTCGTCGTGTTGGTGGAGCCTGCGGGGCCAGCCTGTCATACGGGCGCGCGCTCCTGTTTTCATCGTGAGCTTCAAGTTCGCGCATCGCAAGTTTCTGGTCCAATTGATGAGGTTGAAGGAGAGAGGGATAACCTGGGCGCGACGCTTGAGCGGCTTTACGCGCTCATACAGAATCGCAGGGAGGAAAGGCCCGAAGGCTCTTATACGACTTATCTCTTCAATGAAGGGTTGGATAAGATTCTGAAGAAGGTCGGTGAGGAATCGGCGGAGACTATCATCGCGGCGAAGAATGAGGACGCGCGCCCGCTCATCAATGAAGCCTCCGACCTCATCTATCATCTCGTCGTGCTGATGGTCGAGCGCGGCATCACTTTGGAAGACGTGCGCGCGGAGCTTGCGAGCCGCAGCACAGGGAAACAAGGGAAAGCATGAGCGCGCAAGAATTGGACCTTAAATCTTTACTCGACTTCGCGGTTGACCTGGCGAGCGGCGCGGGCGAGATTACGCTTCATTATTTTCGCAATCCTCCGGCGGCTGAACGTAAGCGCGACGGCTCTTTCGTCACGGCGGCGGATCGTGAGGCCGAAAGTTACCTGCGCGCGCGCATCGCGGAGCGGTTTCCGCATGACGCTATCTTCGGTGAGGAAGAGGGAGAGAGCGAGGGGACATCGGAGCGGCGATGGATAGTTGACCCGATTGATGGGACGTATGCTTTCGTGCATGGCGTGCCGCTTTACGGTGTGCTGCTGGGGCTTGAGATTGCGGGCGAACCCGTCTTGGGCGTGGTTAATCTTCCCGCGCTCGATGAGATGGTTTACGCGGCGCGTGGCCTCGGCTGTTTCTGGAACGGGAGAAAGGCGCGCGTCTCTTCGACTTCAAAATTGAGCGACGCGCTATTGCTCTCGACGGATTTCGGGACGTGCGCGGCTCACGGGTTCGGCGCGGCGGCGGGCGAGTTGCAAGAGCGCGCGCACTCGCGGCGCACCTGGGGCGATTGCTACGGCCAGGTGTTGGTGGCGACCGGGAGGGCGGACGTGATGCTGGACCCGGTCATGAATCTTTGGGACTGCGCCGCGTTGCTTCCAATCATAGAGGAGTCCGGGGGCACGTTCACGGACTGGCGCGGGCGGCGCACGATAGACGGAGGCAACGCCGTCTCGACCAACGGCGCGCTCTTCGATGAAGTGTTCGAGATAATAAACAGGTCCAGTAAAGATTAAGAGGTAATCGCATGACTGACAAGAGAAGTCCGATAGCTGTGTACTACGAGCACCCGGACTGGTTTCGCCCCTTGTTCGCAGAGTTGGACCGGCGCGGCATTCCATACATTCCTATGGATGCCGCTCATCATCATTATGAGGCGCAGGCGCAGGGTGAAGAGTTCGCGCTTTTGTTCAACCGGATGAGCGCGTCGGCCTATTTGCGCGGGCACGGGAACGCCCTCTTTTATACGCGCAATTACCTGGCCCATCTTGAGCGCAAGGGCGTGCGCGTCATCAACGGCTCTGAGGCGTTTGCGATTGAGACCTCGAAGGCCTTGCAACTGAGCCTGCTCGCCTTGCTCGGTCTTGAGTCTCCGCGCACGAGCGTTATCAATAGCGCGGGGGAAGCGACCGCCGCCGCGCGTGACCTGCGCTTTCCCGTCGTCGTTAAACCAAACATCGGCGGCAGGGGCGCAGGCATAGTGCGCTATGACTCTTTGGAAACACTGGAGCGGGCGGCGCAGGCGGGCGGCATTGATTTGGGGATTGACAGCACCGCGCTGGTCCAGGAATTTATCCCCGCGCGCGGCGGGCACATCCAGAGAGTCGAGACGCTCGGCGGGAAGTATCTCTACGCCATCAAGGTTTTCACGAGCGGTGAGAATTTTAATCTCTGCCCGGCGGAGATTTGCCAGGTCGAAGCCGGAGCGAGCGCGGCGGGCGAGATGTGCCTGGCGGATGCGCCGAAGAGCGGCTTGAAGATAGAGGCTTTTACGCCGCCGGAGGAAGTTGTGGAAGCCGTCGAACGAATCGCGGCGGCAGCGCGGATGGATATAGGTGGCGTCGAGTATATTGTTGATGAACGCGACGGGCGGTTGATGTATTACGACATCAACGCGCTGTCGAACTTCGTCGCGGATGCGCCGCGCATTCTGGGCTTCGACCCCCACGCGCGCCTTGTTGATTATCTGGAAGAGGAGGCGAGAGGATGCGCTACGGTTACTGGCTCCCTGTGTTCGGCGGCTGGCTGAGAAACGTCGAGGATGAAGGCATGGAGGCAAGCTGGGAATACGCCAGCCGCCTCGCGCGACGGAGCGAAGAGATAGGCTTTGACCTGACGCTCATCGCGGAGTTGAATCTGAACGACATCAAGGGCGCGCAGGCTCCATCGCTCGATGCCTGGTCCACTGCCGCCGCGCTCGCGGCGGTGACGAAGCGGCTCGAACTGATGGTCGCCGTGCGCCCGACTTTTCACCAGCCCGCGCTCTTAGCCAAACAGGCGGCCAGCATTGACAACATCAGCAACGGGCGGCTCTCGCTCAACGTCGTCTCCGCCTGGTGGGCCAACGAGGCCAAGCGGTACGGCATTCATTTCGAGGGACACGACGACCGTTATGCGCGCACGTCGGAGTGGCTCGAAGTCGTTGACCGCGTGTGGAAGGAGGACCATTTTACTTTCGAGGGGAAATATTATCGCGTCGAGGATGCGTTGATGCAGCCGAAGCCCGTCTCAAGCCCGCGCCCCGTCATCTACGCGGGCGGCGAATCCGAAGCGGCCAAAGAGATGATCGCGCGCCAGTGTGATGCCTTCGTCATGCACGGCGATGAGCCTGAGAGAGTGCGCGCGAAAATCGAAGACATGTCGGCGCGTCGTGAACGACTGGGCCTGCCGGGGATGAAGTTCGGCGTGGCCGGTTACGCAATCGTGCGCGAGACGCCGGAGGCGGCGCAGGCAGAGTTGAAGCGCATCACGGATGTCACGCAATCAACCGCCGGTTACGGAAACTATCAACAGTGGCTCGCCAATACGAAGCTCGAACAGCAGGTCTCGCTTGAAGATTACTCGGTCTCGAACAGGGGCTTGCGCTCCGGCCTCATAGGAACGCCGGAGCAAGTCAGCGAGCGCGTGGAAGAGTTCGAGCGCGCGGGCGTGGACCTTCTATTGTTACAGTGCAGCCCGCAGTATGAAGAGATGGAACGCTTCTCCGAGACGGTCATCAAGCGCAAGTCGGAAGTGGTTGGGATGAAGGATGAAAGGAAGGCTATTCAGCATTGAATAGCTCTTCTCTCATCCTTCAGCATTGATCTTTCCGACTTGCGACTTGCTCTTGATGGCGGGCGCGGGCATGTGTTAAGTTGCGTGATATAACAAAGGGGCTTGTGAGAGGTTGTAACTCTTAACTATCCGAATCTTCATTCCATAATTTGCGGCTATTTTCTCTGAACCGGAAGTACGTTGGAGGTTAAGAACATATGGAAGCTAAGAGACCGGAAGCCGTCAGGGCGGGGCGTTCATTCGATAGCGCGTACGGCTTTTCGTTCAGCATCGCGGTGGGCCTCGTGCTCTTCGTGACGGGCCTGATTTTGGCCGTTTTTCTAGGTGAGGGGCAATGGGGCGTCGGCCTTCTGTTCGGCGTGCCGCTACTCATCGCCGGGCTCATCGTGCCCTTATTCACGATGGGGAACGTCTTCAAGCGCAGTGATGTTCACGGCGCATGTCCAGCCTGCGGAACCGACATCCATACCACGGACACGACCGTAAGGTTGGAATGTCCACATTGTAGCCAGCCGATTAAAATTCGGGACACGAAATTTTCTAAGGTGGAATAGCAGGACCGTAAAAGTTCTGCGCGCCGAAGAAGAGAGTGGGCGGAGTGTGGGCGGCCAACGCGCTTTTGAGATGGGATGCGCGCTGGCCCGTCTGCCCTCTACCTGTGCGTCTCGCCGAGCGTGCTGGGCGTGATGGTGCGGATGTCCTTTTTCCTGCTTCCGTAGTCGCTCGCCGTCAGCACGAAGAGAATCCCCAGCCAGAAAATTCCAGAAGCCACAATGACCCAGGTGAGGCGCGAGCTATAGCGGACGTGCATGAAGTAGAGGACCACGAGCGTCGCCTTGACGACGGCGATGGTGAGGGCGACGATGGTGTTGAAGTTGCTTCCCAAATCCACCTTCGCCATCACGACCGTCAGAACCGTGCCGACCAGCAGCGCGCCGAAGATGACGAAGTAAACGCTTCTCGAAACGATGTGTTCAGACATAACTTTTCGCGTCCCTCAGTGCCCGCCCCCGTGTTCCAGGTGTCTGCCCAGCAAGTAGAGCAGCGGGAAAAGAAAAATCCAGACGATGTCTACGAAGTGCCAGTAGAGTCCGCTTATCTCTACGGGCGCGTGGTATTCGGGAGTGTAACGCCCGCGCCAGGCCGTGATGACCAGGAAGGTCATGATGCCCAGACCTATTATCATGTGCAGCGCGTGCAGGCCCGTCATGGCGAAGTAGATATAGAAGAACATCTCTATCCGTCCGGGGTCGCCCGCGCCCTCCCAGTGAAAGGGATTGCCCGGAATCAGTGTCCCCGGAATCAAGTGGTCCCTGTACTTCTCCGCATACTCGAACCCCTTGATGACGAGAAAGGTCGCGCCCAGCGC